>CANRWA010000005.1 GCA_947643415.1 uncultured Clostridia bacterium | reverse complement strand
AAAATGAGAAAAAGCGAGTTAACAAGAGGAAAACAAAGATTATTATGGGAGGAAAACAAAGATTATTATGGGAGGTCCAAACAATGCGATATTGTACAAAATGTAGATTGGGGATAACAGGTAATTCTGTCCGATGCCCATTCTGCCAGAATGGACTGGTGGGGGAGCCGGATGGAGAAAATGTATTTCCGGACATACCACACGAAACGGAGCAGTACGGACTGTTGATCCGCCTTTTGGTTCTTGGCAGTGTGGTCGCTGCCGGAATTTGTGGGGCAGTCAATGCCAGCCTGCCTCAGACCGGATGGTGGTCATTGTTTGTCATGGCAGGACTGGCAAGTGCATGGATTTCCGGAGGGATCATCCTGAAAAAACGCGGAAATCTCTTAAAGGCGATCTTCTGGCAGCTATGTGTCCTCTCTGCACTCGTGCTGATATGGGATTTCTGTACTGGTTTCCGGGGGTGGTCAATGGATTTTGTCCTGCCGGTCTTATATTCCTGTTCCATGCTTGCGATGTATGCGCTTGCCTGGTTTATGCATCTGCAGCCTCAGGATTATTTGCTTTATCTGATCTTAAATATCATGGCTGGATTTTTGCCTCTGGCATTTCTGCTCTGTAATATGCTGCATATTGTATATCCATCTGTGATCTGTGTCTTTATCAGTGTGGTCTTACTAGCCGTTTTATTATTATTTCAGGGCAGGGCGTTAAAGGGGGAAGCAGAGAGGAGATTTCATCTATGAGGATTGGGGTGAAGGTTTGAATTTATATCCAACGAAACTTACAGAAAAGTTAACAGAGGCATTGAAGGCAGTGCTCCCCATTATTGGGATCGTGCTGTTCCTCAGCTTTTCCATTGCACCGATACCATCAGGGATCCTGCTCCTTTTTCTGTTTGGGGCAGTGCTCCTTGTCATTGGTATGATGTTTTTTACACTGGGGGCAGAGCTTTCAATGACCCCTATGGGAGAGAAGATCGGGACGAAGATGGCGAATGCAGGACATGTAGGGCTGGTGCTCCTTCTCTGCTTTGCCCTTGGGTTTGTGATCACAGTTTCTGAGCCGGATCTGCAGGTTCTGGCAGAACAGGTACCCTCCATTCCCAATCATATCCTGATACTGGCAGTGGCGGGCGGAGTAGGTCTTTTTCTTGTGGCAGCGATGCTCCGTATGCTGCTTTCCAAGCCACTCTCCATGCTTCTGATCCTTTTCTATATGATCGTATTTATTCTCACGTTTTTTATTCCAGGGGATTTTCTCACTGTGGCGTTTGATTCCGGTGGAGTGACGACAGGCCCCATGACAGTGCCTTTCATCATGGCGCTCGGTATAGGTTTTGCTGCTGTCCGTAGTGACCGTCATGCAGAGGAGGACAGTTTTGGGCTTGTGGCATTGTGTTCTATAGGCCCCGTAGCAGCAGTGCTGCTCCTGGGGCTTCTGTATCATCCTGCAGATACTGGATATGCTCCTGCACCGGTGCCGGAGATTCAGGATTCAGTTGGCTTGTGGAACTGCTTTTCCTCTGGTTTCCCGAAATACATTAAGGAAATTGCTCTGTCATTGCTGCCTATTACGATATTTTTTGCCCTGTTTCAGGTTATTTCCATTCGGTTTAAGAAAAAGAAACTGCTGAAGATCATTATTGGGATCCTCTATACTTATATTGGGCTGGTGCTTTTTTTGACAGGTGCCAATGTGGGATTCATGCCAGCGGGAAACTATCTGGGGGAGATCATCGCAGGGCTGCCTTATCGATATATCCTGATTCCCATCGGCATGGTGATCGGTTTCTTCATCGTAAAGGCAGAGCCGGCGATCTATGTGCTGATGGAACAGGTGGAGGAGATCACATCCGGAGCCATACCGGGACGTGCGATGGGACTCAGCCTGTCCCTTGGTGTGGCATCCTCTATTGGCCTTGCGATGGTGCGGGTGCTGACAGGGATTTCCCTCTTGTGGTTTATTCTGCCAGGGTACATCATTGCGCTCTGCCTGTCCTTTTTTGTGCCAAAGATATTTACCGCCATTGCTTTCGATTCTGGCGGTGTTGCCTCTGGCCCTATGACTGCCGCCTTTCTCCTGCCATTTGCCATGGGGGCATGCCAGGCAGTGGGAGGCAATATTGTTCAGGACGCATTCGGAGTGGTGGCAATGGTGGCTATGACACCGCTGATTGCGATTCAGATCCTGGGTGCTGTTTATAAATTTAAGTCTGGCAGGAAAGAAAGATCAGAAGAATCCTATCTGGATATCTGGGGTGAGGATGACATCATTGAACTGTAACAGAATGGGTTCAGCCGGAATCCGATGAGGTTACAGGAAAGGAGGTTCAGATGAATGAAATATATATGATGGGAATTATCACGAACCGGGGAATGCGTGACCGATTCATTGCATTTTTCAGGCAGAATGATATTCATATCACGCTGACGGCATTGGGAGCCGGCACGGCAAACAGCGCAATCCTGGACTATCTTGGGATGGAGGCAACAGAGAAAGCGGTCTATTTTGCCTTTGTTACATGGGATACATGGAGGAGACTGAGAAAGGAACTCTATAATAGGATGAATATTGACATACCAGGGAGGGGGATCGCCTTTCTCATACCTGTCAGCAGTATTGGCGGGAAGAAGGCATTGAATTATCTCATGGTTGGCCAGGAGGTTATGATTGAGGAGGAGAGTTCATTGAAGGAGACAGATTTTGAATTATTGATCACGATTGCCAATGCAGGGCATATAGAGACCATCATGGATGCGGCCCGGAGTGCACATGCTCCTGGCGGTACGGTGATCCATGCCAAGGGAACCGGGGCAGAACATGCCAGAAAGTTTTTCGGCATCTCTCTGGCAGAGGAAAAGGAGATGATCTTTATCGTCGTGCGTACGAAACAGAAAAATGAGATTATGAGGGCGATTATGGAGCAGGCGGGAACAGGCAGTCCGGCAGGGGGAATCATTTTCTCACTTCCTGTGACCAGTACTGCAGGACTGCGGCTGCTGGAAGAGGAAGAAGAGGGGTAAAGGAGAGGAGGCTGCTATGATAAGAAAATACATTTTTGGAGAACCGTTTGAGACGGAGGCTGTGGTGGAGAAGATTCAAGAGGAGAAGGGGCTGCCCTCCCATGGTGAGGTCTCTTTAGAAAAAGGGTTTACCATAACCTGCCATATGGAGGAAAATGATATTGTGTATGGCCTGGGGGAGGCGAACCGGGGGATCAACAAGCGGGGATACTGTTATGTCAGTTATTGCACCGATGATCCCTATCATACAGAGGACAAACGGTCCTTTTATGGCGCCCACAACTTCATCGTGGTATCAGGAAGTAATCCCTTTGGCCTTTTTATTGATTATCCGTCCAAGGTGACATTTGATGTGGGGTATAGTGACCAGGATGTGCTTACCATAAGCTGTGAGCGGGCGGACCTGTATCTCTATGTCATAGAGGGAGAGAGTGCTTATGATGTGGTGAGACAGTTCCGCCGCATCATTGGCAGAAGCTATATACCGCCGAAATTTGCCTTTGGATTCGGGCAGAGCCGGTGGGGATACAGGACAGAGACGGACTTCCGTACTGTTGCCGACGGATACCGGAAGAACAGGATTCCACTGGATATGATCTATATGGACATTGATTATATGCAGGACTACAAGGATTTTACAGTAAATAAAGATAATTTCCCGGATTTCCCTTCCTTTGTAAAAGAGATGAAGGACAGAGGCATCCGCCTGATCCCGATTATTGATGCAGGGGTGAAGATCGAGGAGGGATATTCTGTATATGAGGAGGGGGTGGAGAGGGGATATTTCTGTAAAGATGAGAAGGACAGTGAGTATGTGGCAGAGGTGTGGCCGGGAGATACCCATTTTCCTGATGTATTGAATAAAGAGGCGCGGAAATGGTTTGGAGATCATTACCGTTATCTGATCCGTCAGGGCATCGAGGGGTTCTGGAATGATATGAATGAGCCAACAATGTTTCACTGCGATCCAAAAGAAGAGTATAAAAATTTTTATCATTGTGTAGATGGGAAGAAGATACGCCATGACAGGGTGCACAACCTCTATGGGTACAATATGACGAGGGCGGCAGGGGAGGCCTTTGAGAGGATCGAGCCAGGGAAGAGATTTCTTATGTTTTCCCGGTCTTCTTATGTGGGAATGCACCGTTATGGAGGAATCTGGACAGGGGACAATCATTCCTGGTGGTCTCATCTGCTCCTGAATCTGAAGATGCTGCCTTCCCTGAATATGTGCGGTTTCTTGTATGTGGGCGCAGACCTGGGCGGCTTTGGCGGAGACACGACAAGGGACCTGCTCCTGCGCTGGCTCGCCCTTGGGGTGTTTACCCCGTTGATGCGGAACCACGCAGCTCTGGGTACCAGGCAGCAGGAGGCATATCAGTTTGGAGATACGGAAGATTTCAGGGGAATCATTGAGACGCGCTACCGCCTTCTCCCCTATCTCTACCGCGTGTATGTAAAAGCGGCGTTAGAGGATGATATGTATTTTAAGCCTCTTGCTTTTGCCTATCCGGAGGATGGCTTCGCTAAGGAAGTGGAGGATCAGCTCATGCTGGGGGATGAGATTATGATCGCCCCGGTATATCTGCAGAATGCAGGAGGGAGATATGTATACCTGCCAGAGAGAATGATGTTTGTGAAATTTTGGAAAGATGGACAGCATTCGGAACAGATTTTGGAAAAAGGGCATCATTATGTGGAGGTGGCGCTTCATGAGGTGCCGCTGTTCATACGTGAGGGAAAGCAGATCCCATTAGTTCCGGCGGCACAGTGCGTAGAGGAGATAGACGAGACAGAAGAGGAGCTGATAGGGAGCTGGTAATGCTTTTTTTCACTCTCCAGCCAGCCATTCAAGCATGAGGGGCAGGGCAGCGGCATTGTACGGTCTGTTGTCCGGCATATCGCACACACCGAAAAATGGTTTGTTTTCTTCCGTTGCAAAGACATTACGCTGCCTTTGCAAAACTCGCTGTCTGCCGGCGTTTACCGGTTTCGCTTAGAAAAATATTGACTTTTGCATAGTTGTGATAGATAATGATAGCTGTGATAAAAATGTGAAGAACAAAGTTGGAGGAAAAGGTGAAAATCTTTTCACCCAGGAAGTTTGTGCGCACACGCCCAAACTTCTTTATGCGCAAAAGGCGTGCGCCAGTGGAGGAAAGTTATGAAAGTAGAGAAGAGAAAACAAAGGATGGGATTCCCTGCCACAGGGCTTTTTGGGATTATGACAGGGATTCTCTTTTTGTGTGCCGTACTTTTGCTGCCGATAGGGACAGAGCCGGTGAGGGCAGCGGGAGAGCAGGAGTTCATTGTTGGTTTCGATGCCGAATTCCCACCATATGGATATATGGATGAAGAGGGAAATTATGTGGGATTTGACCTGGATCTTGCAGAGGAAGTCTGCAGGAGGAACGGCTGGAAACTGGTGAAGCGGCCAATCTCATGGGATGCCAAAGATTCAGAGCTGGCTTCTGGTGCCATCTCCTGTATCTGGAATGGTTTCACCATGAATGGCAGGGAGAAGGACTATACATGGTCTACGCCATACGTGGATAATTCCCAGGTTGTGATCGTAAAGAAAGATTCAGGGATCAGCGAATTGTCTGACCTGAAAGATAAAGTATTAGTGGTTCAGAGCGATTCTTCTGCTCTGGCGGCTCTTACAGGGGAGGACGCCACAAAGGAGAATAAGGTACTGGCTTCGTCCCTGAAAGAACTGCAGCAGGTAGGGGATTATAACGCTGCCATTATGAATCTGGAGAGCGGTATGGTGGATGCCGTAGGTATGGATATCGGTGTGGCAGCATATCAGATCAAAGGCAAAGAAGATACTCTTGTGATGCTGGAAGAACATCTTTCTACGGAAGAATATGGAATTGGTTTTAAGCCAGGGAACAAAGAATTAAGGAACCAGGTGCAGAAGACACTGCTGGAGATGCTCTATGATGGTACCTTTGATACCATCGTGAAAAAGTGGGGACTGGAGGACAGCGCCAGCCTCAGTATGGAAGATAAGACATACATAGATGGGGATGCGGTGCCTGCCATAGATGCCAGTGTCCTTTCTACTCCGGTGCCGGCAGATGAGACCGGTTCATCACCAGAAGAGACGACAGATAACAATACATCCTTTACTTTTACCGGGATCCTGAAAAAGCTGGGAAGTGGAATGCTTGCCACCCTTGCCATCTTTTTCCTGACAATATTATTTGCCATGCCTTTAGGACTAGGCATCATGGCGGTGAGGATGTCACGGTTTAAGGTGCTGCAGTGGATTGCAAGGATCTATATCTCTGTTATGCGGGGAACCCCTCTTATGCTGCAGTTGTTCGTGATCTTTTATGCGCCATATTATGTATTTGGCATATCAACTCCCTACTCATACAGGTTCTATGCTGTGATCATTGGATTTTCCCTGAACTATGCAGCATATTTTGCGGAGATCTACCGCTCTGGCATACAGAGCATTCCTATCGGGCAGAGGGAGGCTGCTGCCGTTATGGGGTACAGCCGGAGGCAGACATTTTTCCGGATTCTGTTTCCACAGATGGTGAAACGGGTATTGCCGCCAGTAACAAATGAGGTCATTACATTGGTGAAGGATACCTCTCTGGCATTTGCCATTGCCTATACAGAGATGTTTACTATCGCGCGCCAGATCTCAGCGGCGGAGAGGTCACTGATGCCATTATTCATTGCCGGAGTGTTCTACTATATATTTAACTTTGTGGTGGCATTTGCCATGGAGAAGATCGAGAAGCGTCTGGATTATTATAGATAAGCAAAGAGGAGGAAATGGAATGAGCGTATTGACGGTCCGTCATATAAAGAAAAGTTTTGATAATAAAGAAGTATTGAAAGATATCAGCCTGCATGTAGATGAAGGTGAGGTCGTATCCATCTTAGGCCCCTCTGGTTCAGGAAAATCCACACTGCTGCGCTGTGCCACGTTTCTGGAGAGGGCAGAGGGCGGTGAGATCACTTATGGTGAAAATAAAATTGTGAAAGATATTTCCGGACATGCCGTGTATCCGCCGCGGAAAGAGCTGCAGAAGGCACAGTCCAACTTTGGCCTTGTCTTTCAGAACTTCAATCTCTTTCCACATTTTTCAGTTTTGAAAAATGTCTCGGATGCCCCCATTACTATTCAGAGGCGGGAGAAAGAGGAAGTGTACAGGGAGGTACGGGAGCTGCTTGCCAAAGTAGGCCTGGAGGAAAAAGAAGCTGCTTATCCTTGTGAGCTGTCCGGCGGGCAGCAGCAGCGTGTCGCCATTGCCAGGGCACTGGCGCTGAAACCGAAGATGCTCTATTTTGATGAACCGACTTCGGCGCTGGATCCGGAGATCACCGCCGAGATACTCCGGGTTCTTAAGAAGCTGGCAGCGGAGAAAATGACAATGGTCATTGTGACACATGAGATTGATTTTGCAAAAGCAGTATCTGACCGGATACTTTTTATGGATGAGGGAATGGTAATAGAAGAGGGGACGCCGGAGGAAGTGATCGACAATCCGAAAAATGAGCGTACCCGCAGTTTCTTGAAGAAATTTCAGGTATAAGAGGTGAGTTCATGCGCGTTCTGGTGGCAGAGGACGAAGAAGATCTCTGCAATATCATAAAGGAAAAACTGACGGATGACGGCTATTCTGTAGATGCCTGCTATAATGGGGGGGATGCCTTTTATTATATGCAGCAACTGGAGTATGATGCTGTTATTCTGGATGTCATGATGCCAGTGATGGATGGATTTGAAGTACTGCGGAAATACCGCGCCGGAGGCGGGATGGCTCCCGTACTGTTCCTGACAGCCAGGGATTCTGTGGAGGACAGGGTGCAGGGGCTGGATCTGGGAGCGAATGATTATGTGATCAAACCGTTTTCTTTTGAGGAGCTGATGGCACGGATCCGTGCCATGACAAGGAAGTCGGCAGCCGTGGCGATGAATGTCTATGAGGTTGCAGACCTGTCCATGGACGTATCAGCACATAAGGTGATGCGCGGCGGAAAGGAGATCCGTCTTTCTGCAAAGGAATTTTCACTGCTTGAATACCTTATGCGGAATAAGGATAAAGTGGTGAGCCGGGAGCAGATTGAGAACAATCTGTACAATTATGATTATGAGGGTGGTACCAATGTGATTGATGTATATATACGCTATCTCCGCAAAAAGATAGATGAAGGATTTGAGAAAAAACTGATCCAGACTGTCCGGGGACAAGGGTATGTGATAAGGGATTTCACATAGAAAGGACGGGGTAATGTGACAATATGGGCAAAGATTACATTATGGTTTTCGGCATTGATGATCGTGATCTTTGCCATTATGTTTTCATTGATTTTTGTCATCAACCGTTATGTCTTATATACGGACGTGAAGGAGACACTGCAGACGGCTGTGGACAGCAACACAGAAGAAGTTGAGTACACAGATGATTTTGAGAGTGAGGATGTGGAACCGGGAGACCACTATATTCTGTATGGGGATGGATACCTTGAAATCGATGATGATTTTGTCCAGGAGAGAAGAGGAGTATACACAGTTCTGATGGATCAGAAGGGCAGGATCATTTATGGAAAGCCGCCTGTGGATATCCCTCTTTCGGACAGCGAAGGAGTCCAGATACAGATGGTAGGGGGAGAGAAATATTATGTCTACCATGTAAGGCTCACCGGAGAAAACCTTAAGGGCCTGGTATTACAGGGTTTTGTAAATGAAGATGCCTCAGAGACGATATTGGGCAGGATGGTGGAGCTGACACTTCTTATTGTGCCTGTCCTCGTTCTGACGGCGATTATAGGTGGGTATATTCTGGCGGGGACATTTTTAAGGCCCATCCGGGAAATGACCATTACGGCAGAGAGTATCAATGATGGGGCGGATCTGTCCCGCCGGATTGAACTGAAGAAAGGCAGGGATGACCTGCACCAACTGGCATATTCATTTAACCGTATGATGGATCGCCTGGAGAGGGCATTCGAAAACCAAAGACACTTTACCTCGGATGTATCGCATGAACTGAGGACTCCCGTTTCTGCGATCCTGGCACAGACGGAACTGACGCTGGCGAGGGACAGGACACCAGAAGAATATAAGAAGGACCTTCAACTGATACAGCGGCAGGGGGGATACATGAAACGGCTTGTGAATGGCATGCTCCAGTATTCCCGCCTCGAACGGATGGAAATGCTGTCAGAAAAGGAAGAGGTCGATCTCTCCCAGTTGGTAGAAATGGTATCCGAAGAACAGATGCTGAACAGCCAGAAGGGGATTACCTTGTCTTATGAGGCAGAACCAGGCCTTGTGATAAGAGGAAATACAGAGATGTTGATCCGCCTCCTGACCAATCTGATCTCCAATGGTTATCAGTATGGGAAAGAAAATGGCAGCATCCATGTCAGCTTATATAAAGAAGATGACCGGATCTGCATCCGTGTCAGGGATGATGGAATAGGGATGGAGGCACATGAGACAGACCAGATCTTTCACCGTTTCTATCAGGCAGATGCTGCCAGAAGTTCACAGAAGCATTCCATGGGACTGGGATTATCTATGGTTGCTGAGATCGCAAGGCTTCATCATGCAGAGATATTGGTAGAGAGTGAAAAGGGACGGGGAAGTGAATTTCTCGTGATTTTTAAAAAAAATTAGTTCTTAATCTTATTTTAATCTTTTCATGCTATTATGGGATTAGCTCAACGGTGCCAATTTGAACCCGCCGTTGGGCTACGATAAAGAAAGCGAGGGAATCACTATGAAGAAAATGATGAAGAGAATTATTGTAGCTGCATTGCTTTTGTCTGTCATCACTGTGACGCAGGGGGCGGTCACAGCGGAGGCAAAGAAGATAGGAAGTTTTTCTGCCGCAAAGAAGATGGCATTAAAGAAAGTTCCTTCTGCGACAGTCACAGAACTGGATACCGATATGGAAAATGGTGTACTGGTATATGAAGTGGAGTTATTAAAGAAAAATAAGGAATATAAACTGAAGTACCGTGCATCAGACGGAAAGCTCTTGGAATATGGCTGGGAGACAATGAATCCGGCAGTGACAGGCCAGAACAAGAAAGACCTGTCCCGTTCTGCCATCACCAAAAAGGCAAAGAAACAGGTGAGAGGGGCAGCCGTCCGCAGCATAAAGTTAAAGCAGGACGATGGTTTATCACAGTATAAGATAAAACTCACGAAGGGCAGCAAAAAATATGAACTGGCGTACAACAGTAAGACTGGTAAGCTGTTAGATTATGAGTGGGAGATCACGGTCAGGAAGTCTTCTGCCTCCAAGACAGGTTATATCGGCGCAGAGAAGGCAAAGAGCATCGCATTGTCTAAGGCGCCCAATGCGACCGTCGTCAAGGTGGAGTTTGATAAGGATGATGGAGTGGCAGTATATGAGATTGATATGGTCGAAGGCATATATGAGTATGAGGTTGAGGTAAATGCCAAGACAGGAAAGATCATTAAATTTGAAAAAGAAATAGATGATTGAGAGGTAGAAAAGTCCGTCGCTTTCAGACGGGCTTTTCTTGAAATTCACTCAGGAAATATGGCTCTCCGGCCTCATCGGTCAGTGTGGCGTAGAAGTGATCTTCTGTGGCAGCAGTCCGGAGATACAGTGTGTCCCCCATCTTTGCGGCAAGACGGAATTCTGTGCGGAGTTCCCTTACTTCATAGCTAGTGGGAAGGGCGTTTACTGCAAGACGGACATATTGTCCATTATTGACATGGTTATTTGTATCCAGATAATTTTCACACACGTCAATGACCTGCTTTAATTCCATACCTTCCGGACAGCGTACTTTTCTGGCAGCATATTCCATTTCATAGGGAGGTTCGGCTGGATAAACTTCCAGTTCTTCTTTATCGATCCTTGCCGGGCGTCCGGATGCGGAATTAAAATAAAACCACCGGGAGTCAGCATAGGCGAGAACTTCTTTCTTGGGCGTCTCCATTAGGAAGTTACGGCAGCCAAAGATCCCCTTAAACTGATAGGGCCATGTGTGAACCGTAATGTTCTCTCCCAGGGCTGGACGGCGGTTAAATACCACATGCCAGGAGCTGACCAGCCAGGCGCGGTCTTTTTTCAGAAGTTCCAGGGCAGAGTGTCCCACATCCTCCGAATGGAACATGCAGCAGTCCTGCATGGAGTCTACGACATTGGATATTCCCAGCAGCCCATCTTTGTCGATCCGGCTGTAAGAAACACGGTCCTGAATTGTATACATAGAAATCACCTCGGATTTGATATTTTTGTCCCCTTATAGTATACTATAGCAAGATGTAAAAAACCAGTATACAGGAGGGAAAAATGCAAGATTTTTTAATTGTTGTAGATATGCAGGAAGATTTTATTGATGGCACGCTGGGTACAGAAGAAGCACAGAAGATTGTAGTGAAAGTCAGAGAGAAGATAGAGGAGTTTGGGGGAAAAGTCATTTACACCAGGGATACCCATGAGGATGATTATTTACGGACACAGGAGGGACGGAACCTCCCGGTAAGACACTGTATCAGGGAGACACAGGGGTGGCAGATCAGCGGGGAACTCCCAACAGGGAAGGCATTCGCTGTGGTGGACAAACCGGCTTTTGGCTCTGTGGAACTGGGAGAACGCTTGAGGGAAGAAAATGAGAGAGAAGCCATCCGGCAGGTTGTACTGGTGGGGTTATGCACAGATATCTGTGTGATCTCCAATGCGCTTTTGGTGAAAGCATTTCTGCCGGAGACGGAGATCGTTGTGGATGCATCCTGCTGCGCCGGAGTTACGCCAGAGAGCCACAAAATAGCATTACAGGCTATGAAAAGCTGTCAGGTCACGATAGAAAATGAGCTGCCTTTGAGGGGAAAGGAATGAGGATATGGGACACAGAATGACAGAGAAGGATGCCATTGTGATGGCGACGGTGCTGGGTGCAGCCGTCCTGATACTTATTTTATTCGCATGCCGTCCTTTTTCGTGGGGGAGTGAGACAGAAGTAGCTGTCAGCGGCGGCGCTGCCAATGCGTCACAAGCAGCTGTATCCGGAAATGCGGTATCCGGCGGGACATCATCCGGCGGAGCGGTCGCTGCCGGAGAGGGGGGGATCATCAATAAGACAGGGATGACTTTGGAAACCAGGGTAAATCCCCCGGCAGGGTATCAGCGCGTGAAGGAGAGGAAAGACAGTTTCGGCAGCTTCCTGCGCAGTTATGAACTCAGGAAGGCAGGAGCCAAGGTGAAACTGTATAATGGAAAAAATAAAGAGAATCAGGATGCCCATGTGGCTGTGTTTAAGCTGCCCATTGAAAAAGAAGACCTGCAGCAGTGTGCGGATTCCGTGATCCGCATGTACGCAGAATATTTCTGGAAGACAGGGCAGTATGACAGGATCTCTTTCCAGTTCGCAGATGGATTTCAGGCAGATTACACAAAATGGCGGGAAGGTTACCGGATCCAGGTTGCCCGAAGCACTTCATGGGTGGCAGGAGGCCGTTATGATGATTCCTATGAAAATTTCAAGAGATATCTGCGTATGGTATTTGCTTATTCGAGTACATTGTCCCAGGAGAGGGAATCAAAGAAAATTAAACGGGAGAATATCAAGGCAGGAGATATCTTTATTCAGGGAGGCAGTCCGGGGCACGTAGCCATGGTGGTGGATGTCTGTGAAAATGGAGAGGGAAAAAAAGCTTTTCTTCTTGCTCAGGGATTTATGCCGGCACAGCAGTTCCAGTTATTGAAAAATCCGGCACATGAAGAGGAAGGGGATCCATGGTATTATGAGGATGAGATCCAATATCCCCTTCAGACGCCGGAGTATAGTTTCAAGAAAGGAAGCCTAAAGAGACCGAAATATTTAAGTAATTAAATAACAAAGTTAAGATACCAGCCTGAAATTATTAGGTTCAGGCTGGTATCTTTGAGTTGTAGTCACAGCAGTTTCTTTAGCGGCCCGCCGATGAATTTTTCATTTTTAATATAGGATTCATGCAGTTCCTGCATAAAGTCATAGTCTTTTGCTTCGTTATAAATGACCAGTTCACATAGATTGCCGATGAAAGAGGGCTGGAACACATCACCGCCCAGAACGATCCTTTTAACATAGCGGTTTGTTGGGATCTCTTTCATGACAGCCAGCACATCACCATTTACGAAAGTGGTGGCTGTCTCTGTGTTGGCATTATAGGATACGATGAAGTGCCACCAGAGGTTTTCTTGGAGCTGACAGGCACTGGCATCATACCAGCCGTTGACTTCCCTTGAATCCCTGATACGGAAATCAGAGTGGCCTTCCCAGGCAAGGGGACTGATCCCCATAAAACCTGTTTCAAACTTTACATAGAGGGCAGAAGTCCACTGATGAAGCTCTTTGGGCCTTATCCACATGGAAATGGTATAGCTGTCATTGACAAGGATCTGCGGTGGAAGTTCGATGATATTTGTCTCAACTGCCCCGCCGGGGAAGAAGATGGAACCTGAATCGGAGAAGATCCCCTTTTCGTACCGCAGGCTTTCGCCACAGATATGGCCTTTCATGCTGCCGTCCTCTGAGTCAAGGCTGCCATTGAAACGAAAGGTAAAGTCATTGCCGAAATTGGAGAGGTGCTCTTCGGCATACCTGGCAAATTCGTCTGCCGGGATTGGCTTCGAATAGAAAAATCCCTGTCCGATGGGACAACCGCATCTTGTGATGAAATCAACCTGTTCTAATGTCTCAACACCTTCTGTCACCACATCGATCTTCAGGTCGCGGCAGAGGGCGATGACGTTGCGGATAACTTTTTTTCCGCGAAATGTATTGGAAGAAACCTGTAGGAATTCTTTGTCGATCTTGACTGTATTTACAGAAAGATCCTTCAGGAGATTCAGTGCCGAAAAGCCGGAACCGAAATCATCAATGGAGACCATAAATCCATGGGACTGCAGGACATCGATCACCTTGATCAGTTCCGCATTATCTTTAATGAATGTACCTTCTGTGATCTCCAGTTCCAGTTCTGTCGTTGGTACATTGTACTGGCCGGCGATCCGCACCAGTTCATCGACAAAATGTTTGTCATACAGATGAAGCCGGGACATATTGACAGATATGGGAATGTGTTCATAGACCCGGCCTGCCCATGAAGCCTTTAGACGGCAGACTTCCTCATATATGAACATATCAAGTTTGGCGATAAAACCGTTTTTTTCAAAGAGAGGGATATAGGTAATGGGTTCCCTGACACCATCTGCCGGGTGGATCCAACGGGAAAGCCCTTCCGCACCATACAGCTTGCTTGAGATCATGTTGACCTTAGGCTGGAACCAGACCTGGAATTCGCCGTTTTTCAGGGCATCCTCCATCTCTTCTTCCATGTTGCGGTTGATCTCTAATGTCTTGTCATTGGAACGGTAGATGGTATATTTATTTTTTCCGTTGTATTTTGATTGATACATGGCAGCATCGCATTTGGCGAGAATGTCATCCAGGGGCTGTGAAGCTGTCTGGGAAAATACGATGCCGATGCTGAGTGAGACAAGGGAAAGGATATCTGTGCGGAAATCAATGTGTTCCATGTTACTGATAAGGTCGCTGGCAGTATTTTCCACCTTATCGGTATCCAGCTTGCCATCCAGAAGGACGACATATTCGTCCCCTCCGATGCGTGAAGTGAAACTGCGGGTGTGGTTCTGGATCAGGTGGCTGATGGCAATGAGCAGTTTATCCCCCATGCTGTGGCCATATATATCATTGACACGTTTAAAATTATCAATATCAATAAACATGGCATGAAGAACATGGTTTTTGTCCAAAGAATCATAATAATCATAAAGACCACGCCGATTGGCGAGACCAGTCAGATAATCATGTTCTATGCTGGATGTATTCCGGTCATTTCCCGGATTCGTGTTGGATCCTGTCGCTTCCATATATTCTCTCCCCTTTATGTATAATCTGTAACATACGTTATTTAAAACTGTTTTGCGTCCTGCCGGGACGGCTGGAAAGAGTACCCGGCGGCTATATATCAGAGTTATTGCCTGCTCTTCCGTCAATATTATAACACATATCATATAATTATGATATATATATTTACAATTTTTTGTGATAAATTATTATAAATAAAGCAGTATAATTGGATCCTGGGAAAATGAAGTGGTAAATGTGCACAAGAAAGCCGTTGATTCTTTCCCCTTTTTTTGTTATAATAACATAAAAATCAAAAACAGGAGGTTATTCATGAAGAAGAAAATAAAAACAGCGGTCAGCCTTCTGACGGTAATGGCGGTTTTGCTTACAGGCTGTGGCAAATCCCAGGAAAAGACCTCAGATAATGGTAAATCCGGGGAGGTGGCCCAGGAGGAAAAATCCGGGGCGTTAACGGAAGAGGATAAAGCGGAGAGGAAAAAGGCCGCCGCCGGAGAGAAGGCAGCATTGAAGACAGACTTCAGTGTAAATATGGATGATATTGAGACGAAATTCATTGAAGCGGGTGAGGCGGTTCATGATCCTTCGATCCTTGAGGTAGATGGGAACTACTATATTTATGGGTCTCACATGTCAGCGGCAAAATCCACAGACCTGCGTACATGGCAGTACCTGTACCACGGCGCACCGGCGGATAACCCAATTTATGGGAAGATTTATACAAGCAAGGATGGCGCCCTGTCATTTACAGGAAGTAAGGAGAGCATTGTTCCGGCGTCGGGGACCAGCATCTGGGCACCGGATGTAAAATACAGTGAGAAACGCGGGCTTTATTATATGTATTTCTGCACCTCGTCCAATTATTTCACCTCGACAGTCTGCTATGCTACATCGCCTTCACCGGAAGGACCATTTGAGTGGCAGGGGAATCTCATATATTCTGGATTTAACAAGAGCACGATGGATAAGACAAATGTGCTGGAAGTGGTAGATGAAGACTATGCGGTCAACACTTATATGCAGAGCGAAGGCATCACTTATAATAACAACAAGTATCCCAATGCCCTTGACCCTACGGTATTCTGGGACAAGGATGGAAAAATGTGGATGACATATGGCTCCTGGTCCGGCGGTATTTTCCTGTTGGAGATTGATGAAGAGACAGGAAAGGTGATTCATCCAAAAGCAGATCCAGAGAATGATGTGGACCCATATTTCGGGAAAAAGCTGCTGGGCGGCGGGCATGTATCCATAGAAGCCCCTTATATTTTATATGACAAGGAGTCCGATTACTATTATCTGTATGTGTCTTATGGCGGGCTGGAGCAGAAGAAGGGATATCAGATCCGGGTATTCCGTTCCAAGACACCGAATGGGAATTACGAAGACATGAATGGTGAGCACCCGGAACAGGGGGCAGGAAGCCATGCTAATTTCGGGTTAAAGTTATCCGGGAATTACCGGCTGCCTTCCCTGGACCAGGCATATATGGCGACAGGACACAATTCTGCATTCATCGCCAAAGACGGCAAGCGCTATATTGTGTGCCATACCAGATTTGAGAAAAGAGGGGAGCAGCATCAGCCTCGTGTACACCAGTATCTCCTGAATGAGGAGGGATGGCCATGCATGCTGCCATATGCCACAGAAGGAGAGGCGGCTGAAGAAAAAGGGTATGAGAAGAGCAAAGTTGTAGGCGAATATTATATGATCAACCAGGGAACGAAGATCGGTTCAGAGATTGCGGAACCGGAGAAGATCGTCCTGACCGAGGGCGGCAATGTGTTCGGGAAAGATGTAGAAGGCATGTGGAAGGTGAAAGATGGTTCTTATCAGGTTCATATTACGCTGGATGGCAAAGATTACAGCGGTGTCTTCTGCGAGATGAATGATGAGGCAGGAAAGAAAGTGATGACCTTCTCTGCTGTAGGTGAGAATGAAAGTATATGGGGGGTTAAGTATTGATTGAACGGGAAGTATCAGAACAGACATTGCGGAAAGAACATACGATGGAGATCGTCAAAGATGTGGCGGGCTGGGTTGTGGTGACAGTGCTGGCATTTGCGTACTGGCTGGTAATGCTTTTATTTGCCTCGCTTGTGCTGATCAGTATCTGGAATCCGACATTTGATTCCCTGCTGGATTATTCCATTATATTAACAGTGGTATCATCTGCGGCATATCTGATCTATATTCTTTACAAGAGATTTCACAAAGGGTGAACATTATAGTATATGATATGCACAGAATAAACAGAAATCAGAGGTGGTCTGTTGTCAGATTATCTCTGTTTTCTTGTGGCAGAAGCAGGGGGAATGTGCATAATACACTAAAAAAAGTGAGAAAGAGTCCATTTTTTTATAAAAAAACAACAATAACCCCTGCCGAATCTATTGACTTTTGCACCGTAACATAGTATTATAAACTATACCGTAGTGTTTTAATATAGAATGATTGACGAATAAAAAAGGATAAGGAGGATGTTATGCGACGCAAAATTTTCACAACAAAAGTCAGGAAAACAGCTGCACTTGTACTGGCTGCGTCGTTGGTCGCTGCATGTGTAGCACAGCGTGCCAAGGCTGATCCGGTGACGGATCAGACGAAACCTGAAGATATTACAGAACAGGCTTCAGGCAAGGCCGCAGAGGACTACTCAAGTGAGCGGATCAGCACGAACTATACTGTGATCAGTAAGAAGTACTCACTGCCGGATTACAAAGGGGATGCTGTAAGCTTCGACATGAAGGATGCAGCGGCTGGTGACAGCAGGCAGAAACTGACGAATGAGACGCAGAGCTATGAAGGCTCCGCACAGGTTTTGAAATTGTCGACGGGTGACACAGCCCAGGTGGAGATTGATGTTCCGGAAGACGGCCTGTACTATCTGGATACAGATTATCTCTCCTATGATGAGTCGATCCTGCCGATTTCCCTCGGTATGCAGATTGATGATGCCTATCCATTCTATGAATGTCGCAACATGGAATTGGAGACGACATGGAAACTGAGCGAGGAGCCGTCCTATGACCGCTACAATAACGAAGTGGTAGCGATTCCGGACAAAGATATCAAATGGGAGACACAGAGCCTGATGGACTCCAGTTACCGTCATTCAGATCCGTTAAAACTGGAACTGAAGCAGGGGAAACATACTCTGAAGTTCACCATCAAGGAGGGCAATTTCCTTCTTGGTAATCTGGCATTGAGGGCGCCGGAGACAGTTTCGGCATATTCAGGCTCAGAGAAAGCAGATGGAGATGCCCTGATCACAGTTCAGGGAGAGAAGTATTCATCTACGAACAGTTCATCTATCCATGGTGTGGTAGAGTATGATACTGCCCTGGACCCATATGAAGTAGATGATACCGTGCTGAACACGCTGGACTCTGATTCGTTTAACGAAGCAGGGCAGAAAGTTACTTACAGCTTTGAGGTAGAAAAGGAAGGCAGTTATAATATTGCATTAAATTATCGTCAGTCAGAGAAAACAGATTTTCCGGTATTTGTAGATGTTGAAGTAGATGGTAAGATCCCGAGTGAGGCATTCCGTTCTTATGGCATGTCCTATTCTACAAATTACCAGACCAAGACGTTGACAGATTCGGAAGGCAACAATCTTACGGTTCACCTTACACCAGGTACCCATACAGTGTCCTATACCATCAGTATGGATAATATCTGCTATATTATGGAAGGGCTTGACAGGATCATGTCTGATGTCAATGACCTGGCGCTGGAGATAACGAAAGTTGCCGGAACTAATGCAGATAAGTACCGTGACCTGAAGCTTTCCAGATATATACCAAATCTGGAAAAGACACTGAATGGTTATGCGGATGCACTGACACAGTTGGAGGCGAGTGCGGTTCAGTGGAGTGACAGTGATAAGAATGTGGCGGTTATGTCCTCTATGCTTATCGCGGCACAGCAGTTGAGAAGCCTGGCAAATAACCCGGATGAGATTCCTTACCGTATTGCAGAACTTTCGACCAGTACCAGTTCGGTAAACCATCATCTGGCGACTACGATTGATAACCTGATCGAGAATGGACTGGCGATCGACCGCGTCTATATCTATCAGGATGGTGCTGAGCTTCCGTCCAAGCCAGGATTCTTTAATTCGGCATGGATGAACGTTAAGCGCTTTGTTTCATCCTTTACCAATCAGGATTATAATGCTGCAAGTACTAACAGAGAACATCTTCAGGTATGGGTAAACCGTTCCAGCCAGTATATTCAGATTATGCAGAAGATGATTGATGAGGACTTCACTCCAAAGACAGGGATTGAAGTTGATATCAGTGTCATGCCGGATCAGAACAAGCTGGTGCTGGCAAATTCAGCAGGCAATGCACCCGATGTTGCTACCGGTATCAACTATACGATTCCATATGAGATTGGCATCCGTGGGGCGCTGGTAGACATGACGAAGTTCAGCGACTTTAAAGAGGCCGCATCACAGTTTGAACCAGGATTTTTCCTGACCGGTTCCATCGGTGATGGTGTGTACTCCATGCCGGAGACCATGAACTTCTGGGTTCTGTTCTATCGGCAGGACGTAATGGAGAAGTTGGGAATGAAGGTTCCGGAGACGATGGAAGATGTCATCAATATGCTTCCTGACCTGCAGATGAGAGGATTGAACTTCTATTATCCGACAGCCGGAATGCTGCTGATGCGTAACTTCCATGGAACATATCCATTGATCATGCAGAATGGAGGGGCATTATATAAACCTTCGGCTAATAATGGAACAGCCTTTGGCGAAGAAAATACGGTAAGCGGATTTACTACACTGACAGACCTCTTTACGGTATATAATCTGCCGGTGAATATGGATAATTTCTATCAGCATTTCCGCAATGGTGATGTCCCTATCGGAATTGCTGACTATGCGACTTACAACATGCTGACGAATGCGGCTCCTGAGCTGGAAGGTTCATGGCAGATCGCACTGACGCCTGGTACAATGAAAGAGGATGGGACCATTGACCGTTCTGTCTGTGGCTGTGCTGAAAGTACAGTAATCTTTAAGAGTGATGAAGAGAGGGAACAGAGGGCATGGGAGTTCATCAAATGGTGGTCTTCCACAGAGACACAGGCGAAGTTCGGACAGACGATACAGATCTCTTATGGTGATGACTATATCTGGCCGACAGCTAATATGGGAGCGATGGAACAGCTTCCTCTTGATTCAAACTCGAAGAAAGTGATTGTAGAAACTGCGAAGAATGTAGTAGACGTGCCGCGTGCTCCGGGTACCTACCTGCTTGAACGTGAGATCAGCAATGCCTTCAATGACATTGTGGTAAACGGTCAGGATGAGCGTACACGAATCGACAAGGCGGTTAAGAGTGTAAATCATGAGTTTACCCGTAAGCTGGAAGAGTTTGGTTATCTTGACAGTGAGGGGAAGACGATAAAAGACTACAACATTCCGACTTTGGAAACTGTCAAGGAATTGATTGGGAAGTAAGAGATGGAGTGGAATATGGCTAATAATAAAACGAATGCTGCCACAGCGGCAGCGCCTAAAAAAAGAAGTAATATCCGAAGGAGAGAACGATCCAACTGGCATGGCTACCTTTTTATGGCACCATATGCACTTGTATTCATTGCATTCATTCTAGTGCCGGTTATTATGGCGGTAATCTTATCCTTCACTAACTTTAACGCAATTCAGTTTCCAGAGTTTACCGGATTCCTGAATTACATAACACTGATAACCAGTGATGAAGTCTTTATGCAGTTTGTATTGCCCAATACAGTGATCTATGCGATTATAGTAGGTGTTGGCGGATATGTGTTATCTTTTATACTTGCATGGGCTTTGTGTAACCTTACTAAGTTGCCGCGAACAATACTGGCGTTGATCATCTACTCTCCAAGTATGACAGGACCAACCGCCATGACAGTATTGTGGAAGGTTATTTTCTCTGGTGACCAGACTGGTCTTTTGAACAGCTGGCTGATGAATCTGGGACTGATCAACGAACCGATCATCTGGCTGGTTAACGCAGATTACCTGTTGCCGATCGTAGTCATCATCGGTCTCTGGTCATCCATGGGTGTCGGCTTCCTTTCCATGATTGCCGGTATCCTGAACTCAGATGAGGAATTGTATGAAGCAGCAGCCATTGATGGTATTAAGAACCGTTTCCAGGAGATGATCTATATTACGATCCCTCAGATGAAACCGCAGATGCTGTTTGCGGCCGTTATGGCAATCGTAAATGCATTCCAGAATGGTCTGATATCGACACAGCTGACTGGTAATCCATCGCCGGGTTATTCAGCACAGTTGATCGTAAACCATATTGAGGACTATGGTTTCATGCGGTGGGAGATGGGATATGCAGCCGCGGTTTCGGTAGTATTGCTGTTGATCGTACAGATATTCTCGAAATTCTGTAATGCGCTTTTGGCAGAAAAAGATTAAGAAAAGGAGGGAAAATAATGGCATATAAAGGAAAACGTATGAATCCGCAGAAGTTTGAGAAGGGCCAGATTAAAATCTTGCTGTGCCTGCTTCCGCTGGTATTGTTTATGTTTCTGCCGATTCTCTTTATTGCGAATCATGCGTTTAAACCAATGGATGAGTTGTTTGCATTCCCGCCGACATTCTTTGTCCGGAATGCAACTCTGGAAAACTTTACAAAACTGGCAAAATTCAGCCGGAACTCTGGTATTCCAATGAGCCGTTATGTGTTCAATAGTATTTTCGTAACGGTGGTAACGGTTGGATTGTCCCTGATCTTTACAACGATGGCAGCGTTTGCTCTGTCGAAGCTGAAGTTCAAAGGAAGGAATCTCATGATGAGCATCAATCAGGTAGCGCTGATGTTCGTGGCTACTGCCGTACTGATCCCAAGATATCTGGTTATCAGCAATCTGGGGATGATCGACAGCATGTGGTCACATATTCTGCCGCTGATGGCTTATCCGGTGGCCCTGTTTCTTGTAAAACAGTTTGTCGAACAGGTTCCCGATGCCCTGATTGAGGCGGCGTATATTGATGGGGCAACTGACTTTACGGTATACCGGAAGTTGATTATACCGATGATCATGCCGGCTATGGCAACCGCCACGATTCTTGTGTTCCAGCAGGTATGGGCGAATATGGAAACGTCGAATTACTACATTAATGATGATGGATTGAAGACATTGACGTTCTACATGAACTCTCTGCTGAATGCAAACAACACAGTTGCAGGACAGGGTATGTCTGCAGCCGCAACACTGATTTTGTTTGTGCCAAACCTGGTTCTGTTTGTTATTCTGCAGAATAAGGTTATGAATACAATGGCGCATTCGGGTATCAAATAACAATTGCAAAAAGGCGAAGAAAAGAGGCATTATGAGAAGAAAAAGGAAAATCTTGAAGCTGATGGCTTTGCTCTTAGTTGCAATGAGTATCATCGCTTCAGGGATGAACAGTGTTACTTCATCCGCTGCGACGCCATATCTTACATATACCGTCGATGGATATGGCAGGATGGAGGAAACACAGACAGGTTATCTGGCACAGGACACCATCATTAAGTTTGGAAAAGAGTTCATGGGTGGTGCCAATGATATGTGCGTGACAGACGACGGAAAGATTTATATCGCTGATACCGGAAATTCCCGGATATTAGTGGGGACGACAGATGGCAAACTGGTTACTACTTTCGGTGAAGGCACATTAAAAACTCCGATGGGAATCTATGTCACAGAAAATAAACATGTCTATGTGGCAGACCAGGGTGCGGGAGCTGTGTTTGAATTTGATGAGAGCGGGAAAGTCCTGAACACATATTCAAAACCAGACAGTCCATTATATGGTGAAGGCATTGAGTTCAAGCCTTTGAAGGTAATCGTAAACAAGGCGGGTATGATGTTCGTTGTCTGTGAAGCCAATACCAATGGTATTGTTGAGATTTCGCCGGCAGATGGTGGTACTTTTCTGGGATATTTTGGAACGAACTATGCGGCTGTAAGCCTGCAGCAGATTATCTACCGTGCCATCTTGACAGATGAACAGCGGGCGAAGATGGTGAGCAATATCCCATCAACACCGGATAATCTGGCGATTGACAGCAAAGGGCTGATCTATACCGTTACCCGTGGCGATGAATCGAATACGATAAAGAAACTCAATATCGCAGGTGCCAATATGCTGCGGGCTGAAAACTATGGTGTATATGACGAGGCTCCTGCTGCAGTGGCAGTCGGTAACCATGACAATATCTATGTGGCATCCAAGGAAGGTTATATCTATGAGTACAATGACCAGGGTGAGCCATTATACGTATTTGGTGCAAAAGATGATGGAACACAGAGAGTAGGCCTTTCATCAAGCCTTACCAGCATTCAGGTGGGCAGTGATGATTCCATCTATGTTCTGGATTCAGATAAGAATCAGATTCAGGTATATCGTCCAAGTGAGTTTACCCAGAAACTGCATACAGCGTTAAATCTTTATGCACAGGGTAAATATACAGAGAGCCGGGAACCGCTGTCAGAAGTATTGAAGATGAACAGTATGTTTGACTATGCCAATAAGGCTATGGGGCGTGCTTACTATCAGGAAAGCAATTATGATGAGGCACTCCATTATGCCCGACTTTCCAATGATAAGGCCGGTTATTCTGATGCATACTGGGAGGTCCGTAATGAATGGCTCAAGGCAAATATCGTAAAGGCACTGCTATTCCTTGTAGGCCTGTGGATCCTGTATATGGTTCTCAAGACATTAGACCGCAAGAGGAAGATCTTTGATGGAGTAAGGAAAGGAAAGGCAAAGATAAAGGAGAACCGTTTCATATCTAATTTTATGTATTCCGGATATTTTATGAGACACCCGATCGATGGTTCTTATGGGATCGCCCGTGAGGGAAGAGCTTCATGGAGTGCGCCAAGCCTGATTCTGGTGCTCTTTATGCTGGAGTATGTCATCAACAAATATCTGTGCGGTTTTCTTCAGAAGACTGTCCGTGAGGGAAGATATGATATCGGCTCAGATATAGGAATCATAGTTGTTGTTATCGTTGCACTGACAGCATGTAATTATCTGATCTGTACGATCAATGAAGGAGAAGGTACGATTAAGAAGATCTATACGTATTTCTGCTATAGCCTTCTTCCCTATGTTGTGCTGACACCAATCAACTTTATTCTGTCCCATGTGCTGACAAACAATGAGCAGTTCCTTGTTACACTGGTAAATGTGATAATCTATGCGTGGGTATTGATACTGGCGGTTCTTGCCATTAAGGAAGTAAACAACTATACAGCGAAGGAAACAGTGAAGATTATCTTCCTGACGATATTTACGATACTGATTGTTGCACTGTTGATATTCATTATATATGTACTGTGGGCTCAGGTATTTGAATTCATAAGTGCAGTATTTGGAGAGGTGGTGTATCGGCTTGGTTACTAAGAGATGGAGAAAGGCAGTTGCGCTGCTTACTGCTGTGACAGTAATTACTGCAAGTGTCGTAAATGTTACAAGTTATGTAGCAGCGGCACCGGCAGATTCTGCAGAGACAACGGATACAGCCGGAGGAGCTGATGCAGCAGCGGCAGATGATACAAATGCTACAGACGATAAGAAGGAAGAAGGGAAAGAAGAAGACAAAAACAAGGTTGGGGAAGATGGGCAGGTTGTCATGGATGGAGCCGTAGGAAAGGTGGATAAATCCAAATGGATCACCATCAAAGACTATGAGCTGATGGCAGAGAGTGATACATATAAATTGTATTTCTATGAGCCGAGATTTTCCATTATGCTGGAAAATAAACAGACGGGAAAGATCATTGAGTCTACATTGAGTGATGAAAAGGATGATGGTGACAGCAATGCGAGCTGGAATGCGAGGATGAAGTCAGGCCTTGACATCTCTGTTATCAAAGGGATCCAGAATACACTGCTGGCAGATGTAAATTCCACAGAGAATAAGAAGGAGACAACGAAGATCGACAATGGTTTCTCTACCAAGATCTATTTCACTCCCTATCAGTTCGGATTTACAGTGAATGTGACCATTGAAGGCAGTGACCTGGTCGTGACGATTCCGGATGATTCCATCATTGAGGAGCAGGAAGGTACCTACATTTCAAGTATCAGCGTGTTCCCATTTATGGGATATTCTGCGCTGGCTGATGAAGAAGGTTATATGCTGATTCCGGATGGCAATGGCGCGCTGATCAATCTGGATAATAAAGAGGGCCGTTATTCCACTGGTTTCTCTCAGATGATCTATGGCTCAGATCCTGGTTTTGTAGAGTCTGATACAAAGACATATCTTTGGGAAGAGCTGGATATGCTTCAGAATTCCAATCAGGTGATCGCACCGATCTTCGGCATGGCACATACAAAGGATCAGAAAGGGTATTTTGCTATCGTTGAGAAAGGTGAGAAACGTGCTTCTATTGAGGCGCAGCCAAATGGCGCCATGGTAAATTACAACCGCTGTTATGCAAGATTTCTCATCAGGGATCTTTTTATCCAGCCGCTGAATAATTCTAATACAGGTACAGTGCCGCGCGCAGAAGACGACCGTACACATTCCGACCTGCAGGTACGTTATATGCTTTTATCTGGTGATGAAGTGAATTATTCCACCATGGCTGCGAAATACCGTGAATATCTGTTGAATAATAACCTGCTTACAAAGAAAGATTCTTCTTATAACACAAGAGTGGATTTTCTTGGTACAGAGAGGGAGAATTTCCTTCTTGGAACAAGAGCAGTGACAATGACGACGACAGATAACATCAAAGACATCTTTGGGGATCTAAAGAATAATGGTGTTGAGACCTTGCTTTCCGTTTATAAGGGCTGGCAGGATGGAGGGCTGTATGATCTGCCAATGAGCAAATATGATGCAGACAGACATATTGGAGGGGATTCTGACCTGAAAAACCTCATTAAGGATTCGGATGCTTCTGGTTATAAGATTTACCTGTATAATGATGCACTGCGGTTGAATCCGAGCACCAATACTTTCAATTTTAACACCATCAAGAAGATAAATAAGAGGGCATTTGAGGAAAGTGTATGGGCAGATGTGTACAAGAAGTTTAATTATCTGACACCGGATTCTTCAGTAGAGGATTTCACCAGCTTTGTCGAGTCTGTGAATGATAAAGAACTGAGTAAGATTGCTGTGGCAGGAGTCAGTGATACATTGTTCTCTTATAGCTATAAGTCATCATACTTCACAAGGAATGATACAGCAGCAGCATACACAAAGATGATGGATGCTCTGGATGACAAAGCAGATATGGTACTGGAGTCTCCCAACGCATATCTGTGGAAGAATGCAGATGCTTTCCTTGATATGCCTCTGGGTTCTTCTGATTATATGTATGTGGATGAAGAGATTCCATTTATGTCCATGGTGCTGAAAGGTGTTATGCCAATGTATTCGGACTATATCAACTTCGAGGCAAATAAGCAGGAGTTTTTGCTTCAGATGGTGGAGGCCGGTGTATATCCATCCTTCTATCTGACCGCAGAGAATTCTTCTAAACTCATTCGTACAAATTCAGCAGACCTGTATAGTACAGAGTACACCACATACAAAGACGCTGTAATTGATTACGATAAACAGCTAAGAGAACTGAACGCACAGCTTGGCGATGCGAACATAGTAAAACATGAGATAAAGGACGAAGGGATCAAGGCGATCACTTACAGCAACGGCGTAAAGGTATATGTAAACTACACGAATGCAGAGCAAGTAGTAGACGGTGTTACAGTAGGGGCAATGTCCTATTCCTATAAGGCAGGTGAGGCTGAATGAGTAAGAAAATGAAAGAAAAGAAAGTAAAACAACCCAAAATCAAGGCAGGCCGTCTGGCGAAACGCGAGGCATGGATGGGTGTGATCTTTGTATCACCCTGGATTATAGGAGCATTATTGTTTCTGGCATATCCGTTATATGAATCATTTACTTTTGCCCTGAACAATATCCGTATCACAACAATGGGATATCGATTCAACTTTGTGGGATATGGTAACTTCACGCAGATCCTTATGTCGGATCAGGACTTTATGCCGAATCTGGTGGATTACGTTGTGTCGACCGTGATATCGGTTCCGGTAATCGTTGTATTCGCCCTGATGATAGCGATTATGCTGAATCAGAATATCAAAGGAAAAGGTATTTTCCGACTGATATTCTTCCTGCCGGTAATCATTGTGAGCGGCCCTATTCTGAACATGCTGAATGCAGAAGGCGCTGGAAGCATTACCGCATTGGATACCGAGTCGATCTCTACAGCGATCAAGAATTTTCTGCCATCTATGCTGGCGACACCGATCGCAGACCTCTTTGAGAATATGGTTACGATCCTTTGGTATTCTGGTGTCCAGATCCTGATCTTCCTGTCAAGTCTGCAGAAGATTGATCCGGCCATGTATGAGGCGGCTAAGATTGATGGCGGTTCCGGTTGGGAATGTTTTTGGAAGATCACACTTCCTACTATTAAACCTATGATTCTTCTGAATCTGGTATATACCATTGTATTTATATCGAACAATGATACAAACCCGATCATTGGACTGATCAAGAATGCGATGTTCTCAGGTACGAAAGAGAAGGGATATGGATATGCGTCAGCGATGGCATGGCTGTATTCTATAGTGGTACTGTTGATCGTTGGAATCTTTGCCCTGTTGTTCATGGCTAAGAAAGATGTATATGCAAAGCAGGTGAAGAAAGCAAAGAAACAGCGGAAGAAAGAAGAGCGTGAGATCAAGAAAATAAGAAGGAGGAGTGCAAGAAATGCGGCTAAGCAGGCAAGAGCGGAAAGCAAATAAACAAGCGATGAAAGCCTTGGCAGCTAATGCGACAACAACGCAGCCTAGATTTACGAAAGAAAAATTTAGGAAATTTATGCTGGGCTCTAAAGAAAAACAAGGTTTTTTGAAACCGTTTTGCATCTATGCATTACTGATCTGTGTCGGATTTATCTATCTGAACCCGATCCTGCATATGATTAGTACCGGTTTCATGACACTCGATGATCTGTTGGATTCATCCATTAACTGGATTCCAAGCTCACCAACAGTTAGCAATTATCTTCAGGCAGCGAAGAGTATGGACTTTTGGGCATCTCTTGGCAAGAGTATCGTCATTGCCGGAGTACCTACTCTGTGTAACCTGATATCATGTTCCGTTATCGGCTATGGTCTGGCACGTTTTGAGTTCCCGTTAAAGAAACTTGTGCTGGTAATTATTATCTTTACCTTTATCCTGCCAAGCCAGGCTACCATGATCTCTACTTATGTACTGTATTCTAACATGGGTATCCTGGGAACGATTTGGGCGTTTGTAGTACCGGCCCTTCTGGGACAGGGGATCAATGCTCCGATCTTTATCCTTATATTCTGGCAGTTCTTCCGTCAGGTACCAAAGGTATTGATCGAAGCTGCGCAGATTGACGGTGCCGGATATTTTAAATCCTTTTTCCGGATCTCACTTCCATCGGCAGCGCCGGCGTTTATTACCGTATCACTGTTTTCCTTTGTGTGGTACTGGAATGAGTCTTATCTGACACAGATGTATGTGGCAGGCGCCATGAAGGAGACGGGATGGACTTCTCTGGTGATCCAGTTAAGCAACTTTCAGCAGAACTATGATAAATATTCCCAGGCAGCGGCGAATACAGCCACAAGTATTAATGAATCCATTAATATGGCTGGTACAATGTTGACAGCACTGCCACTGATGCTGATGTATTTTGTATTACAGAGATACTTTGTAGAAAGCATAGACCGTACTGGTATTACAGGTGAATAAAACAGATACTGTTCACTTTCTGATTGGAAAGTGGACAGTATTAAAAAAACTTAGTGATCTTGTACAAAAAGTGTAGAACTATTGTGGCAATTATGTTATAATAAACCATATTAAAAAATAAAAAAGGAGGAATATTTAAATTATGAAGAAAAAGTTATTGGCTATGGCGCTGACTGTGACAATGGTGATCGGTCTGACAGCCTGCGGAGGCGGTGGCGGAAAAAGTACTGGTCCGGCTAAGCCAAGTGGCGAAATGAAGGTTTCCGGTGAGACAGAAGAAGTGGAAATTAACGGTATTAAGTATAAGAAAGCGAAAGATATAACGGATGAGAATATTGAGCTGACATATTTCCACTTTGATCAGGATGAGACAGTTCAGTATCTGGCAAGGCGTTTTGAGCAGATCTATCCAAATATCAAAGTTAAGCCAATCTATGAGAATGTATCAAGTTACAATGATACACTGAATTCACTTGTAGCTGATAAGAACTCTCCGGATATTATCATGTTTTCTGATGCAGACTTTGCACTGAGTAACACACTGCTCGCTGACATCAAGAACCTTTGGGATTCGGATCCTGAGACAAAAGAGCTGGCATCTACGATCAATGATGCAGGTATTGGTACCTATCAGTCAGGACACAGATATGCAGTACCTGTTAAGTTCTTCCCGGGTGTTATGTACATTGACCTGAATGTATTAAAGAAACTGAACATTCCGGCACCAGACAGAAACTGGACATGGTCAGACATGATCGATCTGATCAAGAAAGCAACAGTAAAAGATTCTTCTGATGGGAAAGCGTACTATGGATGTGGATATTACAACAGACTGGATTCTTACTATGGTATTGCTTCTTCCCAGAAAGTCATCGGTGAGTTTGGCTACGATGGTGAGAAATTTGACCTGACTGCATGGGCAAAAGGAGAGCAGGAATTTGCCGAACTGAAGCAGGGCGGTTACATCGCTCCTCTGCCAAATACACCAGGTATGGAGAACTGGATGGGTGACTTCGAAGCATGGTGTGGTGCATCTGAGCACGTTGCCCTGTTCACTGAGGCATTCTGGACTTTCCAGGGAACATGGAATACAGAAAATTATAAGAAGAATTACAATATTGATATCATTCCTTATGTAATCCCTGCTGTAAGCAAGGAAGATGCAAAAGCTGGTCATCATAGTATCGCTACGATCGACTTCGGTGGCCTGACACCGGCATGTGAACACCCAAGAGAAGCATATGAGCTTCTGAAGTTCATGAGTTTCGGACAGGATGGCTGGAAGACGAGAATTGAACTGTATAGTGATGAGAGCCAGACAAATGGCGACGGCACACCTTTGAAACATGATGTAATGCCGGCACCGATCACAACAAATCAGGAAGTTTGGGACGCTTATATTGATATGTACTGCAAAGGCATGAACGATACCAATGTAGGATACTGGAAAGAGTACTTCAAGAGCTGCCTGCAGCCAATTCCATTTGGCTGGACCAGCATTGCAGGATATTGGAACTTCTGTGATGAGTACTTTAACAACATCGGTATCCATGATCTTGTAGATGGTGGTACAAAGAAAGCTTCTGATTATGTAGATGAAGCAACATCTAAGGCAAACTACTTCCATGCAAAAGCAATGCTTGATTACTTTGGACCGGATTCTGAGTACAATGTACTGACAGATGAAGATGTTCAGAAGTATAATAAGATGGTGGAAGAGAATTCAGGAACCTGATGAAACAGAAATAAGAGTTTATCGAAAGGGCAGGACAATAAGTCTTGCCCTTTTTCTTATTTACGGTTATAATAAAGATAATATTATTTATCAGAAGGAGGCTGTGATATGTCAGTAGAAAAGGAATTAAAATATAACGAGCCATGGATTTTACAGAGAGCAGATCCCTTTGTGTGCTTTAAAGATGGATGGTACTATTTTACTGCTTCGGTTCCGGCATATGATGGAATTATTCTACGCCGTTCCAAGACATTGTACGGACTGAAAGACGCAGAAGAAAAGTATGTGTGGAGGAAACATGAAGATGGGTTGATGAGTGCTAATATATGGGCGCCGGAGCTGCATTATCTTTTTGGAAAATGGTACATCTATTATGCTGGTGGTGAGGCTGATAATATATTTAATATACGTCCCTATGTTCTGGAATGCCAGGGACCGGATCCAATGGAAGATGAGTGGGTAGAGAAAGGGAAGATGGGACGTGCGGAGGGAGACTTTTTCTCATTCGAAGCTTTTTCCCTGGATGCCACAGTTTTTGAGCAGAATGGAAAGTATTATTATATTTGGGCGGAGAAGGTCAGCGTAGGACCACAGATCTCCAATCTGTATATCGGGGAGATGGAATCCGGTTATAAATTAAAGACGATTCAGGTGCTGTTGACAACACCGGATTATGATTGGGAGCGTCATGGTTTCTGGGTAAATGAAGGACCGGCGGTTATCAAACATGATGGAAAGATCTTCCTTACCTATTCTGCCAGTGATACAGGTGTGAACTATTGTATGGGAATGCTCACTGCGGATCAGGATGCAGATCTCCTGGATCCATTATCGTGGAAGAAAGAACGCTATCCGGTTCTTAAGACAAATGATGAAAGAGAGATTTATGGACCGGGACACAATTCCTTTACGGTAGATGAGGATGGGAATGACATTATGGTATATCATGCCCGCAAGGAGTCTGTGATAGAAGGGGATCCTCTCTACAATCCAAACCGTCATGCGATGCTGATGAAGATACGGTGGGATGAAGAGGGACGCCCTGTATTTTCTTATGAAGAATAAATGTTTTCTTATGGAGACCAGAAAAAAGGAGAATAAGCTGTGGCAAAGTTAATTATCAATGAGGAAAATAAGCAGAGCAGGATAGAGCCGGAGGTGTATGGACATTTTTCAGAGCATCTTGGCAGATGTATCTATGAGGGGATCTATGTCGGGGAAGATTCGGAGATTCCTAATGTCAATGGAATGCGTACAGATGTCGTGGAGGCACTGAAGGAACTGAAAGTACCGATGCTCCGCTGGCCGGGAGGATGTTTTGCAGATGAATACCACTGGAAAGACGGGATCGGCCCGAAAGAAAACCGTAAAAAGATGATCAATACCCACTGGGGCGGCGTTGTGGAGGATAATAGTTTTGGGACGCATGAGTACATGGAGTTGTGCCGTCAGCTCGGATGCAAAACATATGTGAATGGAAACCTTGGAAGCGGTACCGTACAGGAGATGTCAGAGTGGGTGGAGTATATGACATTTGAGGGAGTATCCCCTATGGCAGACCTGCGGAAGGCGAATGGACATGAAGCTCCCTGGAAGATTGATTTCTTTGGTGTCGGCAATGAAAATTGGGGCTGTGGCGGCAATATGACGCCAGAGTATTATGGCAATGAATACCGCCGTTATCAGACCTATGTGCGCAATTATAATAAGAGGAAGCCGATTAAGAAGGTGTGTTGTGGCGCCAATGTAGATGATTACTACTGGACGGAGGGAGTGCTGAAGACAGCATTTGCCAACACAAAGGAAGAGGATGAGCAGCATGGTTTCATGGATTATTTATCCCTTCATTATTATGTTCATCCGGAAGGCTGGAAGATCAAGGGAAGTTCGACAGATTTCAATGAAAGTGTCTGGTATAAGACTCTGAGCAAGGCATTGTACATGGACGAGCTGATCACCCGCCATGGTACTATTATGGATTATTATGACCCAGAGAAAGAGATTGGTCTGTGTGTGGATGAATGGGGTTCCTGGTATAAGGCAGAGCCGGGAACGAATCCAGGATTCCTGTATCAGCAGAATACCATCCGTGATGCCCTGATCGCCGGTATTACATTGAACATCTTTAATAAGCACAGTGACCGTGTGAAGATCGCTGCCCTTGCCCAGATGGTCAATGTGCTTCAGGCAGTTCTTCTGACAGAGGGAGAACAGATGATCAAGACACCAACTTATCATGTTATGCATATGTATCGCTATCATCAGGGGGCGGATCTTCTGGAAAGTGCCCTGACTGGCGTATCTGAGATTGGCATAGGGAAATGGCAGGTGCCTCAGATCACAGAATCTGTGTCCGTGGATGAGGATGGTATTATTACCATAACATTAAATAATCTTTCCATCGAGGCAGCGGAGGATGTTGAGATTCAGTTCGCAGGGAAAGATTATAAAGTGACAGAGGCTAAAATTGTTACGGATTCAGACATGCATGCCATGAATACCTTTGATGCGCCGGAACAGGTGAAAGAAGCAGATTTCACAGGTTATAAGGTGAATGCCGATGGCATTCAGGTCATTGTGCCAAAGAACAGCGTACTGGCATTGCGGGTACAGAAGTAGCAATGAATACACGTATTTGTAAAAAATGCCTGCTGCGGGAGATGGCAGAAGAGGATGCAGGGCAGATTGAGAAGTATAAGGATGCGATCAGGGAGAAAGACCGCGTAAGTGAGGTCATATATGAGGAACGTCTTGCTGTCTGTAAGTCTTGTGACCTGCTCAATGCCGGAACCTGTGGTGCCTGTGGATGTTATGTGGAGCTGCGGGCAGTGGCTAAGAATGGGCGGTGTCCGCACAAAAAATGGAAATGAATCATATAGCTCAACGGCGGGTTGAAATTGGCGCCGTTGAGCTGAAAAGGGGCGTCCCCTTAGTCCATGTATGGCTAAGAGGACGCCCCAAAAGGTTGGTTGACTATTATTTCACTTTTACCTTTACGGTAACTTTTGCTTTCTTATAGCTTGCGGTGATCTTAGCAGTTCCTTTTTTCTTAGCTGTCGCTTTTCCAGTCTTTTTATTGATCTTCAATACAGAAGATTTGGAAGACTTAAAGCGGACAGAGGAAGCCTTGATACCATATCCTTTTACTTTATACTTATAAGATTTCTTAACCTTCAGTGAGGTTTTCTTCTTACTGAATTTCAGATAGGCTTTCTTTACTTTAATGGTCTTTGATAAAGTCTTTGTAGTAGTTCCTATCTTAACAGTAGCTGTGATCTTGGCAGAGCCCTTCTTCTTCGCAGTCACTTTGCCTTTTTTGCTTACAGACGCAACAGACGGCTTAGAAGATTTATAAGTTACTGTATAAGCTGATTCGGCTACACCAGAGAGTTTCATCTGTGCTGTTTTAGTTGTATTGCCGCCTACATAGATCGTTGACTTGGAAGCGGACATACCAAGATCCTTTTTCACACCAAATACAGTCTGGTTATTTGTGCCGATGGCAGTGAATGTCATAACCTGGGCATCGCTGGTTTCCTTTGTCTGCCTTAAGAAAACACCGCTGTAGGTAACATTGCCGATCTTTACATTCATATGATAAGAACCGGCTTTCGCTGACCATGTTCCGGTGGCATCTCCCGTAATGGCACCATTCTTGCGGAGAACGATGCTCTTAGCTTGATTCACGGATGCCCTGTCAGAAGTTATGCCATGGTTGACAAAGGCATATTCTCCCACCACTTCATCGGCTGCATAGCCGGTAGGGGATATCGTTTCGCCCGTATACTCATAAGGGGCAGTGACCGGCCAGCCCTGTTCATTCAGGAACTGCTGGTGTACACGGAGCTGGTGGAGTTCCCCGCGGTTCTGGAAACGTGTGTGGTAGAAAAGGAAACGCTTGCCTGTCTTGTCATCGATAAGAGCTGAGTTGTGGCCAGGCGCTTTGTAAGCGTACCAGATATTAGGTATATTGTAATTTCCCATCACCTTAATGCCGATATTATTGTGGTTTACTGTGGCATTTTCCAGAGCGGCATTGTTACCAGCAGCATCAGTATAAGGGCCATCCGGATTTTTGGAACGGAAGAGACGCATATTATAGCCGCCATCTGCTGCCAGCCATTCGTAGGTAACATACAGATAATAGTAGTCGCTAGCCTTATCATAGAGGATGTATGGAGCTTCGCCCGACTGTTTGAAACCACCGGAAATTCTGGTTCCAAAATACTCATCTACAATACGGTTGCCAGAAGCGGTGCCATTCTTTCCCGGATATTTTACTTCACCGGTGGCTGGATCGATCTCTACAATAAAAATACCGCCGGACCAGGAACCATAGGTCATCCAAAGTTTGCCGTCTTTATCTTCAAAAACAGTAGGATCAATGGCATTTGGTGCGTAACTGCTATCAAATGCACCAGAGGAGGTGAACCACTTGTCATTGACGCCATCCTTCAGTGTGCCGTTGGCAATGAGTTCATCAATATTGGTATTGGTGTATATAAGGTCTGTCTTGCCTCCTGCATCCTTCGCACTTTTTTTGGTAAAACCAGAGTGAATCAGGGATTTTTTGTAAACATAAGGCCCCTCGATATTCTGTGAAGTGGCGAAACCGATAACGGAACGGATTGCCGTTGAGGTGGTACAGAAGTACATCATATAGGCACCCTTTGTATTATCCTCATTGACATAATTCGGATTCCAGAACACATCCGGTGCCCAGACATGATAGTTCTTGTCATCCGTATCTCCCTGGTTTCCCGCCCATTTAAAGGCATCAGCAAGATTTGTTGCCAGATTGCCAAAAATCTTATTATTTGTGGTGGCATATCCATTTGTAAAGGTCTCCCAGGTGATCAGGTCTGTTGATTTGGCTGCATCAATATGGGAACCGAATACATAGTATGTACCTTCCTTTGATACTGCGATGGACGGATCATGGACGGATACACGCTTTGTGATCTGCGCCTGGGCAGCCGGTGTACCTGTAAGATCCAATGGTGCCAGAAGGGAAGTAGCCATCAATGCGGCAGCTACCAGACAGGACACCATACGTTTCAGGTGTTTTCTCATTATATAACCTCCATTTCTTTTTGCAATTATTTTATTCTATTGCATATTTTCTATATATCCATTATAATTCAGAATAGGGTTAAAGTCAAAAGAATTAGTGTGTCAAAAATTTGTAATTTTTATGTAACAATTTTGACACGATGTTTATGGGTAAAAAGGGGGAATGCAGAAAAATGAAAAGAAAAAAACTTTATATGTTGATAGTGGTGGCAGCCCTGGCCGGGCTGACCGCATGTTCAGGGGAGGGAGCGGCAGGCACTGCCGGAGAGGAAAAAAAGGAACCAGTGGCCACATCGCTGGAGAACGGGGAAATCGCTCTGACAAAGAGCACAGGAGGGAACCCTCTTGTGGGGAACAGCGATACAGGAGAATATCTGTATGGCGGGGATCCCTCCGTCCTGGTGGATGGTGATACGGTATATCTGTATACGGGTCATGACCTTTCAACAGATGATGAGGTAAAACGTGCCATATACAACATTCCGGAATATGTCTGTTATTCGTCAAAGGACATGGTAAATTGGAAATCAGAAGGCACAGTTATGACGGTCAGTACAGATGAAGTCAGCTGGGTAACGAGTTCCACCACTGCATGGGCGAGCCAGGTAGCGAAACACCATGACAAAGAGGCGGGCAAAGACCGCTACTACTTATATTACTGTTCCTGGGATAAGACATCTGCCGGAAAGCAGTCTATTGGAGTAGCGGTAGCGGACAGCCCTACAGGTCCTTTCAAAGATATAGGGAAACCGCTTGTGCAGGGAACACTGACAGAACCTCAGAAAAGCAACTGGGATGATATTGACCCCACTATATGGGTGGACACAGATGAGTCAGGGGAAGAGCATCGGTATATGGCATGGGGAAACAGCCAGTATTTTATCTGTGAACTGAATGAGGATATGGTCTCAGTAAAGGATCTGAATGGGGATGGAAAGATCACCTTTGGCACGACACCGAAAGAGGCAGATGTACTGCATCACCAGACAGGCCTGACTTCTTACACAGAGGCGCCATGGCTCTACCGGAGAAAGGATGCAGATGGTAAATATTATGGTAAATATTACCTGTTCTATGCCTATGGATGGCGGGAGCGCATGGCATATGCAACAACAGATGACCTGCTCACCGGCTCCTGGAAATTCGGTTCCGTACTGATGCCGCCTACAGCAACCTCCAACACCAATCACATGGCTGTGTTTGATTTTAAGGGAAAAACTTACTTTGTCTATCACAACGGTTCGCTGCCAGGTGGAAATGGATACCGCCGTTCTGCCTGTATCACAGAACTGTCTTTTGATGATAAGGGAAAGGTTGAGATCATGACAGAGACAGCCGCTGGACTGAACGGCACTGTTATGAAGATCAAGGATGCAGATGGAAATGAACTGTTTCATGAAAATTTCATGAATTCAGGGAATGATACGGAATATCCGTATCAGGATGTGGCTGTTCTGGCAGGCACGCCAGAGACAGACCGGGATGCAGAGTGGGTGCTGACAAAAGGGAAGGCAGATGCTGCGAAAGATTCTTATGTGTCAGTGCAGTCAGAGAATAAACCAGGGTTGTATCTGACGGCAGGGGAAAGCGGCACTGTTGTTCTGGCACAGGATGCCGATGCCTCGGAAGATACGGCAAAGCGGCAGACATTCCATACCATAGAGGGACTGGAGGATACAAAAGGGGTATCTTTTGAGAGTGTATCGCAGCCGGGTATGTATCTTGCGGTAAAAGAAGGGAAACTCTGCCTTACGGATGGCAGTGACAAGAAAGCAGCAACTTTTTATGTAGAAAGGAAGGAAAGATGATATGAAGACAGGAAGAAAGATCATGGCAGGATTGCTGGCGCTGAGTCTTATTGTGCCTGTTCTGCCGGCTGGCAGCACAGCGGCAAAGGCAGCGGCCAAAGAGATTACCATGGAAAAGAGTACAGGAAATCCCATGGCTGGTTTTGATGCTGCCGGGAATAAGATGTATGGAGGTGATCCTTCTGTGCTGGTGGATGGAGATACTGTATATCTCTATGTAGGGCATGATGTCTCTACCGGCAATGCCTATGATATGCCAGAGTGGGCATGCTATTCCAGCAAAGACATGCAGAACTGGAAGTATGAAGGTGTTATCATGAAAGCCGACAAGGGTTCCATCACTTGGGCGAATACGGGAAAAGATGCATGGGCAGGACAGGTTGAGAAATACAATAACAAATATTATTTCTATTATTGTACCTGGGATGCGACGTCAGAAGGCCAGCAGTCTATCGGGGTAGCTGTGTCTGATAAACCTACGGGACCATTTAAAGATATCGGTAAACCACTGGTGAAGGGGACAGATACCCTAAAACCGAATCCTGCAGGAAACTGGAGTACATTTAATGACATTGACCCCACCGTATGGGTGGAAAAAGATGATAAGGGTGTAGAACACCGTTATCTCTGCTGGGGCAACAACAAACTATTTATCTGCGAGCTGAATGAAGATATGATCTCTGTGAAAGATATCAATGGTGATGGGAAGATCACATTCGGGACACAGGTATCCGGAAAGACCTCAAAGGATGCAGATATCATTGAAAAAGATGTGGCAGGCCTGACCTTTACAGAGGCGCCGTGGATCTACCGCCGGAAAGATGCAAACGGGAATCCGGCAGGACAGTATTATCTCTTCTATGCATGGGGCTGGCGTGAGCAGATGGCATATGCCACTACCGACAGCCTGATGGATGGAAAACTGACATTTGGAAATAAGTTAATGACACCGACAGCCACTTCAAATACAAACCATCCGGCAGTATTTGATTTTAAGGGGAAGACATACTTTGTGTACCACAATGGTTCCCTGCCAGGAGGCAGTGGTTTCCGCCGTGTTGCCTGTGTGACAGAACTGAAGTTTAATGCAGACGGCAGTATCGTTCCGATGGAAGAGACAGCAGCAGGCCTGTTTGGAAAGACCACCACTATTTATACGAATATGGGAACGCCATTGTCTCATAAAAAATTCGACAATTCCACTTCAGATTCTGCTTATCCTTATGCGAAGGTAAAAGTGGGGGCTGGCATGAGTTCAGCGGCATCTGACCGCAAATGGGTGATCAACCCAGGGAAATCAGATAAGGCAAAGAATTCCTATGTCTCGATCCAGTCGGAGAATAAACCAGGGCTGTACCTGACTGTGAATTCTGCCAAATCCGTTACACTGGCACAGGATGCAGATGGAACAGCAGCGACAGCGAAGAAACAGACTTTCCGCACCTTGGAAGGGCTTTCGGACAGCAAGGGCGTTACGTTTGAGAGTGTGTCCAATCCGGGATATTACCTGACAATGGTGAATGGCGCACTGACAGTAACAAAGGGAAGTGATAAAGTTGCTGCCACTTTTTACACGACATTGGATTCTTCCGATAAATCCCTCCGTTCCATCGGTGTGACTATGAGTAAGAACGAATTTTTCTTAGGGAGCAAAGTGTCAGCGAAGAATGCGACAGTCAGGGCTTTCTATGCCAATGGGGTAACAAAGAAAGTAACAAAGTACACGAGCAATGCATCTAAGATCAATACCAAAAAGACAGGCACCAAAACATTGAAGATCACATACAAAGAGGGAGGGATCTCACGGACAACAACGGTTCCTGTGGTGATCATAAAGAAGGCTGGCAAAGTGACGAAACTCAAGGCGGCCAAAAGGAATAAAAAGAGCATCCGCCTGACATGGAAAAAGGTGAAAGGTGCCGTCGGCTATGAAGTGGCATTTGGAAAGAAAAAATCAAAGCGCGGTTATTATACAACTGTGAAATCAGCAAAATGTACCGTTCCGGATCTGAAGAGAAAGACCACTTATTATTTCCATGTGCGCAGCTATGTTAAGATCAATGGGAAGAAATCTTTTGGCAAATACAAGACAATAAAGGCACGGACCAAATAAGGGACAGGCAGGAAGGTAAAATATGGAACGGAAAATGCCTATTTTACCGTAAATATGTCACAAAGACGGCAAAGATATGTTAAAAGTTTACAATAAAACACAAATCCTACACAATTTTATTTGACAGTATTGACAAAATAATTATCAGATGCTAAAATGAATTCACAAATCTTTTATAAAACAAAAAAGGAGGAATAAAATAATGATGAAAAGATTTTTATGCGGCACTCTTGCTGCAGCGTTGGTAGTAGGTTCTGTTGTTTCCGCATCGGACGCATCCGCTGCAAAGAAAGTAAAGGTACCAAAGCCAGCTAAGGTGTTTAACATGAATAAGGCGAACAAAAATGTGGTAGCAGTTACCCGTAAAGGTGACAGTGCTGAGACATTTACTCCAACAGAAGCTGCAAAGACAAAAGCAAAGGGCGGTGTAATGCCAACTGTTAACAAGAAGAAAAAAGTACAGTACAAGAAGGGTAAAAATGGTAAGGCGCTGTACCTTGACAGAACATATGGTGTTCAGCTGAAAGGTGTTAATGTAGGAACAGGTTCCTGGACTGTATCTTTCTGGATTCAGATTCCAAATGGTATTGGTAACTTCAGCCCGGTATTCTTCGCTGCTACAGATCTTAAGGATGCAAGTGCTAAGTGGGTATCCATTACAAAGAGAGATGATATTCAGGAGACTGGTGGTTCACCAATTATCTGGTCCCATGCTGTAGAAGGTAAATCAGATGAGTTCCCATGGTACTGCAAGAATGGTGTCAATGACAAAGGTGAGGCAGAGTGGACATTGGGTACTGCTTTCGATTCTAAGAAATGGCAGCATGTTACACTTGTTGTAGACCACAGCAAGAAGAAACTCACAGAGTATGGTGTAAAAGGTGAGGATGGCTATGTAAAGGGTTACAATGGAGCTACTTACATCAATGGTAAATTGTATGGTAATGGTGTTATTGCTAAGAAATCTGTCAATGGCAGCACGAAATTCTTCCTGGGAATTAACGGATGGGATGTTCTTGTAAAGGCATACTATGATGATGTTACATTCTGGAAGAAAGCCCTGACAGCAAAACAGGTTAAACAGCTTTACAAGAACAAAGGTATCGCTAAATAATTATAGCCTGAATTTTTATAATGGATCCAGAAAATGAGAGTTTTCTGGATCCATTTTCTTTTAAATTATAGGAAAGTTCGCCTTGTGCGGAGCAAGAATCAGCTTTGCTGATTCTTGGAACCGTCGGATTTTCACGACGCTTTTTTGTGGGGGGTTAAAGATGAGGAAAAGAAAGGAATGGATCATTCTAATTGTTTTAGCGGTCATTTTATTTACAGGATGCAGTGAGGAAGACGGAACCGCTGGTACGCCAAAACCAGCTACCGGTGCAGCGATAGGAGAGGTAGTAAGCGAAGGTGCTGTCGTTCAGGAAGTAAGCGAACCGCTTGTGAAGAGGAAGAGCCGGTATGCAAATACAGATAATATGTACCAGGTGGGGAAAGAGGGAGGCGTTTTAGAACGGTGCAGCATGGAAGGAACAGTTTTGGAATCCATTATAATGGATATTGATGAGGTTTCTTGGGTCACAGATCACTGGCTTTATTATATCAGAGGAGTAGATGGGATTCTCTGCAGGATCCCGATAGAGAAATCCGCAGAAGGGGATATCCTGAAACAAGAGAAGGAGGAGCGGCTGCCTGCCATTACAAAGGATAGTGCAGTGGTGGTATATGCCGGGGATACCTGGCTTTTGATGCAGGTGTCGGATAACTATGGGGAATCTGCCTTGTTTAAGTATGATATAGAGAAGAGAATGCCCAAAGAGCTTATCGGGTCAGAGGAAAATGTCTGGGTATATTTTACAGAAGATCAATATCCGGTGATTCTGAAAGATGGATTGGTGGTGATGAGTGAAAAAAAGGTTTTTCACCTGAATCCTGTAACAGAGGAGAATAAACTCATATACTCTTCCGGCGGAGTGGACAGAGAGTGGCATTATGCTGATGACATGTTATATTTTCGGGTTGAATCCGCTTTGTTTCTGTATGATGGTATCAGTGAAAAGGCAGAATGTATTCTGTCACAATTGGACCTAAAGGGAAGATGTGAGGAACAGGCAGATGGCAGCCTGCAATTCGCATGGATACGTTCCTCATATATATATCAAGGCAGATGGTATTTTTATGTGCATGTACGGAAAGACAACAAAGAAGGAGAAGAACTGTACAGTATATCCATTGACAAACATAAGAAAATTAGTTATGAAGAAAAAATGATGGATTATGTAAAACAGAAGTCAGAATACAAAGAAGAATATGATAATTTTTTAGAAAAGTATTATGTAAATAAATGCAGGTTTGTGGGATTCAGTGAAGGGAAGGTTCTGGCTTCTTATCCGGAGGGGGGAAATACCCGTTATATCGTATATGATCTGGCAACAAAGAGGCTGCAGGACGTGACGAAAGACAGACTGCCGAAATCCTGTCAAGATCTGGCAGATGGAAAGAAAACAGGTTGACAAGTTAAAACAAATCCTCTATAATATGGTTTACACAGTAAACATGTTTGCTATATAAACGTACGAAATGGAGGAGATGCTATGCAGGCTGCAGTAAGGGTAAGAAGGAAAAAGGGAATGGACGCCCTGAGGGGAATCGGCATTACAGGGATTGTTCTTTTTCACCTTTTTCCTTCTGTGTTTCCGGGAGGTTTCCTGGGAGTTCCGCTTTTCTTCATATTATCTGGTTACTTTATGTTTGTCACCAGTGAGACGGAGATGACAGAGGGAGGATTTCATATTGGAAGATATTACAGGAAGAGGGCAGTAAAGATCCTTCCTTCCCTGTATATAATGGTGATGGCGGTGTGCGCCTGGATGACATTGTTTCGGCAGAACCAGATGGCGGGGATACGAGGAGAGGTCAGCAGTATTTTTCTTGGCTGCGAGAACTGGTGGAAGATCCAGCAGAATACCTCATATTTTTCAAAACTGTCAGGAGGCTCACCTTTTACACATCTATGGTTCCTGGCGATCGAGATCCAGTTCTATCTGCTGTGGCCGGCACTGTTTCTACTTTATAAAAAAGGCTGCGAGGTGATCGGTGGAAAGAAGATGAGTTTTCTCTTCCTTATCCTCGCACTGCTTTCGGCAGCTAGGATGTTCTTTCTCTATACGCCGGGAGGGGATCCGTCACGGGTGTATTATGGAACAGATACTATGGCATTTCCACTGCTGACCGGGATGTTCCTGGGTGCGTTCCGGCGGCAGTTTCCGCAGTTGTCCTTTTCTGTCAGGCAAAAGGAAAGTGCCATGCTGATCTTTGCTTCATTTATATTTATTTTCTGTATCTTGTTTGTTTCAGTGGATGGACGATCTGATTTTGTATATCAGGGAGGTATGTTCTGGATCAGCATACTATTTGCTGTCATAACTGCCATGGTGGAAGACCAGGGTGATGTGATGGGAGATCGTCTGGAACGGTCATTGATCTCATGGATCGGGAGAAAGAGCTACCTGATCTATCTCTGGCACTATCCGGTTATTATTTTGATATCTGGGACTTTTGTAATAGGATAGGAGGGAGAGGATAGTGATGGAAGATCTGGTAAATAAGGGAAGAAATGTAAAGAGGATCACGGTTATTTCGCTGGTGCTGATCTGTACTTTGGTTGGCGGGGCAGGTATTATCATGGCCCCGAAATCGGATCAGGATAAATTAAAAGAAGAACTGGCAAGGAATGAACAGGCATTACAGCAGACAGAGGATGCAGGGAGGGAGTCAGGGACAAAGGCTGCTGTCAGTGGTGCTGTGGCATCAGGGGAACAGGGGGAAGAAAGCAGGGAAAAGGTGGTGGAACGGAAGATAACAGTCATCGGGGACTCTGTTTTTCTTGGTGCAGCGCCTGCCTTTCAGAAACTTCAGAAAGGCGTGGTGATCGATGCCAAGATATCGAGACAGGTCTCACAGGCACTGGAGGTGGCAGAGAAATTGGAAAAGAAGGGGAAACTGGGAGATACGGTGATCATTTCCCTTGGAGTCAATGGAAACTTTACCGAGGCTACCGGACAGGAGCTGATAGATTATCTGGGAAAAGACAGGAAGATATACTGGATCAATGCCCATGGAAAGGATGTGAGCTGGCAGGATACGGTGAATAAGACAATTCAGAAGCTGGCTAGGAAAAATGACAACCTGCAGGTTATTGACTGGACGAAACGGGCGGAGAAGCATCCAGACTGGTTTTATCAGGACGGAACCCATCTGAATGAGAAAGGGCAGAAGGAATTTGCGGAATTTATATGGGAGGAGGTTTCCGCAATGATGTACTAGGGTAATCGCTTAAAAATCTGTTTTCAAGCGATTGCCCTACAGCATGAATGAAAAAATATTGTGTGTTTCTCCAAAACTATGGTAGAATAAAGAAACAGGTATAGAATGGAGGAATTGATATGGGAAAGGTATATCATGTTGCAAAGGGTGGTTCAGACCACGGCAATGGGGATGCAGGACATCCATTTGCAACAATACAGAGAGCGGCTGATATTGCCATCGCCGGCGATACAGTGATCGTACACGGCGGTGAATACAGGGAATGGGTAAGACCGCGCAATGGTGGCCTGGATGCGAACTGCCGGGTCACATATCAGGCAGCAGAGGGTGAGAAGGTGGTGATCAAGGGATCGGAGAGGATTGATACATGGGAGCCGGCGGGGGAACAGGTGTGGAGAGCTACACTGGAGAACTCCTTTTTTGGTGATTACAATCCCTATGCCACAGAGATATCCGGGGACTGGCTTGTGGATCCAAGGGATCATGCTGTTCATACAGGAGATGTCTATCTCAATGGGGTTTCCCTTTTTGAGTCGGCTGACCTTAAGGGGGTACAGAATCCTGTTAAAAGAGAATACAGCCCTTATGAAACATGGGAAATGCGCAGGGAGCGGATCTGGAATGCCGAAGAGTCCCTGATGCAGTGGTATTGTGAGAATGATTCAGAGAGGACAACGATATATGCGAATTTTGGCGGGCTGGATCCCAATGAAGAGTTGGTGGAGATCAATGTCCGTCCATGCTGTTTTTATCCAGATAGAAGAGGTTTGGATTATATTACAGTCAGGGGCTTTGAGATGGCACAGGCGGCGACAAACTGGGCACCGCCCACCGCATACCAGGTGGGGATGCTGGGACCGAATTGGGCGAAAGGGTGGGTCATTGAAAATAATATCCTGCATGATTCAAAGTGCTCTGCTATCAGTCTGGGAAAGGAGGATACGACAGGAGATAATGAATTTACAAAGTATCACAGGAAACCCGGTTATCAGTATCAGATGGAGGCAGTATTCCGGGCCGCAGATATTGGCTGGAGCAGGGAACAGACAGGTTCCCATATTGTAAGGGGGAATCGGATCTATAACTGCGGGCAGACGGGTATCGTGGGGCATATGGGCTGTATATTCAGTGAGATCTATGACAATGAGATCTACCATATAGCGACAAAACATGAATTTTATGGACATGAGATAGCAGGGATCAAATTACATGCAGCTATTGATGTGCAGATCCATGACAACCATATCCATCATTGCAGCCTTGGCACATGGCTGGACTGGCAGGCTCAGGGTACGCGGGTAAGCCGTAATCTGTATCATCACAATGACAGGGATTTCATGATCGAGGTCACACATGGCCCCTATCTGGTGGACAACAATATATTTGCCTCTCCCTATAGCATCGTAAACGCGGCACAAGGCGGGGCGTATGCCCACAATCTTGTGATGGGGTTCATGGTGCAGTATCCGGTGTTGAACCGTTCTACACCATATCACTATCCGCATTCTACAAAAGTTATGGGTACTGTGCCGACATATGGTTCAGATGACCGCTGGTACCAGAATATATTTGTGGGAGGAGGCGAAAAGGACAGGAACTATGGCACGGATGCCTATGAAGGGGCGGCTGTGTCGATGGAAGAATATATAGAACGTTACTGGCAGGCAGGGGCTGCTGATATAGAGACATATGAGAGCATTAAGCAGCCAGCTTATATCAATCATAATATCTATCTGCAGGGTGCAGCCGGATTTACCAGGGAAAAGGATTCCTGGAGCGGGACAGACGGCGATTACATAAAACTGGTGGAAGAGGAAGATGGAATATATCTTGAGGCAGTGCTTGGAAAGGGTGCCTTTGAACTGCTGACAGAACAGATTGGGACAAAGTGCCTTGGCCGGCCCAGGATCACAGAGGCAGCATATGAGAATCCGGACGGAGCTCCTGTTGTGATCCGGACGGATTTGCTTGGGAAGGCGATACCGCCAGTTCCTGTTCCTGGGCCTTTACAGGGACTGAGACAGGGAAAGAACCGGATTCAGCTTAGAACCACGGCGGGTTCAAATTGGCGCCGTTGAGCTAACAGTCCGGCAGCGTCCGTGTAAATCGGATGCCAGACAGGAGGAAATAACCATGACGTTAAAGGATCTACAGCCCGGACAGATGGCTGTTATTGACTCAGTGGGTGGGGAGGGAGAACTGCGCCAGCATTTTCTTGATATGGGAGTGATCCCAGGGACAGAAGTTACTCTTATCAAATATGCTCCTATGGGGGATCCTATGGAGCTGCGCATTCATGGATATGAACTGACCCTGCGTCTTGCGGATGCAGGGCAGATTGGTGTGAGCCCGCTTGAGCTGGCGGCACAGGAGGTGCCAAGTGGAATGGATGGGACAAAGAAAAAGAAGAAGACAGAGCATCCCGGTTTTGGCGAAGGAGGCAGATATCATGTCAGGGCAGATGAGAACCCTCTGCCAGAGAACCAGCCTATCATGTTTGCCCTTGCAGGAAATCAGAATTGCGGGAAGACCACGCTCTTTAATGATCTCACGGGTGCGAGCCAGCATGTGGGAAATTTCCCGGGGGTCACGGTAGACCGCAAAAGCGGAACCATCAAGGGAGAGGGCAGGGCACAGGTGACAGACCTGCCCGGTATTTATTCCCTGTCGCCATATACCAGTGAAGAGATCGTATCGCGGAAGTTTATTCTGGAAGAAAGACCGGAAGGGATCATCAATATTGTGGATGCCACGAATATTGAGCGAAACCTGTATCTGACCATGCAGCTGATGGAACTGGATGTACCCATGGTACTTGCACTGAATATGATGGATGAAGTCCGTGGAAATGGTGGTTCGGTCCATATCAATGAGATGGAAGAAATGCTGGGAATTCCGGTGATACCTATTTCTGCGGCAAAGAATGAGGGGATTGAAGAACTGATCAGCCATGCGGTACATGTGGCGAAATACCAGGAGCGTCCCGGACGGCTGGATTTCTGCGATGAGAATGAAAATGGCGGGGCGGTACACCGCTGCCTGCATGGTATCATGCATCTTGTGAAGGACCATGCAGAGAATGCACAGATTCCGCTGCGATTTGCCGCCACGAAACTGGTGGAGGGTGATTCCCGCATCAGGGATGCTCTTAAACTGATGCCAAATGAGCAGGAAATGGTAGAACATATCATCTGTCAGATGGAGCAGGAGAGAGGGCTGGACCGTGCAGCAGCAATTGCCGATATGCGGTTTTCATTTATCAATAAACTGGTAGGGCAGTGTGTGGTGAAACCACATGAGAGCAGGGAAAGGGAGCGCAGCCGGAGGATCGATAAAGTCCTGACAGGAAAATATACAGCGATTCCTTCGTTTATTGCCATTATGGCATTTGTATTCTGGATGACTTTCAATGTACTTGGTGCATGGATGCAGGAACTGTTGGAAATACTGATTGAATGGCTTACCGGAATACTGGATGCGCAGCTTACGGCATGGAATGTAAATGATGTGCTTCAGTCGCTGATCATAGACGGGATATTCAGCGGTGTGGGCAGTGTCCTGAGTTTCCTTCCGGTCATTGTAATTTTGTTCTTCTTTTTGTCTCTGCTGGAGGATACCGGTTATATGGCGCGTGTTGCTTTTGTCATGGATAAACTCCTCCGCAAGATCGGCTTATCCGGCAGAAGCATTGTGCCAATGCTCATTGGTTTTGGGTGTTCGGTGCCGGGAGTTATGGCAAGCCGCACTCTGCCATCTGCAAGAGACCGGAAAATGACGATTATGCTGATCCCATTTATGAGCTGTACGGCGAAACTTCCGGTCTATGGTTTTTTTACTTCGGTATTCTTTCCCCGTCAGGCGGGGATTGTGATGGTATTACTGTATTTTGCTGGTATTGCAGTTGGTATCCTTACTGCTATGATCGCTAAAAATACAGCATTTAAAGGGGAGGCGGTCCCCTTTGTGATGGAACTGCCGAATTACCGCCTTCCCGGGGTGAAGAATGTGGCACGGCTTTTGTGGGATAAGGCGAAAGATTTTCTTCAGAGGGCTTTTACCATTATATTTCTGGCATCCATTGTAATCTGGTTCCTGCAGACTTTCGACCTGCGCCTGAACAGGGTGACAGATTCCCAGGATAGTATTCTGGCTGTTGTGGCGGGATTTATCGCCCCACTTTTTGCCCCGCTTGGTTTTGGGGACTGGAGGATCTCTACCGCGCTGATCTCTGGTTTTATTGCGAAAGAAAGTGTTGTCTCTACCCTGTCTGTCTTATTAGGGACAGCAGAGGTTTTGCTGGCAGCGATATCACCTTTGACAGCTCTGTCGCTGCTCGTATTCTGCCTTCTGTATACCCCCTGTGTGGCTGCAGTGGCATCTGTCCGGAGGGAACTGGGAGGCAGATGGGCTGCAGGGATCGTGGTTCTGCAGTGTGGGATCGCATGGCTCTGTGCCTTTGCGGTCCGGCTTGTGGGTATGGCACTGGGAGTGGGGTAAACAAGACCATGCTCGGGCTGTGATATGCCGGACAGGAGTCAGTGTGGGATCCGCCCGCTTTGAAACAAATTTTTAAGCGATTGCCCTGGCTAACTGATAATCATATTGTAGATTCTGGAAACTTATGCTATAATGTCAAAAGTAATCTTACAAATGGGAGGACAGGATATGGATATCGTATGTTTAGATCTGGAGGGGGTATTGGTTCCAGAGATCTGGATTGCCTTTGCTGAGGCCAGTGGGATTCCTGAACTAAAAAGGACAACCAGGGATGAGCCGGATTATGATAAACTTATGGCATGGCGCCTTGGTATTCTGCGGGAACATGGTCTTGGATTGAAGGAAATACAGGAGACGATCGCGAAGATTGATCCGATTCCGGGAGCGAAAGAGTTTCTGGATGAGCTGCGTTCCATTACGCAGGTGATTATTATCAGTGATACCTTTACCCAGTTTGCGAAACCATTGATGAAGAAACTTGGCTGGCCGACGATCTTCTGTAATTCATTAGAAGTGGCAGAGGATGGGGAGATAACCGGATTCCGGATGCGGGTTCAGAATTCCAAGTATACGACAGTAAAGGCACTGCAGTCTATTGGTTATGAAACCATAGCCAGCGGAGACAGTTACAATGACCTGGGGATGATCAAGGCAAGTAAGACCGGTTTTCTGTTCAAGAGTACCGATCAGATCAAATCAGATAACCCTGAAATAGCTGCCTATGAGGACTATGGTGAATTGTTGGCTGCCATCAAAGAGGTTTTGTCGTAAGCAGATAGAAACGAAATATGTAAAATAAGAAGGAGATTAGAAATATGAAGCGTACAATAGCTATAATTATGGCCATGGTGATCATGGTATTTGGTATTACAGCCTGTAATGGTAAGAATGATCAGCCGAAGACCACTCAGGGAACACAGGGTTCGCAGGGAGAGACACAGAATGGCCAGCAGGCCGCAGCGGATAAGTCAGCAAGCGGAAGCAGCCTCAGTGAAGAGTTAAGCTCTGTGATTGAGAAAGGTGAGAATCTTACAGGGAAACACCGTGTGAAGATCAAGGTAAAGGATTATGGTACCATCACTGTAAAACTGGATGCAGATAAAGCACCGATCACTGTGACGAACTTTATTAAACTGGCAGGAGAGGGATTTTATGATGGTCTTACCTTTCACCGCATTATTTCCAGTTTTATGATCCAGGGCGGCGATCCTCTTGGAAATGGAACCGGGGGTTCCGATCATACCATTAAGGGAGAATTTTCTTCCAATGGAGTTGAAAATAATATAAAACATGTCAGAGGCACGATCTCCATGGCACGTTCTGCGAATCCGGATAGTGCCAGTTCCCAGTTCTTTATTATGCACCAGGATGCAGATTATCTGGATGGTGAATATGCCGCATTTGGCAAAGTAACGAAAGGAATGAAAGTTGTGGATAAGATCTGTGCCAATGTAAAGACGGAAGATGCAAATGGTACTGTGCTGCCGGAAAACCAGCCTGTGATCGAGAAAGTCACGGTGATCGACTGATCGGTTTGGCAAGGATGTCCATTGCCTGATTTTTGTTGTACCAGTTACTGGATAATGATATTCGCACAGGAGAGATCTTCCGATAGATTATAGACAATACCACTTTTGAGCCCGACGACGGTAGGACGTAGAACGGAGTTAGCTATGTTCTCCACGACTCGGGCTTTTTCACCGTTGCTGAGCTGGACAGTAGAGTCCACGGGATAGAGGATCACAGTAGACAGGAAGGCGCGCATCGCTGTAATGTCCAGTTCCTCTGTCATAGACATGATCATTTCGATGGCATTTCTCTGTGAAAATGGTTTCTTATAGGGACGTTCTGTTACAAGGGCGTCATAGACATCGCAGACAGACAAGATTTTGGCGTAATTGATGATCTTATCACTTTTGCATCCCATGGGATACCCTTTCCCATTCATTTTCTCGTGGTGTTGAAGGACCGCCAGGGAGATTTGGGTGGAGAATTCTTTCTTTTCGTTTAATATACGGTAACCGAGTTCAGAGTGTGATTTCATGATGGCGAACTCTTCGTCATTGAGCCTTGCTGGTTTGTTCAGGATCTCCAATGGGATCTTTGATTTCCCCATATCATGGAGAAGGCCCGCAACCCCTATATTATAGACGTCTTTTGATGACATGCCAAGCTTCTTGGCGATGATCATAGACATAGTGGCAACATCGACACTGTGTTTAAAGGTATATTCATCACTTGTTTTCAGTGTACTGATGTCTACAGCGAGGGCATCGTTGTCATCAATGGCCTTCATAAGGTCTGTCGTGATGTGGTTGGAGGTGTCAGTAAATTCTTTTGATTCGGAATTATTGTACAGATACTGGATACCCTCCGAAACTCTTTTTTTCACACTCTCTGAAAGGTTCACCTTAACGGGGTCATCACTGCGGTTTTTTTCGATATTGTGGCGCACTAATGGAGAAAGTTTCTCTTCCTCTTTTACTGGTTTGAGATCTTCCGCTCCCTCACTTATGTATACACCATGGATGCCTCGTTTCCGGATCCCTTCGATTACATAATCATCCAGAATGGTTCCACGGGCAACCAGTGTACGGTCCAGGCGGTCTTTGATGTTCTGGTCGATCCGCATTCCCTCTTTTAATGCACTCGTACGCACAAAATATCGTTTTATCACAATTCGTTTTCCCCCTAATGGTTCATCACATAAAGTCATGCTTATTATAGTATACCTTATTTTCATATGATTTCCAACTATTATTTTTAAAGAGTAATTTACATAAATGAAATATATTCAAGTTTAAAGTGAATTAATTTAAACATTTTCGCTTTACATTTCGATTATCTGCGATATAATAAATCTTGCTGACAGGTTTTGCGGATTATGGAGCCGCACAGCTGGCATTATTTATATAAAAGGAGACAAAGAGATTATGAAGAACGGAATTGAGATCAGATGGCATGGCCGTGGTGGCCAGGGAGCGAAGACTGCGGCGCTCTTACTTGCGGATGTGGCATTTAAGACAGGGCAGAATGTACAGGGATTCCCTGAGTATGGTCCGGAGCGTATGGGAGCACCCATTACCGCTTATAACCGGATCAGTTCTGATAAGATTCGGGTTCATTCCAATATATACCATCCTGATTATGTGGTGGTGGTGGATGAGACGCTTCTGGATTCTGTCAATGTAACAGCAGGATTGAAGGAGACAGGGGCGATCCTTATCAATACGGCGAAAGAGACAGATGAGATCATGAAACATCTCAATGGATATAAGGGGCAGGTTTATACGGTTGATGCAAGGAAGATATCAGTTGAAAATCTGGGAAAAAATTTTCCAAACTCCCCTATGCTGGCAGCCATCGTTGCCGTCAGCGGAGTTATGCCAAGGGAAAAGTTCATCTCTGAGATGCGGGCATCTTATGAGCACAAATTTGCCAGAAAACCGGAAGTGATTGAGGGTAACATGAAGGCGCTGGAGACTGCCTATGATGAAGTGGCAGAGGCGATCAAAGAAAATCACAACAGAAAGATGTCTGCATAGTTCAAATTGGCAACGTTGAGCTAGGCTTAGGATGGAGGAAGTAATGAGAACAGATGTAACGAAGATCAATGAGAAGACACCGCATCAGGATCTGACAGAGGGTTTGATGATCTTTGACGGCGGTTCTTCCCGCCTTTTTAAGACCGGCGAATGGAGGACGAATACGCCGGTCTTCGATTCTGATAAATGCAGGCAGTGCCTGCTATGTGCTCCGGTCTGTCCGGATTCCAGCATCCCGGTGAGAGATGGGAAGCGTCTTGATTTTGACTATGACCATTGTAAGGGCTGCGGCATTTGTGCCAGCGTATGTCCTTTTGATGCGATCTCGATGAAGGAGGGAAATGAATAATGGCGATCAGAGAGCGTATGTCCGGTAATGAGGCGGTATCTTATGCCATCCGCCAGATCAACCCTGATGTGATGCCGGCCTTTCCTATCACTCCGTCGACGGAGATACCGCAGATGGTATCCACATATATAGCCAATGGCGAGATGGATACGGAGTTTATCCCGGTAGAGAGTGAGCATTCTTCCATGAGTGCTGCCATCGGTGCAGAGGCAGCAGGGGCAAGAAGCCTCACTGCCACGTCATCTGCAGGCCTTGCCCTGATGTGGGAAGAACTTCTTCTTGCGGCGTCCAATCGGCTTCCGCTGGTGATGGCGCTGGTGAACCGCACCCTGTCAGGTCCTATCAATATTAACTGTGATCATTCGGATGGCATGGGAGCAAGGGACACCGGATGGATCCAGATCTATGCGGAGAACAACCAAGAGGCATATGATAATTTTATTCAGGCATATCCTATTGCTGAGGATGAAAGGGTGCATCTTCCGGTGATGGTCTGCCAGGATGGTTTTATTACAAGCCATGCGGTGGAGAACATAGAACTTCTGGAAGATGGACAGGTAAGGGAATTTGTCGGGGAATATGAGCCGGAAGAATTCCTGCTGAATCCGGGGAAACCCATTGCTGTGGGTCCTTATTCTGTGTCAAATTATGCTATGGAAGCAAAGAAAAACCAGGAGATTGCCATGGAGAACTCCAAACAGGTAATCCTTGAGGTGGCAGAAAAATACCGCAGGCTCACCGGGAGAGGTTTTGGCCTTTTTGAGGAATACCGGACAGAGGATGCAGATTATATCATGCTGATCATGGGGTCAGCAGCAGGGACTGCCAAACAGGCAGTGGATGAGATGCGGGAAAAAGGCAAGAAAGCAGGCGTGCTGAAATTGAGGGTATTCCGGCCTTTTCCGGCAGAGGAGGTCGCCCAGGCGCTGAAGAATTGTAAGGCTGTCGCCATTATGGACCGATGTGAGAGCTATAACGGCAATGGCGGTCCGCTGGGAAGTGAGGTGCCTGCGGCACTGTTTAAGAATAAAGTGATGGTCGAGGCTGTGAATTATATCTATGGTCTTGCCGGCAGGGATTTTACTATCCGGGATGTGACAGGTATATTTGGCGAATTAGAAGATATGACTGAGAAGGGAACCAGCATAGAGCAGTATCAGTACATACGCCTTAGAAAGTAATGGTTGGAGGATAGACAAGAATGAGTGATTATAGTTTGAAAACAATGATGGAGAAGCCAGAGAGACTGGCTCCCGGCCATCGTATGTGTGCAGGATGCGGCGCCACCATCGCTGTCCGTGCTGTCCTCCGGGCGCTTCATGAGGAAGACCATGCTGTCATCGGAAATGCCACAGGATGTCTGGAGGTTTCCTCTTTCATGTACCCCTATACGGCATGGGAGGACAGCTATATCCATAATGCCTTTGAGAATGCAGGGGCTACCCTGAGTGGTGTCGAGACAGCTTATAGAGCAATGAAGAAAAGGGGAAAACTGCCAGAGGATGTGAACTTTAAGTTCATCACATTTGGCGGGGATGGCGGAACCTATGACATTGGGTTTCAGTCACTGTCCGGTGCCATGGAGCGGGGACATGATATGGTCTATGTCTGTTATGACAATGGCGCCTATATGAATACAGGTATCCAGCGTTCCTCTGCCACGCCGATGTTTGCAGATACGACTACCACACCAGTGGGGAAAGAATCCGATGGAAAGATGCAGAACCGGAAAGATCTGGCCAGCATCATCGCTGACCATGATGTGGCATATGTGGCACAGACTACATTTACGGGAGATTTCAAAGACCTTCACAGAAAAGCGGAGAAGGCGATCTATACGGAGGGTGCCAGTTTTCTGAATATTATGACCCCGTGTCCCCGTGGGTGGCGTTATGATATGGCAGATATCATGAAGATCTGCAGGCTGGCAGTGGAGACCTGTTACTGGCCGCTCTTTGAAGTGGACCATGGGAAATGGATTCTTTCATATGAGCCGAAGAAGAAACTTCCTATTGAAGATTTCCTTCGTGAGCAGGGACGGTTTAAGCACCTGTTCAAGAAAGGAAATGAACACCTTATCGAGCAATTTCAAGAAGAGGTGGACAGAAGATGGGAGGACCTTCTTTATAAGACTGCGAGGTAACACAGAATGACTTTATTAAATTATCAGGTATTTAAGTCAGTGGCGGACCAGGGGAGTTTCCGAAGGGCAGCAGATATACTTGGACTGACGCCCTCGGCAGTCAGCCATGCCATATCTGCTATGGAGACAGAACTTGGATTTACGATATTGAACCGGAGTAAAAATGGGGTGACGCTCACCAGTTATGGGGAGCGTCTTCTTCCCTATGTGAATGGGGTGCTGAACAGCGATGAAAGCCTGCAGCAGGTGATCGCGGAGTTTAACGGGTTGAAACAGGGGCGTATCCGGGTAGGGTGCTTTTCCAGCGTGTGTACGAACTGGATGCCCCGGCTCATGCACTCCTTTCAAGATAAATATCCCGCCATCGCCATGGAACTCTTTCAGGGTACTTATGATGATGTGGTGTACTGGATTAAAAATGGGATTGCAGATATTGGTTTCCTGTCTGTATCCAGTGCAGCAGACCTTCCGATCCGTCCATTATATAAGGATCCGCTGATCTGTGTGGTGCCAAAGGGAATGGAGATCGCTGCCAGGGGAGAGGCAGTGGGGATCCGGGAATTGAGAAATCAGAAATTTGTGACTCAGAGGGAGAGTACAGATGCGGATATCCAGAAATTCATGAGGGAAAACAACCTGAATGTAAAGTCAGATTACCATGTAGTGGATGACCTGTCGACCATTGCCATGGTGGCGAACGGATTTGGCATCTGTCTGATGCCAGAGATGGTCATGAATGATATCCCATATGAGGTAGATTGTTATCCACTGGAAGAGGAGGCATACCGTATTGTCGGAATCGCAGCGCTGAATCCGGATAATCTGGCGCCTGCTGTCAGGACTTTTTATAATCATGTGCTGGAACAATACCAGCAGGAAGAATTTGCAGCAGACTAGTACATCCCGTTAATTTGGACACGTTGTACCAGCTCAGCTGCACTAATTTGAACTCATTTCTGACCAATAGCCTTATTCTGCCTCTTCTTCATTTTCATCCACCAGTTCGTCCCAGGCAGAGAGATCGATCAGCCCATAGAGGAGACTATTGATATCTTCGTCTCCATACTCATATACATTCTCATCTTCTTCCGAGATTGAGAGAGTTACTGTAATGGTAGCTGCATCCTCATATTTCGGATTTTTTAATTCTTCTTCGCAGTATTTAGTGATAAATTCATAATATTTGTCTGTCATGGCATCTGCATCCATGTCATCGGATTGCTGTTTTTTCCATGCATCGTAATCTTTCTCTGCTTTTTCCAGGGAGGTCTTAAATACACTGAATTTCTCAATAGATACAGGAATGGAATAAGATCCGTCTTCATTCTGGACAGATGGAGAGACCGTATATCTGCATTTTCCAAATAACTTCTGCAGGGTTTTGGCAAAAGCCGTGATCATAGTATCCGATGGAATATAAGTAAATTCACTTTCAATAATGCCTTTGATGTATTCTGGTACATCCTCCTTTACTTCATTCAGAGAAGCATCATAGGCTTTTGCATAAGGCTCATAGTCTTGTTTACAGAGGGCATCCAGATATGTCTTTACGTAATTTGCCTCTGTATCAAGTTCAACAGCAGGGCCGGAAGCATTATTCGTGTCTTTGGAAGAGGATGAGCAGGCCGACAGGCTCATGCTCATCAGGATCAGCAGTAACAGGACAGCAATACACATTTTTCTTGGGGATGCGGTTCCCTGCTTGTCTTTTTTAAACTGTTTCATATCTATTCTCCTTTTATTCGCGCGAAGGCAAAGTGAATATGGTGCAAATAAATCTGCACCATATTGTAAAAATAGTATATCCTATTGCCAGAGTTTTGTAAATGAAGTTTTTGTGATAAAACGGTGAAATATGGGATGGGGCCCGCATGCCGGATATTTTCTGTACTTTTAAAACAAAAGCAATAAATTTTTGAAATAACAGTTGACAACTGTTGAATTAGTAGATATAATAAGGATAACAACTATTAAAACAACAAAATAACTGTTGTTTTAACGAAAACTGTCGATTTTGCGAAATAATTTGTTGAAAAAAAGAGACAACAGTATTAAAATGAAGAAAGGAGCAATTATTATGAAAGCAAAAGGAGTAAGGCTGCACGCAGCGAATGACCTCAGACTTGAGGAATTTGAACTTCCAAAGATCACAGAGGATGAGATTCTGGTGAAAGTAGTTTCTGACAGTATCTGCATGTCAACGTACAAATGTGCCATTTTGGGAACAGAGCATAAGCGTGTCCATGATGATGTGGCAGAGCATCCTGCCATTATGGGACATGAATTTGCTGGGGACATTGTGGAGGTAGGAAAGAACCATCAGGATAAATTTAAACCAGGCATGAAGTTTACATTACAGCCGGCACTGAACTATAAAGGAACTATGTGGAGTCCGGGATATTCTTATGAGTTCTTTGGAGGAGATACGACTTATTGTGTCATTCCTGCGGAGGTAATGGAACTTGGATGTCTCTTAGAGTACAAGGGACGCGCTTATTATGAGGCTTCCCTGGCTGAGCCGATGTCATGCAGCATTGGGGCTTTTAATGCTGCGTACCATACCCAGATGGGCGTGTATGAGCACCAGATGGGGATTAAGGAGAATGGAAAACTTGCCATTATGGCAGGAGCTGGCCCTATGGGACTGGGAGCATTGACGTATGCCCTGCACCGTGACGTGCGTCCTTCCATGGTAGTGGTAACGGATCTCAATCAGGACCGCCTTGACCGGGCGGAAGAGCTGTTCCCGGTGGCAGAGTATGCGAAGGAAGGAATCGAGCTTCATTTTGTGAATACAGGAAATTATGACGACCCGGTGGCAGAACTGTTGTCAATTTCCGGCGGGACCGGATATGATGATGTACTCTGTTATGCGCCAGTGGCAGCAGTAGTAAAACAGTCCAGCGATATCCTTGGCAGGGATGGCTGCCTGAACTTCTTTGCAGGACCAACGGACAATAAATTCAGTGCCTCCATGAACTTCTATGATGTTCATTATAACTCTACTCATGTTATGGGAACGACAGGAGGAAACACAGCAGATATGATCGAGTCATTGGAACTGACAGCAGCGAAGAGGATCAACCCGGCTGTAATGGTGACACATATCGGTGGACTGGATGCCGTGGCAGAGACTACCCTGAACCTGCCTAAGATCCCAGGAGGGAAGAAACTGATCTATACCCATCTTTCTATGCCGCTGACAGCATTGGATGACCTGCGGAAGGCAGGGGATGAAAGAAATGATGAACGCTATGCGGCATTGGCTGATATAGTAGAAGCCCATAAAGGTTTGTGGTGTCCGGAAGCGGAAGAATATTTACTTGAAAATTTTGTGGAGAAATAGAAACGCTGAAGTTCTCTTTTCCATGAATTTTGGTAAGGAGGATTGTTATGGATTCAATGGATACACGCAGAAAACAGATTGTAGAACTGGTGAACCGTCAGGGATATGTACGTTTTGTACAGATCAAAGAAGATTTTCCAAATGTTTCTGAGATGACGCTTCGGACCGATCTGAAGGCCCTGGATGAAGAGAAGAAGATCGTGAGGATACATGGTGGGGCAAAGTCTGTCCAGTTGGTAATTGGCACGGATGATTATCTTGGCAGCCGGTCGATCCGGAACCTTGAAGAGAAGGAAGAGATCGCGAAGAAGGCGTCTGCCCTTATTAAGCCGGACACAGCGGTGTTTCTGGATTCCGGCAGCACGACGACGATGCTGGCACATCTTTTCCCAGATCAGTCAAATCTGATCTATACTACAGGACTAAGCTGTGCGACGGAGCTGGCAGGGCTTTCGGAGCCCACAGTACTGATACCAGGAGGAAAGCTGAACCGTTATAGCATCAGTGTATATGGATCGTCAGTTGTGAGGGAGCTGGAGCGGGTAAATTTTTACCAGACATTCCTGGGGGTTATGAATTATGAACACCGGACGGGTTTTACCTGTGGAAATAATGAAGAGGCTATCCTGAAACGAACTGCCATACAGCAGTCGGAGCAGGTGGTGGCGCTGATGGACTCTTCCAAGCTGGGAGTTAAGGGGACTTACTCGATATGTGGGTTGGAGGACATTGACATTCTTGTATCAGACGGACATCTGCCAGAGGAATTTCAGATAGAATGTGAGAAATATCAGGTAACTGTTTTGTGATAGAATTTGTTTTCTGGCGTGGCTTCCTTTGGATCATACAGTCATTTCTGTATAAAAGGAGGTCGTAATATGAAAAATAAAGTACAGCAATTTGGTAAGTTTTTATCGGCAATGGTTATGCCGAATATTGGTGCGCTGATTGCATTTGGTTTTTTGGCAGCACTGTTTATTGATACGGGATGGATACCGAATAAAAATTTTAGTTCTATGGTATCCCCAATGCTTACTTACCTGATCCCTATACTCATTGCTGCTACCGGCGGCAAGATGGTAGGCGGAGACAGGGGACGGGTAGTGGCAGCCATCGCAGTGATTGGAGCTATTTTGAGCAATACAGAGATTACAATGCTCATGGCAGCCATGTTGGTGGGTCCCCTTGGTGGTTTCTGCATCAAGAAATTTGATGAGCGGATGGATGGACATATGCCGGCAGGGTTTGAGATGCTGATCAACAACTTTTCCGTTGGTATCTTTGGCCTGGTTCTGGCGCTGCTGAGCTACATCGCCATTGGGCCCCTGATGAGCGGGATTCTTGCAGTACTGACAGCAGGTGTAAATGTACTCGTCAATCATGGTCTGCTGCCGCTGGTATCTATCTTTATCGAACCGGCGAAAGTATTGTTCCTGAACAATGCCATCAACCATGGGGTGTTCACGCCTATTGCTACAGGGCAGGCAGAGGAACTTGGCAAATCCATTATGTATATGCTGGAGGCGAATCCGGGACCAGGACTCGGTGTACTGCTGGCGTACATGTTTTGTTGCAAGGATAAGGCGACAAAACAGTCTGCGCCAGGTGCTGTGATCATCCATCTCTTTGGCGGGATTCACGAGATCTATTTCCCATATATACTGATGAATCCGGTAGTGATCATCGCCCCTATCGTCGGTAATATGGTTGCGATATTCTGGTTCAACCTGATGAACTGCGGGCTGAGGGGACCGGCATCACCCGGATCCATCATTGCTTATCTGATGATGACACCGGGACCGGATATGTGGAAAGTCATCGTTGGTGTCGTACTGGCAACCGTAGTTTCTTTTGTGATCGCCGCCCCGATTGTGAAGATGGCAGGGAGCAAGAGCCTGGAGGATGCCCAGAGTGAGATGGCGGCCAGAAAGGCAGAGGCGAAAGGGCAGGCAGTTCCGGCGGGAAATATCAGTGTTTCTGCTGTGAACACCTCAGATGTGAAGAAGATTATCTTTGCCTGTGATGCCGGTATGGGATCTTCCGCAATGGGTGCAACGAAATTCAGGAAGCGGATTCAGGAAGTCCGTCCGGATATAAAAGTGGCCAATACTTCTGTTGACAATATTCCTTCTGACTGCGATATCGCCGTGGTTCAGGTTACTCTGGCGGAACGTGCAAGAAAGTCGGCGCCACAGGCACAGATCATCACGATTGGGAATTTCCTCAGTGATCCGAATCTGGATGCTTTGTATGACAAACTCAATACAGGGGATAAAGCCGGGGCAGAGACAGATTCTGCAGGGCAGGGCATGATGGCAGAGAAGGCTTCCGGGGACAAGAAAGAAGTGATCATAGCAGATGGAATCCGATTGAACCAGACTCCGGTATCTAAGGAAGAGGCGATTCAGGCGGCAGGTGAGCTGTTGGCGAAACTTGGTTATGTCGATGCTTCTTATGTGGATGCCATGCAGGAACGTGAGAAACTGGTGACGACATATATGGGGATGGGCGTGGCGATCCCCCATGGGACGACGCAGGCGAAAGGAACGGTAAAGAAGACAGGAATCGTCCTTTTGCAGTACCCGGATGGTGTGGATTTCGGAGATGAGAAAGCGCAGCTCGTGTTTGGTATTGCCGGGATCGGAGATGAACATCTGGATCTGCTGGCTAAGATCTGTGAGATGCTGGAAGAGGAAGAAGTTCTTGAGAAATTGAAGACAACAGCAGATGTGAATTGGGTTCTGGAAAGGCTTTCGTGAGAACATTATTGTAATAAGGGCACTCAGTTGATCACTGAGTGCCCTGGAAAGGAGGAAATTATGATTTTTACAGTGACATTTAATCCATCCCTGGATTATATTGTTTCAGTGAATGATTTTCAACTGGGGATGACAAACCGAACTGCCACAGAGCTGATGCTGCCAGGGGGGAAGGGAATCAATGTTTCTATTGTGCTGAAACAGTTGGGCCTTGACAATACAGCACTTGGATTTGTGGCAGGGTTTACCGGGGACGAGATTGTCCGAAAGGTGGAGGAAAGCGGCATCAATGCTGATTTTATCCGGATTCAGGAAGGAATTTCCCGGATTAACCTGAAGATGAAAAATATTGACGGAACAGAGATCAATGGGATGGGGCCGGAGATCTCGGCAGATAAGCTGGAGGAATTGATGATGCGGCTGGATCAACTGAAAGAGGGGGATGTTCTGGTGCTGGCAGGCAGTATCCCCCAATCCATGCCAAATGACATTTACCGTGATATCCTTCAGAGGCTGGAGCCAAAGAAAATCATGGCAGTGGTAGATGCCACTGGCGACCTGCTGATGAATGTGCTGCAGTACCACCCGTTTCTTATTAAGCCGAACAATCATGAATTAGGAGAACTCTTTGATGTAAAGATCACGACAAAGGATCAGGTGGTTCCTTATGCGAAGAAACTGCAGGAGAAGGGAGCAAGAAATGTTCTGGTCTCCATGGGTGGCCAGGGTGCTGTATTTGTCAGCGAGGCCGGAGAGGCCTATATGGCAGAAGCGCCCAAAGGTGAATTGAAAAATTCAGTTGGCGCGGGAGATTCCATGGTGGCGGGTTTCGTCACAGGATGGATCATGGAGGGCGATTATGGGCATGCTTTCCGCATGGGAGTCTCCACCGGGAGCGCCAGTGCCTTTTCGGAGAACCTTGCCACGAAGGCAGAGGTAGAGGAAGTATTTGCGCGATGTGAAATAACGAAATATTGAAATAATATTTATACCATGTTATCATAATAATAAAATAAATTTTAGGAGGTTATCAGTATGAAAGAATTTACTTATGTAATCACAGATCCAGAGGGGATTCATGCACGTCCGGCAGGGGAACTGATCAAGGCAGCAAAGAATTTTTCCTGTGCCATCACGATGACAAAGGATGGTAAGAGCGGCGACTGTAAGAAGATCTTCGCCATTATGGGGCTGGGTGTGAAGAATGGAAATGAAGTGACCATTACTTTTGATGGTGAGGATGAAGAGGCGGCATTTGATGCGGTCAGCAAATTCATGCAGGAGAATCTGTAGATTTACTGGCTGTGCGGCTGCGGTTCATGAATGGCAACCGCACATGTAGAGATTTGTGTCAGACAGAGATAAGAAGAGAGGGGCAGATGTATGCAGGTTTTTAAAGGAAAAAGTGTATTCAGCGGGATCGCTATTGGGAAGATCTATGTGTACCAGAAGGGTGAGCAGCAGGTCAGGAGAACCAGGATCACGGATATACAGAAAGAAAAAGACAGATATCAGAGGGCTTCAGAGACCGCCATGCAGCAATTAAAGGAATTGTATGAGAAAGCCCTGAATGAAGTCGGAGAAGAGAATGCGGCAGTGTTTGAGGTACATCAGATGATGCTGGAAGATGATGACTTTGTGGAGTCGGTGGAGAGCATTATTGAGACACAGGAAGTAAATGCGGAGTATGCGGTAGCTGTCACAGGAGATAACTTCTCACAGATGTTTGCTGCCATGGATGATGATTATATGAGAGGACGCGCTGTGGATGTCAAGGATATATCAGAACGCCTGATCACAGTACTCAGTGGTGGTGCGTCTGGAGGAATCCAGTCGGAGGAGCCTGTAATCGTTCTGGCGGACGATCTGGCTCCATCCGAGACCGTTCAGATGGATAAAGATAAGGTGTTGTCCTTTGTGACAGTCCATGGTTCCCTCAATTCCCATACGGCGATCCTGGCACGTACCATGGGGATTCCGGCGCTGATCGGCACCGATATTCCCCTGAATGAAGCAGTGGATGGAAAGATGGCTGTGGTAGATGGAGCAAAAGGCTGTATCTATGTGGAACCAGATGAGGAAACCATGGCACAGATGCAGGAAATGAAACGTCAGGAGGAAGAGCAGAAAGAACTCCTGCAGAGCCTGAAGGGCAAAGAGAATGTCACAAAAGATGGACAAAAAGTGATGCTTTATGCGAACATAGGCAATATTAAGGATCTTGCCACAGTGATCCAGAATGATGCCGGAGGTATCGGATTATTACGGAGTGAGTTCATCTATCTGGAATCTGAGGACTTCCCAAGCGAGGAAGAACAGTTCCAGATCTATAAAAAGGTTGCTGAGACGATGGCAGGAAAACGGGTGATCATCCGGACACTGGATATCGGTGCAGACAAAAAGTGTGATTATTTCGAGATGGAGGAGGAAGAAAATCCGGCACTTGGCTGCCGTGCCATCCGCATCTGTCTCACACGCCCGGAGATATTTAAAACCCAGCTCCGTGCGCTTCTGCGTGCCAGTGCCTATGGTAATATCGCTATCATGTACCCGATGATCACCAGCATCTGGGAAGTGCGCAAGATCAAGGAGATCGTGGCAGAGGTGAAAGCGGAACTGACAGAGGTAGGGATCGAATATGGAGATCCGCTGCAGGGTGTTATGATCGAGACACCGGCAGCCGTGATCATCAGTGAGGCATTGGCAAAGGAAGTAGATTTCTTTAGTATCGGGACCAATGACCTGACTCAGTATACACTTGCCATTGACCGTCAGAATCCCAAACTGGATGATTTCTATGACAGCCATCACCCGGCGATCCTGGAGATGATCCGCATGGTGGCGGAAAATGCACACAAAGCAGGTATCTGGGCCGGCATCTGTGGAGAACTTGGTGCAGACCTGGAACTGACGAAAGAGTTTCTGGCTATGGGTGTGGATGAACTCTCTGTGTCACCGGGACGGATCCTGCCGATCCGGAAGATCATTCTGGAGACAGATGTTTCAGAATATCGTAAGAACCGCTGAGCCGGAATTATATTGTGAGATAAGGGCTGCTGTTCTGGTTGTTTCAGACACGACCAGGGCGGCAGTTTTTACATTGGGAAAGAATACAATAGTCACGGCACCATATCCTCCTGCGTAAATTAATAGAAAACGCAGGAGGATTTTTTATGCCCTGTCAGGAAGTTATATATTCAGAGACTGCTCTGGATTACATTATTGGAAATTATGGAGGAGAAACTTATATACAGGAATTTTACAACCCGGATTGTTATATACGCCTGGACTCGCTTCAGGCCGTGATCTATCAGGAACTTCCGTCGGTAGGAAGTGAAATGATAGAAAAATATGGATTTTCTGCTATCCCCAATGTATATGGGCTGATGAGTGAAGAGGCACTGGAAGCAAGCGGTGTATTGCGGATCCGAAGACAGCCCTATGTGGATCTGTATGGCAGCGGTGTCCTGGTGGGAATGGTTGATACCGGGATCGACTACACTCATGAGACGTTCCGGAATGCGGATAATACAAGCCGTATCCTATCCATATGGGATCAGACGGTACAGGACGGCGAAGGGGCGGGGCGCTTTCAGTATGGGCGGGAGTACCGCAGAGAACAGTTGGATCAGGCACTGCGGAGTGAGGATCCCTATTCTGTTGTTCCAGAGAGGGATGAATCGGGACATGGGACATTTCTTGCGGGGGTGGCGGCGGGAAATGAGAATCGGAGTGCTGAGTTCTCTGGGGTGGCGCCCCTTTCGGAACTGGTTGTTGTCAAATGCAAGCAGGCAAAGCAGGCGTACCGGGACTATTATGGAATTCCGGATGGTGTGCTGGCGTATCAGGAAAATGATATCATGGCGGGGATCATGTATCTGCTGGAGGTGGCGAAGGTGGAGAACCGGCCCATTGTAATCTGCGTCGGTATGGGGACCAGTATGGGAAATCACAGCGGTGCCAGCAATCTGTCGGTGATGATGGACCGATATATGACTTATCAGGGAATATCTATTTTCACCTGCGCGGGGAATGAGGGAAATGCCAGGCATCATCACAGGATCCGCCAAAGGGATGAGACGATTAATATTAATGTGGAACGAGACATGAAGGGATTTATGGCGCAGCTTTGGTGGGCGACTCCCGGCAGGCTTACCCTGGATGTTATTTCGCCGGGAGGAGAGGAATTCAACGGTGTCCGGGCGGTGTCCGGGGTGAGGCAGGTGCACCGCTTTCCCCAGGAAAATACGGAGATTGAGATTTATTTTGGTGTGTCACAGGGACAGACGAGAGAACAGGTGGTGGTGTTCCGCTTTATCCAGCCAAAGAGCGGCATATGGAAGATACAGACCCATTTTGAGACAGACGAACCAGGTTTTCATATGTGGCTTCCCATCAAACAGTTTCTGGAACATGAGGTAGTCTTTCTGGAGCCAAATCCTGATTATACAATATGCAATCCCGGCACAGGGAAAAATATGATTACCATATCAGCTTATGACTCTTCCAATGGTGCCCTGTACCTGCAGGCAGGACGGGGATTTACCACAGTGGGGGAGGTCAAACCGGATGTTGTGGCACCGGGAGTGGAGTTGACAGGACCATATCCACGGGGACGGTATGGCACTATGACGGGAACTAGTGTGGCTGCGGCACTGGCCACGGGAATTGGGGCATTATTTATGGAGCACGGTGGAAGAAATGGGATCACGGGTATCACAATGCGGGAGATGTTCATACAGGGTGCTGTTCCCCGTGGTGTTCCTGTTCCCAATACGGAATGGGGATTTGGCATTGTGGATGCTTATGCGAGCATTACGGACTATTGACAGAAGAGGGGGAATGGAGTAAATTTAAGAAAGCAGAAGTATGGAAGTTTGTGCGCAGAAGGCGTGCGCGAATGGAGGGAACATATGAATAAATGGGAAGAAAATATCAGAGAGGTAGAACCTTATGTACCAGGTGAACAGCCACAGGAAAAGGATGTCATCAAACTAAATACCAATGAAAATCCATATCCGCCGTCTCCCAAGGTCTTTGAGGCCCACAGGGGGATGGAGATTGGACGTTTTGCCCTGTATCCGGATCCTTGTGCCACGGAACTCGTACATGCATTGGAGGATTATTACGGATTGGACAGAGGACAGGTATTTGTGGGTGTGGGGTCGGATGATGTGCTGTCACTTGCCTTTCTGACATTTTTTAATTCAGGAAAACCGATCTTGTTTCCTGATGTGACATATTCTTTCTATCCGGTATGGGCACAGGTTTACCGGATTCCATATGAATGTCCGCCGCTGGATGCGCATTTCCGTATTTGCCCGGAAGATTATCAGAGAGAAAATGGGGGGGTTGTCATTGCCAATCCCAATGCACCTACCTCTATCGGTATGCCGTTAGACCAGTTGGAAGAGATTATCCAGACAAATCAGGATGTGATCGTGATTGTTGATGAAGCCTATGTAGACTTTGGAGGTGATACGGCACTGCCGCTGCTGGACCGGTATGAGAATCTTCTTATCGTCCGTACCTATTCCAAATCCCGTTCCCTTGCCGGTATGAGGATCGGTTTTGCTATGGGGAGTAAGAGACTGATCCAGGCCCTCACAAGCGTGAAAGAATCCATTAACTCTTATACCATGACGATGGAATCCATTTGTCTGGGAACAGCATCGCTGGAAGATGAGGGATATTTCCGGTCTTGTCTGGATAAGATTATAACTACAAGGGACCGCATAAAGGCAGAGCTGGAAAAAAGGGGATTTATCTGCCTGGACTCCCTGACGAATTTCTTATTCGTCAGGCATAAGGAAAGATCAGGGGAGCATTTATTCAATGAACTCCGTAAGAAAAAAATATTTGTCCGTCATTTCGGTGGAGAGAGGATCCGGGAATATCTGAGGATATCTATTGGGACAGAGGAACAGATGGACAGGCTTCTGGAGGCGCTGGATGAGATATGAAGATGATTTTGATCATAGATGATGATGTCCATATCGGCAATATGCTGGAAGAAGTGCTGGTGCGGGAAGGATATGGGGTGTGCCGTGCCTATTCCGGGACAGAGGCGCTTCTTGTGCTGGCAGAGCGCAGGCCGGATCTTGTGTTGCTGGACCTGATGCTGCCAGGACGGAAGGGAGAGGAAATCCTCCCTGAACTGAAAGGGATACCAGTGATCGTTGTCAGTGCCAGAACCGATGTAAAAGACAAGGTGGAGCTGCTTCTTGATGGGGCAGCGGACTATGTGACGAAACCATTTGACACAAAGGAATTGCTGGCAAGGATCACAGTACAGCTAAGAAAGGCATCCGCCAATGAATTAGCGGAGCGGCTGTATTATGATGATATCGTGATGGATACGGTTTCCCATTCTGTCTGTATTGAAGAACAGGAGATACGGCTTACCAGGACAGAATATGCCATTCTGAAACTCCTTATGCAGAATCCGGCGCAGGTGATCCCAAAATCTGTTATGTTGGACCGGATCAGTGAGGATACGCCGGATTGTATGGAAAGTTCCCTGAAGGTTCATATAAGTAATCTGCGGAAAAAACTACGGGATGCAGGACATAAGGATTACATTGAATCGGTGTGGGGGATCGGCTTTAAGCTGATGGATCTTTCTTAACCTTTTCTTAACCGTTCTCTTAACTGCTTTCTTAACCTTCATTCATTATAATGATGTCATAAGAGATAAGGAGGTTATGGATATGGAATATGTTTTAACCGTTGATGCCCTCAGTAAGCAGTACAGGCACTTTAAGGCCCTGGATGGGCTGTCCATGCATGTCCCTAAGGGAGCAGTATATGGGTTCGTCGGCAGGAACGGAGCAGGCAAGACAACTCTGATCCGGCTGATCTGCGGGCTGCAGGAGCCGTCATCAGGTGGATATGTGTTGTATGGAAAGGCGGATACAGAGAGGGAGATATGCCAGTCCCGGCGCAGGATGGGGGCTGTGGTGGAGACACCATCCCTCTATCAGAATATGACGGCGGAGGATAATCTCAAAGTGCAGTACCGCATACTGGGCCTTCCTTTCTTTAGTGGGATTCCGGAACTGCTGGAGATGGTGGGGCTGCAGGATACTGGAAAGAAGAAGGTGAAGAACTTTTCCCTGGGTATGCGGCAGCGGCTGGGTATCGCCATTGCCCTTGCCGGAAATCCGGATTTTCTTGTGCTGGATGAACCAGTCAATGGTCTTGACCCACAGGGGATCATCGAGATACGGGAACTGATCCTGAGGCTGAACCGGGAACAGCAAATCACTGTGTTGATATCCAGCCACATCCTGGATGAATTGTCCCGTCTTGCCACGCATTATGGCTTTATCGAGAAGGGGCATATGGTGAAGGAGATCAGTGCAGGGGAGCTGGAAGCAGAGTGCAGGAAATGCACCCGTCTGGAGGTTTCGGATCTGAATGCCCTGATCCGGGTGATGGACCGTAAGGGATGGGAGTACAGTGTCCTGTCTGGTCAGCAGGCGGATGTGTTTGCCAAAATAAATATCACACAGATGGCGCTTGCCCTGGCAGAGGAGAACTGCGAGATCCTGTCGCTTCAGGAGAGGGATGAGAGCCTGGAGAGTTATTTCGTAAATCTGATCGGGGGTGAGAGGGATGAGTAGATTGTTAAGCGCCGGTTTTTCACGGCTGTGGAAAAATAAGCTCTTCTGGGGTGAAATGATCTTTATGTTCGCACTGGGGGTGTGGTTTGCCATTGCCGGTTATCAAATGGTACAGACTAGACATATGCAGGCAAATCTGGATTATATACTGAATGGATATCCTATGATCATAGGATTCATATGTGCTTTTTTCTGTGGTGTCTTTGGCGGCACAGAATACAGTGACGGGACGATACGCAACAAATTGATTGCCGGGCATACAAGATGTTCTGTCTATCTGTCCAGTCTGGTGGTTCATGGGGCTGAGGTTTTTCTTTGTTTCCTCTCCTTCCTTCTTGCTGGCTTTGGGCTGGGAATCCCTCTTCTCGGTGGTTTTCTGATGGATGGAAAGACAGTCGTCATTATGCTGGTGGGCAGTATGGTTACTATGCTGGCTTACGCTGCCATATTTACACTGATCAGTATGCTCTGTCAGTCCAGGACGACAGGGATCAGTGTCTGTCTGATCCTGTTCTGCATCATGTTTTTCTCTGCTATGTATATCGAACAGCGGCTGGAGGAACCAGAGGTGTTTGAGGGATACACTTATACGGCAGATTCGGGGGAGATGGAACGTGTGGATGCGGAGCCAAATCCTAATTATTTAAGAGGAACCAAGCGGAAAGTATATGAATTTCTTGATGAATTTCTTCCCTGCTGCCAGATGTATCAGTACATGATGATCGATGTATCGCATGCCAGGCGGATGGTGCTGTATTCCTTTAGTATCATGATTGTGGTGACAGCAGCAGGAATATTTGTATTTAGGAAAAAGGATGTGAAATAGTTGTGGATTCTCGTCATTGCCCTTGCGGCCATTGTGTTGATACTGAGCCTGAAGATTCATCTAATGCGCAGGTCAGCCAGGGAGATCGGGCAGGAATTTCGCGACAGGCTAGAGACAGAGACGAATACTCTCATTGATATTGCCAGCCGGGACCGCTGTATGCGCCGGCTGGCTGAAAGTATCAATGAACAACTTCGTGTATTGCGGAGTGAGAGGCATCGTTTTCAGCAGGGAGACAGAGAACTCAAGGAGGCGGTCACGAATATCTCCCATGATCTCCGGACTCCCATGACAGCGATTTGTGGTTATCTTGACCTGTTGGAGACAGAGGAAACATCAGAAGAGGTTTCCCGTTACCTGGCGGTGATCCGGGAACGCAGTGAAGTCCTGAAACAGATGATGGATGAGTTTTTTTGCTATGCTGTCGCCACGACGCCTTCTTATGGAATGCAGTATGAGGAGGTGGTGCTGAACCATGCACTGGAGGAGTGTCTGTCAGACTTTTATGCCCTGATCCGGGATCGCAGCATCGTGCCCGATGTCCGGATGCCAGAACAAAAAGTGATACGCCATCTTGACAGGAAGGCAGTATCCCGCATTTTTGAAAATATCATTAGCAATGCCATAAAGTACAGTGATGGGGATCTGGCTGTCACACTGACAGATGAGGGTGAGACAGTGTTTGCGAATCACGCCACTGGACTGGATGAGGTACAGGTGGGGAGGCTTTTTGACCGTTTTTATACCGTGAGGGATGCCTCTCATTCGACCGGGCTGGGGCTTTCTATTGCCAAAGCGCTGACAGAGCAGATGGGAGGAAGTATCGGGGCGGAATACAGGGCTGGGCAGATTCAAATAAAGGTGAAATTTTCAAAAGGTGAAATTTCATAAGAAATTTGTTGACAATGGAAGAATTCTATAATATAATAGGTTTTGCGTCACGGCGTGGGACGCAGAATGGTATTATAAATACCCATTGCGGGGTGTGGCTCAGCTTGGCTAGAGCGCTTGATTTGGGATCAAGAGGCCGCAGGTTCAAATCCTGTCACCCCGATTTGATTCGAGAATCTTTCATATATAGATAAAAAATTTGCGGGTGTAGTTCAATGGTAGAACACTAGCCTTCCAAGCTAGATACGTGGGTTCGATTCCCATCACCCGCTTCTTTGCGGGGATGTTACCCGTTTTACTTATGTGTCAGTAGCTCAGTTGGATAGAGCAACGGCCTTCTAAGCCGTGGGTCGGGGGTTCGAATCCCTCCTGACACGTTACAGGAAACAGGATATCTGTTTTCTGGTTCTGGTGGGTATAGCGCAGTTGGTTAGCGCGTCAGATTGTGGCTCTGAAGGCCGTGGGTTCGAATCCCATTACCCACCCTGGAAGATGCCCTGCTATTTGTGGCAGGGTATTTGGGTTATGAAAGATCTGCCTGTATGTGGCGGGCATGGAAGCGCACGGAAAGAATGGTGGAATTCTTTGCTAGTACAACGATTTGTAATTAACCGGGCTATATTCTTGTCTGAATCTTCGTCTGCGAATATAGTCCAGTTATTGCAAAATCGCTGTACTAGTTGCGCTTTTTCTTCCATTATATAAATAATGGGCTATCGCCAAGCGGTAAGGCACAGGACTTTGACTCCTGCATTCGTGGGTTCGAATCCCGCTAGCCCAGTGGAGACCGTTTCATAGGAAACGGTCTTTTTTTGAAAGAAATACTTTGTTTTTAAGAAATAATGTGATACAATTATATATATAGGACTACAAAGGAGATATGTGTATGCAGGAATTACATAATGTAATGGAGGATTGTGTGGAACAAAAGTTAAATAGTGTACTGCCGCAGATGGAACAATACTGCCAATGCGAACAGTGTCGGCGGGATATGGAAGCATATGCACTGAACCGGCTTCCGGCAAAGTATGTTCTCTCAGAAAAGGGGATAGTATACCAGAAATTTGACTCTCTTTCTGTACAGTCTGATGCGGAGATAACGACGGCCGTTATCAAAGCAGTTGAGATGATCGGTCAGCATCCAAACCATGACAAAAAGCAATAAGGGCATGGTCTGGCATGTGTATCAATCTATTTGATACACAGATTTTTGGCTGGTCTGAAAATTATACTAAAATGATATGGAGGATAGGAATATGTTAGTATCAGCAGAAGAAATGCTCACAAAAGCGAAAGCTGGCAGATATGCAGTAGGCCAGTTCAATATCAACAATCTGGAGTGGACTAAGGCGATCCTGCTCACTGCGCAGGAACTGAATTCCCCGGTAATTCTTGGTGTATCAGAGGGTGCTGGCAAGTATATGTGTGGGTACAAGACAGTTGTGGGCATGGTAAATGGCATGCTTGAGGAACTGAATATCACAGTACCGGTTGCCCTGCACCTGGATCACGGCAGTTATGAGGGGGCAAAAGCTTGTATCGAGGCCGGTTTTTCCTCTATTATGTTTGATGGTTCCCATTATCCTATTGAGGAAAATGTAGAGAAGACAAAGGAACTGGTTGCCATTTGTAAGGAAAAAGGAATGTCTATCGAGGCAGAGGTTGGCTCCATCGGTGGTGAAGAGGATGGTGTTGTCGGTGCCGGAGAGTGTGCGGATCCGGATGAGTGCAAGATGATCGCAGACCTTGGCGTGACGATGCTGGCCGCCGGTATCGGGAATATTCACGGTAAATATCCAGATAATTGGGCAGGCCTGAGTTTTGAGACACTGGATGCAGTTCAGCAGAAGACAGGTTCTATGCCGCTTGTTCTTCATGGTGGTACAGGTATTCCGGCAGACATGATCCAGAAAGCAATTTCTCTTGGTGTTTCCAAGATCAACGTAAATACAGAGTGCCAGCTTTCTTTCCAGGAAGCAACCCGCAAATATATCGAAGATGGTAAGGACAAAGAGGGAAAAGGCTTTGACCCACGTAAGCTCCTGGCGCCTGGTACAGAAGCCATTAAGGCTACTGTGAAAGAAAAAATGGAATTATTTGGTTCTGTAGGTAAAGCTTGACAGATCTTTCTGTGAATAGGATTCAGCCATTGTGAGATACTATCTTCTGTAACGAGTAAAAGTGCTTTGACACTTTACAGACAGGAGGCAGTAACATGGCTAGAAATTTTATGGATGAGTTCAACGAGACAAATTCCACCAATTCAACAAACAGCACAAATGCAAACAAAAACAGCAGCAAGAATGCAAGCCAGAACACAAGTAAGAACAGCAGCAAGAATAGCAGCAAAAACAGCAGTCAGAATGCAAGCAAGAATAGCAGCAGGAATGCAAGTCAGAATGCAAGCAAGAACAGCAGCAAGAATTCTTCAAACTGTGACTAATCTTGTGATTTGGCAGGGGCCAGTCCTTTATGGGCTGGTCTCTTTCTATTTAATATTCACGGTACTATTTAGATGACAGCATCTGTCCCGAAAAGTTCTATTTTTACCTGCCAAGGAATAGATTGTAAGAAAAAGGGTTTGTGTATGAGACCAGAGTTAGTGTCATGGGAACAGATTTCTAAATATATTTACAATAGTGATACTTTATTTGTTGACCTGAGGGATAAGGAAGAATATGATATGGGACATGTCACGGGGGCGTGGAATGTTCCTTATGAGACTCTGGAAGATCATTTGGAGGATTTCAGAAGATATGCCAGGGTTGTATTTTATTGTGACCGCGGGAATCACAGCCTTTCTGCGGCTCGGATACTGGCAAAGCGTGGGCAGCAGAGTTTCAGTGTGGCAGGGGGATATGATGCACCGGAGCGGAAGAATGTAATTGATTTCTGAATCCCACAAATTTTTAAGCGATTGCCCTAATGTACGGCAGAAAAATATTGACGGTAGCAGTCGGGTTGCCATATAATATTGTAAGTAGTAATAAAGGAAACTATAAAACAAAGGCAGAAAAACAGATAAAAGAGGTCGGGATGGAACGATATGAATTGATAGCGCCATGTCATTTTGGCATGGAAGCAGTACTAAAGAGGGAGATTGCTGATCTTGGATATGAGATCACAAATGTAGATAACGGAAAAGTAACATTTGCCGGAGATATGGCTGCAGTGGCGAGGGGGAATCTTTTTTTGCGGACGACAGAGAGGATTCTTCTGAAAGTGGCAGCGTTCCGGGCAGAGAGTTTTGATGAATTGTTTGAACAGGTGAGGGCAGTTCCCTGGGAAGACTACATACCTAAGAATGGAAAATTTTGGGTCGCAAAGGCAAACTCTGTCAGCAGCAGACTATTCAGTCCCTCGGATATCCAGAGGATCGTTAAGAAGGCTATGGTGGAAAGGCTGAAGCAGACATACCATACAGATTGGTTTGAAGAAAGTGGAGAAAGTTATCCCCTACGCATCAGCATTGTGAAAGATATCGTGACCATCGGCATTGATACAACCGGGGAGTCTCTGCACAAGCGGGGATACCGGAAGTACACGGCACCAGCTCCAGTGACAGAGACACTGGCGGCTGCAATGATCCTTTTGTCGCCATGGAAGGCGGACAGAGTACTTGTAGATCCTTTCTGCGGCAGTGGTACGATTCCTATTGAGGCGGCAATGATTGCATTGGATATGGCGCCGGGTATGGAGCGGGAATTTACTGCCGGTAAATGGGCGAATCTTGTGCCGGGAAAGATCTGGCAGGAGGCAGTGCAGGAGGCAAAAGACAGGATTCGCAGGGACAGGGAGTTAAATATCCAGGGATATGATATCAGTGATGAGGTGCTCAGGATGGCACGGTCCAATGCAGCGCTGGCTGGTGTCAGTGATTATATTCATTTTCAGCAGAGGGATGTCAGGGATTTCAGTACTCCAAAGAAATATGGATTTGTCATCAGCAATCCGCCCTATGGTGAGCGGTTGTCAGCAAAGGAAGAAATGTTTGGCCTCTATAAGACACTGGGCAGTGTTATGGGCGCCAATGATACATGGTCGTTTTTCCTGCTGAGTGGTTATGAGGATGCACAGAAGGCCATTGCCGCCGGGGGAACGCGGGCGAAAGCGACGAAGAACCGTAAGATATATAATGGTATGATGAAGACATACCTGTATCAGTATATGGGAGCAAAACCACCGAAGAATGGAGGAAAGGGCGAAAAATTATGAGTAAGATAAGACTGGTATTTGCCACAGGCAATCAGGGAAAGGTAAATGAATTCCGCCAGATGCTGGGAGAGGATTATGAGATCCTGTCAATGAAAGATCTGGATGTAGATGTAGAGATCGTGGAGGATGGAAAGACTTTTGAGGAAAATGCAGTGATCAAGGCAAAAACTGTGATGGAGGCCACCGGCGAGATGGTCCTGGCGGATGATTCAGGTTTTGAGGTAGACTGCCTGAACAAAGAACCAGGTATTTACTCGGCGCGCTATATGGGAGAGGATACCCCATATTCTGTGAAAAATGCAGAACTCCTGCGACGGTGTAAAGGTGTTCCGGAGGAGAGACGTGATGCACGGTTTGTCTGTGTCATTGCCTGTGCCTATCCGGATGGAACAGTGGATACGGCCACTGGCGTCATTGAGGGAAAGGTTGCCCATGAACCAAAGGGGGAGAATGGGTTTGGATATGATCCGATCTTTTATCTGCCGGAACGGGGATGCACAACAGGGGAATTGCCTCCAGAGGAGAAAAATGCCATCAGCCACAGGGGAATCGCTGTGCGGAAGATGGTGGAGATATTAAAGAGAAGGGGAAGTGTATGAAAAAAGCTCTGGTTTTTAGCGATTCTCATGGAAGATTGGACAACCTCCTGGAAGTGATGAAACAATATAAGGATTATGAGGCAGTCTTTCATATGGGGGATATCGAGGGCGATGCAGACCGTCTCCGCCGGGCGACCCCATATCCGGTTTATATTGTGAGGGGGAACTGTGATTATTATGGTGACCTGCCAATGCAGATCGTGACAGAATTTGGTGGGAAGAAGATTGGCTTGTGCCATGGGCACCGTTATCTGAATTATAATGGTGTGGATGGGTTGCGGTATTGGGCGATGGAGCAAAAAGTAGACATTGCCATGTTTGGACATACCCATGTTCCGTTTCTTGACGAGAATTCCAGCCCGGTCCTTCTGAATCCGGGAAGCATTTCCCGTCCACGGCAGGAAAGAAAAATCCCCACCTACACTGTGATGGCCATCAGTGAGGATGGGGATATAGAGTTCGAGATGTGTGAGTATAAGAAAAGATTTTTCTCATGACCGGATTAAAATAAGTATACCATGCATCAAAAAAGGGCGGCAAGGGCTCCGAACAGTCCGGCGCTGGCAGCACCCATAATGAGTCCGGCGAGCAGGACCCCGCCCATGGCAGCAAATACAGTGGGCTTAAAATCCATATCAAGAAAGCTGGCAGCGAGGGTGCCTGTCCAGGCACCGGTACCAGGTAATGGGATTCCTACAAAGAGCAGCAGGGCAAGGAATAATCCGCGTCCTGCTTTTTGCTGTAGTTTTTTACCGCCGCGTTCCCCTTTATCCAGGCACCAGGTAAAAAATTTCCCGATATATTTCTTATCTGCCCCCCAGATCAGTATCTTTCTGGCAAAGAGATAGATAAAAGGTACAGGTATCATATTTCCGATCACGGCGATGACATAGGATGGAGTCAATGGCAGTCCCATACCAACTGCATAGGGGATTGCACCGCGAAGTTCGACAATAGGCACCATAGATACAAAAAAAACAATCAGATATTTTGCTAACATTTAGATTCTCCTAATTCTTTTCTTCTACCGACAAGCGTCAACAGTAATTCTAATCCTACATGAATCTGAATTTGTTGTCAATACATCTTGACAAGATCTTTCTGAAGGTATATGATAAGTGTATCAACTGTACTACTCGAACTGACACAGTTGATACACAGTAAACAAATGCCTCACAGCAAGCGGACGAGGCATTCAGATCAGAGGGAAAGGAGGAGTAAGTTGATACAATTAGATTTTCGCAGTTCGCAGCCCATCTATGAGCAGATTATATCCCAGTATAAATATATGATGCTGCAGGGATACCTGAAAAAGGGAGAACCGATTCCATCTGTACGCAGGCTGGCGCTGGAATTGAATATTACGCCAGGAACGGTGTCGAAAGCATACCGCGAATTGGAACAGCAGGGGCTTATTGAGACAGTTCGGGGAAAAGGCACATTTGCCGCTGGCATGCCAGAGAATATGAGAAATGAGGGAGTGGTCCGTAAGGTGAGAGAGGAATTGAAAGAACAGTTTATAGAACTGATCTGTCAGGGGTTGGATAAAAAGGAGATCATCCGCCTTGTGGAGGAGATCATGGAGGAACTGAAAGGAGGTACCAGTGGTGATTGAGGTGAAGAACCTTTGCAAGGGGTATCAGGAAAAGGGAAACTATGTGGTGAAGGATGTCAGTTTTCATGTAGAAAAGGGAACGGTACATGGACTGATTGGCCATAATGGTTCTGGCAAGACGACGATCATTAAGTGCCTGACTGGCATTTACCAGCCGGACCGGGGGGAAGTTCTGGTGGAAGGTTTTCCTGTGTATGACAATCCGGAAGTGAAGGAGCGGATTGGTTATGTGGCAGACAGTAATCAGATGTTCTCACATTACCGGATCAAAGAACTGGTAAAATTCTACGATAGAATGTTTTCCGGATTCCGGGAAGAAGATTTTCGGGCATTAAACCGGATCTTTGAGGTTAATCCACAAAAACGGATCGGGCAGTTGTCCAAGGGACAGCAGATGAGAGTGTCTTTTATGCTGAATATGGCAAGAAATCCAGAGGTGCTGATTATGGATGAGCCAACTTCTGGTCTGGATGCCATGGCGAAGAAGGATCTTCTGGACCTGCTGGTCACTTCTGTGGAAAACCGAGACATGACAGTGCTGATCTCATCCCATCATCTGGGTGAGCTTGAGAAGATCTGTGACTCTGTGACGATGATAGCGGGAGGGGAAGTTCAGGCGGATAATGAGATGGAAGAGGTCACAAATCTCATTGCAAAATATCAGGTAGTCTTCCCGCAGGGGGCGCCATCGGATCTGTATCAGAGAGAGGATATCCTTGACATATCAAATGTAGGAAGTGTATATACCGTTATATTATCGGGAAGATCTGTGGAGTTTGAGACAGCCATGCGGGAGGAAGGTGCAGTTGTGGTGGAATCAATGGCAGTGGGGTTGGAAGAAAGTTTTGTATATATGAACCGTAAACGGGAGGGAGGACAGATCAATGAATAGGAGACGTGCTCTGGTATTATATGAGATCAGAAAGATGAAATGGCTCTTTCTGGCAGGTACTTTCTGGGTAATACTTTTTCTCGTAATGCTCAGTGGTGATATAACAGGCGGTGAATTTATATCGGCGTCTGAGGGGGGGATTGATTCTTCTGAAATGTATGGAAGCCGCTTTAGTTATGTTTTGCTTAATACACTTTACAATAACCATGTTATCATACTTTTTTTTCTTGCTGTTCTGGTGGCAGTTCAGTTCTGGGACCTGCACAGGAAAAAGAGGGAAGAATATATGAGTTCACTGCCCTTTGTGAAAAGGGAGCGTTTCATTATTAAATCCCTGGTTGGCCTGGCAGTCCTGTTTGCTGACTGGCTCATACTGGTGGCAGGAACCCTTATTGTGCGCCAGAATGTGATCGTGCAGTTTCAGAAACGGAATCTTCTGGTTCCCTTTTATAAAGAGCTGCTTGCCAATGAGACGGTGTGGCATACATTGCGTACACTGGGGATTCTTGGACTGGAGCTGCTGGCTGCCTATTCCATTCTTGTGATGCTCCAGACTATGGTAAATCAGAGCGCAGCAGCGTCTGCTTTTGGAGTGGGTGTTATGCTGGCCCCGGTTATATTTGCCTATGTGGTGAATCAGTGGTATATATGTATCACCGGTAAGATGCTGCCTTATGATATGGGGGGCTGGGAACATCTGGCAAGGATTTTTATTGGGGACTCACTGGCATATTATCCTGTGGAGCGCTGGGAATATACTGGCAACATTTATCATCCGTGTCATTATGTTGTATACTGGCCTGCGTGGCAGGCCGTATTGGTACTTATGGCCGTGATCCTCGTCTCTCTGTTTGTTATCTGGAAATTGTCACGGGGACGTGACGCGGCAGAAAATAATACACTGGTCGCACACAAGGGAGTCCGGGTTTTTCTTGCCGTGGGAATTGGGCTGTGTACAGGGGCTGCCTTCGCGAGATTTTTCCCAATTGATCTTCTTCCGGTGGAACATATGCATATGGATCCCTTTGCTGTGTTTGTTTTGTTAGAGTGCATAACATCACCAATATTTGTGTTTGTCTCATGGAAGATTCTTAAGATATCGATACGATAGGAATGGAGGTAAGTATGAAGGCTATAACAAAGAAAGTATGGATTCTGGTAATGTGCCTGGTGTTCCTTCTCACTGGCTGCGGCATGCCAGATGCCGTGGCAGATGAATTAAAGGAAGTGTCCCGCCAGACGGGGTTTGCAGACGGGGAGGAAAGCGCCCGGAGATTCGTGAAAGCATATGAGGCAGGAGAAAAATGCATGGTGAAGGTGAAGCAGTCAGAGACCATGGCAGGGCGGTTAGATGCGCTGGCGGCATTTTTGGAGAAAAAACTGGCAGATGGGATAGTCTGTGCCGGGGATTATAATGCAGACACAGAAGAACTGGATACAGAAGAGTGGGATGGGGAAGAATATGGGATAGATCAGGGGAATAATATTTCATATCTCATGACAGATTTGGAAAATCTTAAAAATTGGCGTGATGATGTAAGTGGCTCTAAGGTTTTTTCTGGCACATCCAGCGTTCTGGAAGCCCGTTTCTATATCGAACAGGGCAAAATGCCGGGATTTCTTCAGGGGTTGGAGGAGATTGGCTTTCAGGGAATTTCCCTGCCGCCGGAAGAATATCAATTTAATGCTTATATGGTCTCCCAGGGGGTGGGGTTTAGTATTGCCTATGTGCCAGGATATTATCATGTGTCCTTGTCAGTCTCATCCGATGAATTTGCTTATCCCGAAAAATATGCTGACTTACTGGAGAATCATATGAAGAACGCATTTAGTACGGAGAAGATTATGTGTGGAGGTGACCTGGACTATATTGCCTTTCAGAGCAGTACGGATCAGCCAGGATACAATTACAGTAAAGACGCGGAACTGTATTTCAAAGAGGGTAAGGTACTGCAGATGAATCTGGAGATCTGGCCATATTCCTCAGAGAGAGGAGGGGAGTTTTTCACAGAACAGGAGAAGAGGGACCTGTGCGGACTCTTTGCCTGGGTGACAGGAGATGAAAGGGGGGCAGAATCCTTTATAGAGGGGCTGGAAGAATGCAATGATAAGGAAGGAACCCTTGGCAGCCGCAAATGGTACCGGTCGAAAAGTAAGGAAGAGGGCAGGGAACTGATACGGATTCAATAGGGACTTATTCTCCCCTATAATGAAATGGCTGCCCTGGCTGGGGAAAACACAGTAACGTTTAATGGGAATTTGTTACTTTTCGCTCCCCAGCCAAGATAGTTGCCTGACTATAGGGCAGCAGACAACACAAGCCCCATTGCTTTGCCGCCAATGATCAAATAGCTGCTCAGGGAGTGAAAAGTAACCCAGCTATGGGTAGAATCTCCAAAATTCTGAATTTACTCTTGACAAGCAGTCCTTTTTTGACTATGATTAGTTTTGAAAAACGAAGACGGAGAGAGTATCCATTACTGAAGAGTCATAGTGAACAGGGGACAGTGGAAACCCGGTACCAGTAGGTTTTGGTGAAGATCACTCCAGAGTTGCAAGGCTGAAAGTATATAGAAGATTTCAGTAAGCTGCGCCGGAATCCCCCGTTAGAAGGATACATGTTACCCGTTAGAAGAGCATGGATACAGACAGGTGGTATAAGTGGAAGCAATATGGCTCTCATCCTCGTTTGAGATGGGCGCTTTTTTTGTTTTCCGGGGAATGTTGCAGAGAGAGATGAAGGAACAGTAGCTGAAAACAGTGCAGGAATGGAGAATGTGAGATGTACAAAAAAGTATCAGCAGACATGAATTTTGTTGAGCGCGAGAAAGAAATCAAGAATTTCTGGAAAGAGAATGACATCTTTGGAAAAAGCATCAAATTACGTGAGGGAAGTCCGACTTATATGTTTTATGACGGACCACCTACTGCCAATGGCAAACCACATATCGGTCACGTGCTGACCCGCGTGATTAAGGATATGATTCCGCGTTACCGGACGATGAAGGGCTATAAGGTGCCCCGTAAGGCAGGCTGGGATACCCATGGCCTTCCCGTAGAGCTGGAAGTAGAGAAGCTGCTTGGGCTGGATGGAAAGGAACAGATTGAGGAGTATGGGCTGGATCCCTTTATTTCCAAGTGTAAAGAGTCTGTGTGGAAATACAAAGGCATGTGGGAGGAATTCTCAGATGTCGTAGGGTTCTGGGCAGACATGGATAACCCTTATGTGACATATGATGATGATTATATTGAGTCAGAATGGTGGGCGTTGAAGCAGATCTGGGACAAGAAATTATTATATAAAGGATTTAAGATCGTGCCTTACTGTCCGAGGTGTGGCACACCGTTGTCCTCCCATGAGGTGGCGCAGGGATATAAGGCAGTGAAAGAACGTTCTGCCATCGCGCGTTTCAAAGTAGTGGGCGAGGATGCATATTTCCTGGCATGGACTACGACGCCATGGACGCTGCCAAGCAATGTGGCGCTCTGTGTAAATCCGGATGAGACATACTGTAAGGTAAAGGCAGCGGATGGATATACTTATTACATGGCAGAAGAGCTTCTGGATACGGTTCTGGGCGGACTGGCAGAAGAAGGCAGTGTGGCTTATGAAATTCTGGAGACATATAAAGGAACGGATCTGGAAGGCAGAGAATATGAGCCATTGTTTGACTGTGCGGTAGAGATCTGCAAGAAGCAGAACAAAAAAGCATATTATATTGTATGTGATGCCTATGTAACCATGACGGATGGTACAGGTATCGTCCATATCGCACCGGCATTTGGTGAGGATGATGCCCAGGTGGGGCGTCGGTATGGCCTGCCTTTTGTACAATTGGTGAATGGCAAAGGGGAAATGACAGAAGAGACCGCCTATGCAGGTGTCTTTGTTAAAGATGCAGATCCGATGATACTGAAGGATCTGGATGCCAAGGGGCTTCTGTTCTCCGCACCGAAGTTTGAACATGATTACCCGTTCTGCTGGCGGTGTGACACACCATTGATTTATTATGCGAGAGAATCCTGGTTCATCAAGATGACAGAGGTAAAGGATGATCTGATCCGCAATAATAACACGATCAACTGGATTCCGGAATCCATCGGAAAAGGACGTTTCGGTGACTGGCTGGAGAATATCCAGGACTGGGGTATTTCCCGCAACCGCTACTGGGGGACGCCGCTGAATGTCTGGGAATGTGAATGCGGGCATATAGAATCTGTGGGCAGCCGTGCCGAACTGGCAGAGAAGAGCGGGGATCCGGAGGCAGCGAAAGTAGAGCTGCACCGTCCGTACATTGATGAGGTGACGATCCCATGCCCGCACTGTGGGAAGATGATGCACCGTGTACCAGAAGTTATTGACTGCTGGTTTGATTCTGGTGCCATGCCATTTGCACAGCATCATTATCCTTTTGAAAATAAAGAATTATTTGAGGCACAGTTTCCGGCACAATTCATTTCCGAGGCAGTGGATCAGACACGCGGCTGGTTCTATTCCCTGTTGGCAGAGTCCACACTCCTGTTTAACAAAGCTCCTTATGAGAATGTCATCGTCCTGGGGCTTGTACAGGATGAGAATGGGCAGAAGATGAGTAAGACAAAAGGAAATGCCGTTGATCCGATGGAAGCGCTGGGTAAGTATGGTGCAGATGCTATCCGCTGGTATTTCTATGTCAACAGTGCACCATGGCTGCCAAACCGTTTTCATGACAAGGTGGTGACTGAGGGGCAGCGCAAGTTTATGGGGACACTGTGGAACACATATGCGTTCTTTGTACTCTATGCGGAGATTGATAATTTTGACGCTACGAAATATACATTAGACTATGATAAATTGCTTGTGATGGACAAATGGCTTCTGTCCAAATTATATTCCACTGTGAAAATGGTGGATGAGAATCTGGGGAACTACCGGATTCCTGAGACGGCGAAAGCGTTGCAGCAGTTTGTGGAGGATATGAGCAACTGGTATGTACGCCGGTGCCGTGACCGTTTTTGGGCGAAGGGAATGGAGCAGGATAAGATCAATGCTTACATGACATTGTATACGGCGCTTGTCACCATCAGTAAGGCAGCGGCGCCGATGATCCCGTTTATGACAGAGAGCATCTATCAGAACCTTGTATGCGGGCTGGATCCGGAGGCGCCAGAGAGTATCCATCTCTGCGATTTCCCGGCAGTGAAAGAGGAATGGATCGACAAAGGCCTGGAAGAGAAGATGGATGAATTGCTGGAGATCGTTGTCCTTGGACGTGCGTGCCGCAACACAGCCAATATCAAGAACAGGCAGCCGATAGGCAAAATGTATGTAAAGACAGAGGGAAGACTGTCTGGATTTTACCGGGATATCATTGAGGATGAACTGAATGTGAAAGAGGTCATCATAACCGATGATGTGAAAGATTTTACCTCTTATAGCTTCAAGCCGCAGCTCCGTACCCTGGGACGCCGTTTTGGCAGCAGGATCAATGCACTGAAAGAACTGCTTGCCAGTCTTCCGGGCAATGAAACGATGGAGACGTTGAACGAGAAAGGGCAGCTTACTGTAAAGGTAGAGGGCATTGATGAGGTTCTCACAAAAGAAGACCTTCTTATTGAGGCAGCACAGAAAGAGGGGTATGTCAGCGAGACGGATCATGGTATCACAGTGGTTTTGGATACGGTTCTGACGAAAGAACTGATCGAAGAAGGGTTTGTCCGTGAGATCATCAGCAAGATTCAGACCATGCGCCGTGAGAATGAATTTGAGGTTATGGATCATATCCGTCTCTATCAGGATGCCAACCAGAAGATCCATGATATCATACTGAGGAATGCGGAGCAGATCAAGTCTGAGGTCTTGGCTGACCGGATCTTCCTTGGGGAGATGAGAGGACATACAGCGACTTGGAACATCAATGGTGAGGAAGTTATGTTTGGTGTGACTAAGGTGTCCATTTAGATATCAAATAAAGAAGGAGAATAGAATTATGACATTTATTACAGAGAAGGAAAAGAAAAAAGAACTCAGATCAAACATTGAGAACTACATGAAGCTGTTGTTCCGTAAGCCGGTAGAGGAGGCGAGTTCCCAGCAGATGTTTCAGGCAGTGGCATACGCTGTAAAGGATATCGTGGTAGATGACTGGATGACGACTCATAAGGCATATGAGAAAAAAGATGTCAAGACGGTATATTATCTGTCTATGGAGTTTTTGATGGGACGTGCCATGGGAAACATTATCATTAACTTAAAGCAGGATAAGATCATCCGTGAAGTACTGGATGAGATGGGTGTAAATCTGGATGAACTGGAAGACGAAGAGCCAGATGCTGCACTTGGAAATGGCGGTCTGGGAAGACTGGCTGCCTGCTTCCTGGATTCCCTGTCTACCCTGGGATATCCTGCTTATGGATGTGGTATCCGCTACAAATATGGAATGTTTATGCAGAAGATTGAGAATGGCTTTCAGATTGAGGCTCCGGACGACTGGCTGAAAGAGGGAAATCCATTTGAGATGAAGCGTCCGGAATATGCAGTAGAAGTGCGTTTCGGCGGATATGTGACAGTCCGTAAGAATGAGAAGACAGGGCGTGATCATTTCGTACAGGAAAATTACCAGTCCGTCCGGGCGGTTCCTTATGACCTTCCGGTAGTAGGATATGGCAATAAGATCGTTAATACACTCCGGATCTGGGATGCAGAGGCGATGGATACCTTCAATCTGGATTCCTTTGATAAAGGCGATTACCAAAAGGCAGTAGAACAGCAGAACCTGGCAAGGACCATCTGCGAGGTTCTCTATCCCAATGATAACCATATGGCAGGTAAAGAGCTGCGCCTGAAGCAGCAGTATTTCTTTGTGTCCGCCAGTGTTCAGCGCGCTGTCCAGAAATATATGGAGACGCATGATGATATCCATGGGCTTCCGGAGAAAGTCTGCTTCCAGTTAAATGATACCCATCCGACTGTGACTGTACCAGAGCTGATGCGTATCCTCTTAGATGAGTATGAACTGGAATGGGATGATGCCTGGGATATCACGTCCAGAACCTGTGCTTATACCAATCATACCATTATGTCAGAGGCGCTGGAGAAATGGCCGCTTGAGCTGTTTTCACGCCTGCTTCCAAGGATCTATCAGATCATAGAAGAGATCAACCGTCGTTTCCAGGCAAAGATCCAGGAGACATATCCGGGCGATTTTGAAAAAGTAAAGAGCATGGCGATCATTTTTGACGGACAGGTGAAGATGGCACACCTTGCTATTGCTGCCGGCTTCTCTGTCAATGGTGTGGCAAGGCTTCACACAGAGATCCTCAAGAATCAGGAACTGAAAGATTTCTATGAGATGATGCCAGAGAAATTTAACAATAAAACAAATGGTATCACACAGCGCCGTTTCCTGCTTCACGGCAACCCGAAACTGGCTGCCTGGGTGACAGACAAGATCGGTGACGAGTGGATCACAGACCTCTCACAGATTGATAAGCTTTCCATCTATGTCAATGACAAGAAATGTCAGCAGGAGTTTATGAACATTAAGTATCAGAACAAACTTCGTCTGGCAAAATATATCAAGGAGCAGAATGGCGTTGAGATCGACCCGCGTTCCATCTTTGATGTACAGGTGAAGCGTCTGCATGAGTACAAGCGCCAGTTGCTGAACATTCTGCACATTATGTATCTGTACAATGAATTAAAGAAAAATCCGGATATGGAGATGTATCCCCGTACCTTTATCTTTGGCGCCAAGGCGTCTGCCGGATACCGCCGCGCCAAAGCCATCATTAAGCTGATCAATAACGTGGCAGAGGTTGTCAATAATGACGCATCCATCAAGGGCAAGATCAAGGTGGTATTTATTGAGAACTACCGTGTATCCAACGCTGAGATGATCTTTGCAGCCGCTGATGTATCTGAGCAGATCTCTACTGCTTCTAAAGAAGCATCTGGTACCGGAAACATGAAATTCATGCTGAATGGTGCACCGACTCTGGGAACCATGGATGGCGCTAATGTGGAGATCGTGGAAGAAGTAGGAGAGGAGAATGCATTTATCTTCGGGCTCTCTTCCCAGGAAGTCATTGATTTTGAACACAATAATCTGTATGATCCGAGAGAGATCTACAATATGGATTCGGATGTCCGTGCCGTGCTGACACAGCTTATTGATGGAACTTATTCTCAGGAAAATCTGGAACTGTTCCGTGAACTCTACAATTCTCTTTTGGAGAAAAATGGTGGCGAGCGCGCAGACCAGTACTTCATACTGAAAGATTTCCGTTCTTATGCAGAGGCACAGAAAAAAGTTGAGGAAGCATATAAAGATCAGGATAAATGGGCAAAGATGGCAATGCTGCAGACTGCCAAATGTGGTAAGTTCTCATCAGACCGTACCATCGAGGAATATGCAAAAGAGATCTGGCATCTGGAGAAAGTAACATTATAAGAAGGTAACATTATAAAAATGCCTGGCTGGGAAACGCAGGCTGCGCATCTGGATGTTAAAATAATCTGAATAAAATAGAGAAATCAGACAATACTATCACCATAAAGAAAGAACGAGGTGATAGTATTGTTTTATAAGGAAAAAGGGTTTTATATATCTTTGGCCTGTGGCATTGTGGCATTGGTGGCATTTGCTGCCATCTGTATGAATCTCATGAGTGATGATACAGGGAATAGTGATGAATCTCCTATTGTGGCAGAAGCGACTCCGACACCTGCCCCTACAAAGGAACCGGAGACAGAGGATGTCTTATCACAGGATGTGCTGCCGGAAGTGGCACAGCCCACAAAAAAGCCAAAAGCGAAAGCGACACCAAAGGCAGTGGAAACCGATGTCAAACCGGTAAAAAATAAGCTTCATTTTGATCAGGAGGCAGGACTTCTATGGCCGGTAAACGGAGAGGTCCTGATGGAGTACAGTGCAGATAAGGTTGTCTACTTTAAGACATTGGCACAATACCGGACAAACCCGGCGATGCTCATCGCAGCAAAGAAAGGGACAGAAGTGAAAGCCAGTGCAGACGGTGAGGTGACAGAGATCACAACTTCAGAGGAAACCGGACGCACCCTGACTATGGATATTGGGGACGGTTTCAGCGTGGTATATGGCCAGTTGTCAGATATTGCTGTCCAAAAGGGCGACCGTGTTTCGGAAGGACAGGTTATCGGTAAGGTGGCAGACCCGACAAAGTATTATACGGTAGAAGGTACAAATCTCTATTATCAGATTAAAGAGAATGATGAGACCGTGAATCCTATGGTATTGCTAAGATAGGAATGAATGTGTCCATGCCTGGAGGAGAATGTAAAAAAATGTAGTTTTTTTGCTCACACGCTATAAAGAATTTGTGTAAATAGTTCGATAAATATAATAGACTTATGTATTTATCGAGTCTGACAAAAGGAGTAAGGTGAACCAGTAAACTGGAGGCCAAGGAAGGCGTGTGATCAATATGGTAGAAGCATACAATTTTTATTTGGGCGGATACCTTCCAAAGGTATCCCCGAAGACGAACGTTCATAATAAGAATGAACTGAAAACAAAATACAAAAACATTCTGAGTCTCAACAATACAATACCACTTGTTATGGTGAAACTCTCGAATGATACCCAGTCCTATGCCCTGAAGGTAAAGGAACTGTCCATGGAGCTTGGCGAGGTGGCAGAAGAATCTCTGGAGAGCCGCGAGGCAGATGTGCCGGATAACCTGAATAAGATGACAGATATCTTTAATGATCTGCTGTCCCGGAGTGACCGGTATGGTGAAAAGACCAGAAAACCATCAAGGCCGGGCGGTGAGTTGCGGAATCTGGTGGAAAAGAATGCCGGGGAACTGATTGAGGCAGGATTTTCCATTGATGAAAAAGGTTTTTTGACTTCTCCCCCAGAGGAAGAGGCAAAGGTTCCGGGAAATTTTGTGAAACAACTGGCAGATAAATGCGAGCACATGAGCATGAATCCCATGGAGTATGTGGAACAGAAAGTATACAGTTATGCACATCTTTACCGCAGTGATATCGGAACGGCATACGAACCTTCGATCTACAGCGGAATGTTATTTAATTCATATTGTTAAGTTTGATATCCGGCAGAGGTTTCTGCCGGATTTTTAATCCTTATAGTAAATTTCACCATGTGCGGAGCAAGAATCGCTTCTTTACAATTGCAGGCGTTTCAGACATAGTTTTGCCAGTATCCCTGTCAGCACCCCGGCGATAAGCCCGGCGAAGTATAAAAAGGGCAGATAGTGGAGAATGGCGGAGAAACCTACCAGTATCACAGCAACGAAAAATTGTCCAATATTATGTAAGATTCCTCCCACAGCACTAATGCTCACCAAAGAGAGGGGAGGGATTTTTTTTGCTTTACCCTTTTTTGAATCCCCTTTTGGCAGTAAAACTGCCATCAGAAACAGGCTCAAAATACTTCCGGCAAGGCTGTAGAAAAGACCAAAAAGACTGCCGAAGGTCAGGGCATTCAGGACATTCCGGGTCATGGATACGCCAAAAGCTGCCCCCAGGCCATTCCGGCAGAGTACGATCAGGATGATCAGATTGGCAAGCCCCAGCTTGATGCCGGGGAATGGGATTGGCAGGGGGAATAAACTTTCGATATAGCTGAATATAAATGCCACCGCTGTAAACACAGAAAGTTCTGCAATCTTTTTTGTCTGGGCACTCATAGGGTGTTCTCCTTTCTTTGCAGGACAGAATTGTTAGCGGACGAGGGCATCCGGGGCGTCGTCATTTGTGGACCGTTCAGAAATGATCTCCAGCACAAGACGGTGCGGGAGGCAGACGATGGATTCGCCTGTGCGGGAGATCTTTCCCGTATTGACACATGTCTTATCTCCACAATCTGCATGGACCATCACAACACTTTGTTCCCTGATCTGAAACGTATTTGTTCTGCCATCATTGTCTGTAATGGTTTTCTCTATGTCTTTATCTAACGGCAATGTCAAGATGGCACTGCCATTTTGACGCACCTCTACATAAGCGGCTTCTGCGTTATCAGGATAAAAGATCCAGGCTGACAGCAGGATTCCTGCCAGCACGAGGATCAGGATCAATATCAGGTCGGGCAGGGAGAACCATTTTTCCTGTGATGGATCGGTCATGTCTCATTCCTCATTTCTATATGGTTGTATAAGGCTGTTTTCTATAAATCAACAATAACAGAATGTGGGAGAAATGTAAAATGATATTTTTTGCATAGTGCTGATGTTATACCGAGCAGCATTATGGAGAAAACTTTCAAAGAGTGAAGGCACCCGAATGAACAGGATAACCGCATAAAATAAATATTTTATAAAATCAAATAATGTATATAATTTTTTCATTTTTCATAACTGTATTTTCCTGGTATAATCTTTAATAAAGATTATACCAGGAGGAAAATTATGGCACGGAAATCAGGAAAATTGATAATATACAGGAAATATTAAAAGATTACAGCATTGGCATAAAAGACATTGAAAACAATTGTATTTTTATACACAGCCTTTCAAAGGAGGCAGCAAAAGTACCAGATTACAGGCATCCGTCTTATGTAAAATACAAGCTCCAGGATATTCTTTCCATATGTATACTTGGATTTCTTGCAGACTGTAACGAATGGGAAGAAATAGCAGGTTTTGCACGCCAGAAAGAAAAGTGGCTTAAAAAATACCTGGAACTTCCTAATGGTGTGCCATCTTCTGTCACTATAAGGATAGTGGCAGGGAACATTGATGCTGCATATTTTTACCGGGCTGTAATACAGTCCATGGAAGCCCTGGTAAATGATGTACACACTGCTGTTAAAGGAGAGGAGGATGAAGCAGAAATCCTTTCAATGGATGTAAAAGGAAAGGTTGTAACATGGGATGCCCTTAATACCCAGAAAGAAACAGTGGAAGCAGTTATACGTGGGGAGGGGGACTATGTGGCAGGATTAAAAGGGAACCATCCATTATTTTATAAAGAGCTCCAGGAATATTTTTCAGAAGAAAGGATGCAGGAGTTGGAAAAAGAACCAGGACATTATAAGAAAACAGTTGAAAAAGAACATGGAGGTTTAGTAACAAGGGAATATTACCAGACAGATGAAACCGGATGGTATGAAGACAAAAAGAAATGGAAAGTGCTTGCAACATTTGGGATGGTAAAAAAGAAACTGGAAAATATACTGTCAGCATTATCAGCAGATGCAATAAAGGCAGCATTATATAAAGCATCAAACTAAAAAAACAGGTTATAAAAATCTTTTATTGGTAATAACTTTTTATGCGGTTATCCTGCTGGTTAGTACAGAATATTGTACAAAATATTGACAATACTATTAATTATGGAATATACTATATTCAAAGGAGTGTGATTGTATGATAGCAACTAATTTTTCTAATGTTAGGAATAATTTTAAAGAAGTTTGTGATCGGGTTGTACATGATTCTGATATTGCAATAATTACGAGGAAAAATGATGAAAATGTAGTGCTTATGTCTCAGGCACAGTATGATAACCTCATGGAAAATCTTCATATAAGGGAAAGCAAAGCGAATTATGAGTGGTTAAAGGAATCCATTAAGCAAGCTGAAGATGGAAAATTTGTAAGTTTTGAAGTGGAGGATTAGTCTATGAGTGTATCTTTCACCGAAAATGCCTGGGAGGATTATCTTTATTGGCAGAAGATGGACAAGAAAATTGTTAAAAGAATCAATGAATTGATCAAGGATATAAAGAGAAGTCCATTTGAAGGACTTGGAAAACCAGAACCACTAAAATATGATTTAGCTGGAAAATGGAGCAGAAGAATAACGGATGAGCATAGACTGGTATATCAATTGGAAGGAAATAATTTAATAGTGTTTACTTGTAGATATCATTATTGATAGTTGCAAAATGTAGGAAAGAGCATTGACGGAAATCGTTAGTGCTTTTTCTTTTTGAATGTAGAAGTATGATGTAGAAGTAATATTTTTAGAAAGGATGGATTTATTATGTGTTATAAAGATGAAGTTCAGAAGAAAAATGCGGAAAAATTGCAGAGAAAATTTAAAGAAGATAATGTTCCGAAGTTTATTAGAGATTATTTGGAAGATATAGAAAGTAAAGATGGAGCATTAAAATACTGGTTTGTATTAAAAGATTTTTTGTTGTGGCTTATTAAAGAAGAGATAATTGAGAAGGAGTCTGTTTCGAGTATTACAATAGTGGATTTTAATCAACTTTATCCACAACATATTAGTAAATATCTTAGACAGAAAGAAGAAAATGGTATATCACCTACAACATTGGAGGCAAGAAAAAATATCATCAGAAGTTTTCTTTCAAATGTTGGTTTTTATAAAGAATCAACGATAGGTGATATAAAAGAATTCTTTAAAAGAGTAAAATATAAAGGAATTTCATCTAATAATAACCTTATCAGAAAATTTCCATCAGAAACTCAATTAAAGAATATGGAAGAAAAGATTATGAAAAAGAAAGATGAGTTTATAAGAGTTAGAAATCTTATTATTCTTAGGGTGTTAAAAGGAACTGGTATAAGGGAATCAGGACTTGCGGGGTGAGATATTAACAACTTATTTCTGAATGAGGATATGCCATATATTAAAGTTATGGAGAAAGGGATATTTCGCGAACGAGAAGCAAGAACGGTATATCTTACAGGAGATGCAACCAACGCGATTAAGGAATGGTTAAAATATAGGGATTCTTTGGATAATATAGTAGATAAAGCTGCGGTGTTTGTTAATAAAAATGGTAAGAGATTAAATGAGTATAATATTCAGTCCATATTTAGGACTTATGGAGATGGAATGTCTCCTCATATGATCCGTCACTGGTATGCTACTGTCATGGCTAATACGGGAAATCTTGCATTTTCACAGCAACAACTTGGACATAGTTCAGTAGATACTACTGTAAATAATTATGCTAACGGTGTTTATGGCATGAAGGATATACTTGCCCGAATGAAAACATACCCTTGACACAGCAGCCGCATATATGGTATATTAATTGAGCGATGAATTAGGTCTTTTTTTTATGCCTAAAATTTTGAGAACAAAATATCACGGAGGTGACAAAATGCGTACTAAGATTACTTTGGAATGTACAGAGTGTAAGCAGCGCAATTACAATCTGACCAAAGACAAGAAGAACCATCCGGACAGAATGGAAACAAAGAAGTATTGCAGATTTTGCAGAAAACACACATTACACAAGGAGACGAAATAGTAACCCGTGTGATGTTTCGGAAAGGATGTGTGTCATATGAGTGAAGCAGAAAAGGCTTCCAAACCAGGCTTCTTTAAGAATTTGAAGAGCGAATTCAAAAAGTGCACATGGCCGAAGAAAGAAGATCTTGTGAAACAATCCGGACTTGTGATCATCGTATCCCTTGTGCTTGGCGTAGTGATCGCCGGCATTGACTGGGTAATACGGTATGGTCTGCAGTTGCTTAACATTGTTTCATAGGAGGTTGCCATGGCAGAAGGAGCAAAATGGTATGTAGTTCATACTTATTCCGGATACGAGAATAAGGTGAAAGCAGATATCGAGAAAACGATCGAGAACCGCAATCTGCAGGATCAGATCATGGAAGTCATGATTCCACTGCAGACCGTTGTGGAAGAGAAGAACGGCGAGAAGAAACAGGTTCAGAAGAAAATGTTTCCCGCTTATGTTCTGATCAATATGATCATGAATGACCAGACCTGGTATGTTGTGCGAAACACACGTGGCGTGACAGGGTTTGTCGGTCCGGGGTCCAAACCGGTTCCCCTGACCGAAGAAGAGATCACCAATATGGGATTTCTTGCCCAGGCAGAAGAATCACCATTTTCTGTGGGAGACCATGTCGTTGTTACAGAGGGAGTATGGCAGGATACCGATGGTGTTGTTCAGGAAGTTCACCCAGCGAAACAGATGGCAGTTATCGTCATTGATATGTTTGGGCGCGATACGCCGGTTGAGATTGATTTCTCTGAATTGAAACAGGTTTAATGTTTAGATGGAGGTAATATAATGGCTAAGAAAGTTGAAGGATATATTAAGTTACAGATTCCGGCAGGAAAAGCGACTCCGGCACCTCCGGTTGGTCCGGCACTTGGACAGCATGGAATCAACATTGCTCAGTTCACAAAGGAGTTTAACGCAAAGACACAGGGGCAGGAAGGAATGATCATTCCCGTTGTCATCACAGTCTATGCAGACAGAAGTTTCAGCTTCGTGACAAAGACTCCGCCGGCGGCTGTTCTTCTCAAGAAAGCATGCAAGATCCAGTCGGGTTCCGGTGAGCCGAACAAGAAAAAAGTAGCGACGATTTCCAAAGAAGAACTTCAGAAGATCGCTGAGACGAAGATGCCTGACCTGAATGCGGGAAGCATTGAGGCAGCCATCAGCATGATCGCCGGAACAGCAAGAAGTATGGGAATCACGGTAGAAGAATAAAGTTAGATCGTAAGACAGGCATAAATCGCAAAGAACTAATGTCATTAGGACGTTGTGGGAGAAAGAATATTTTCTTGTAAAAAATATTTAGGAAAAATCGCAGATTTTACCAGCAGAGCCGAAAGGCCTGATCAGGGCTGTGGTTCTTCCCCCCGGATCAAAGAACGGAAACTTTGATAGGAATGTTCGCTAATACCACTAGGAGGTTTATAAAATGAAAAGAGGTAAAAAGTATACAGAGGCCGCAAAGTTAGTTGACCGTATGACGCAGTATGATGTGGCCGAAGCAATTGACCTTGTTAAGAAGACAGCAGTTGCAAAATTCGATGAAACCGTAGAAACTCATATCCGTCTCGGAGTAGACGGCCGTCACGCAGAACAGCAGGTGCGCGGTGCCGTAGTTCTTCCGCATGGAACTGGTAAGACTGTCCGTGTGCTTGTATTTGCCAAGGGTGATAAAGTGGCAGAGGCAGAGGCAGCCGGTGCAGACTATGTTGGCGGCGAGGAACTGATCCCGAAGATCCAGAACGAGGGATGGTTTGAGTTTGATGTTGTTGTGGCAACTCCGGATATGATGGGAGTTGTGGGACGTCTGGGCCGTGTCCTTGGACCAAAGGGACTGATGCCGAATCCGAAGGCCGGTACGGTTACAATGGATGTTACAAAGGCTGTGAATGATATCAAAGCCGGTAAGATTGAATACCGTCTGGATCGTGCCAATATTATCCACTGTCCTGTGGGTAAGGTCTCTTTCACAGAAGAGCAGCTCACAGAGAATTTCATGACTTTGATGGATGCCATCATCAAAGCAAAACCTGCCAGTGCAAAGGGAACCTATCTGAAGAGTGTGACTCTTACCAGTACGATGGGTCCTGGCATCAAGGTAAATACGCTGAAACTTGGCTGATATTTTCCTTGACAGGATGTGCAGCTTATGCTACACTGACAAAAGTTTATAACTGCCGTAGACAGCAGGTACCGGGATTCCGGTGTAAGCGGTGCGCCTGCCGAGGATGATTATATTTATGACCATAAGTGTAATTGGAACTTCCCTGTCTGCGATATGTGGACAGGGAAGTTTTTATTCCGAATAAAAGGCAGCTTATAATATATAGCGGAAGCTAAATTTTATAAGGAGGTAAAATCCCATGGCTAAAGTCGAATTGAAAGCGCCAATCGTTGATGAGATCAAAGGATATGCGGCTGATGCGAAATCAGCAGTGCTTGTAGACTATCGCGGCCTGACTGTGGAGCAGGATACGAGACTCCGCAAACAGATGAGAGAGGCAGGCGTCGTATACAAAGTATACAAGAACACAATGCTTCATCTTGCATTCGATGGCACAGACTATGCCCAGCTTGACCAGCATCTGGAAGGACCAACTGCCATCGCATTTGGTATTGAAGATGAGACTGCTCCTGCAAGAATTCTGAATGATTTTGCAAAAGAGGCAGATTCCCTTCAGTTCAAAGGTGCTGTCGTAGATGGAACATACTATGACGAAGCTGGTGTGAAGGTGCTCGCAACGATCCCATCCAAGGAAGTTCTTATTTCCAAATTGCTGGGAAGCCTGCAGTCACCGATCACAAATCTTGCCCGTGTGCTCAACCAGATCGCAGAGAAACAGGGCGAAGCGGCAGCAGAGTAAGAAGATATTGTATTATGACAGCCGTTCTATCGGCAACTATTATTATTAAATGGAGGAAGATAAAATGACGACACAGGAATTTATCGACGCTATCAAAGAGATGAGCGTAATGGAATTAAATGATTTAGTAAAAGCATGTGAGGAAGAGTTCGGCGTATCTGCAGCAGCAGGCGTGGTAGTGGCAGCAGCAGGCGGAGACGCAGCAGGCGGCGCAGCAGAGAAAGATGAGTTTGATGTAGAGCTGACAGAAGTTGGCGCAGCTAAAGTTAAGGTGATCAAAGTGGTACGTGAGGTAACTGGTCTTGGACTGAAGGAAGCAAAAGAAGTAGTAGATGGTGCTCCTAAGGTAGTAAAAGAAGGTGCAAGCAAAGAAGAAGCAGAAGAGATCAAGGCAAAACTTGAAGCTGAAGGCGCAAAGGTTACATTGAAATAATAATCTGCCAGAACAGTAGAGAAATATCACAGATAAAAAAGCCGGCAAAAAGGAGATTAGGCACTTTTTGCTGGCTTTTTATTTATAGTAAAATCTGGAATTATCTCTTGACACCACTCTACAACTGTGGTAAGATGGAAAATGCACTATTGTGGTATGGTAGGCGCACTAGCCCTACACAATTTAGATTATACCACAGTTCTGTAAAAAAGACAAGGAGTGAATCATCAATGGAGAAAAACAGAATACGTCCGGTCCAGGCAGGCGAAGGCGTCAGAATGAGTTACTCAAAACAGAGAGAGGTATTGGAGATGCCGAACCTCATCGAAGTTCAGACAGAATCGTACAAATGGTTTCTGGAAGATGGCTTAAATGAAGTTCTCCGCGATATTTCGCCCATCGCGGACTATAATGGCAATCTGAGCCTGGAATTTGTAAGCTTTGAATTGTGCAGGGATGATGTGAAATATTCCATCGAAGAGTGTAAAGAGAGAGATGCGACTTACGCTGCACCTTTGAAAGTCAAGGTAAGGCTCCATAATAATGAGACGGAAGAGATCAGTGAACACGATATCTTTATGGGAGATCTCCCACTTATGACTGCCACAGGTACCTTTGTGATCAATGGTGCAGAGCGTGTCATCGTAAGCCAGTTGGTGCGTTCGCCGGGAATCTATTATGGAATTGCCCATGATAAGATCGGTAAAGAATTGTATTCCGCTACAGTCATCCCTAACCGTGGTGCATGGCTAGAGTATGAGACTGACTCCAATGATATATTTTACGTCCGCGTAGACAGAAACAGAAAAGTTCCGATCACGGTTCTGATCCGTGCCCTGGGCGTGGGGACGAATCAGGAGATCTTGGACATGTTTGGCGAAGAGCCGAAGATCCTGGCAAGTTTTGCTAAGGATCCTTCGGACAATTATCAGGATGGCCTGCTGGAACTTTATAAGAAGCTGAGACCAGGTGAGCCGCTTGCCGTTGACAGCGCAGAAAATCTGATCAACAGTATGTTTTTTGATGTGAGACGCTATGATCTTGCCAAAGTGGGACGTTATAAATTTAATAAAAAGCTGGCATTCCGTAACCGTATTCCTGGATTTACACTGGCGGAAGACGTAGTCAGCCCTGAAACTGGGGAGGTGCTGGCAGAAGCTGGTATGGTAGTTACGGAAGAACTTGCCGCAGAGATACAGAATGCTGCTGTTCCTTTTGTCAGGTTGGAGACAGAGGAAGGGCATATAGAGAAAATTCTCTCCAATATGATGGTGGATTTAAATACATTTTTGCCAAATGCGGACAAGAAGGCGCTTGGCATTACAGAGGACGTATATTATCCAGAACTGAAGAAGATCCTGGAAGAAAATGATACGGAAGAGGACCGCTATGATGCAATCCGCAGGAGTGTTCCATTGCTGATCCCGAAACATATCACAAAAGAAGATATTTTTGCATCCATTAATTATAATATGCATCTGGAGTATGGCATTGGAAACGATGATGACATTGACCACCTGGGGAATCGCCGCATCCGTGCCGTTGGCGAACTGCTCCAGAACCAGTACCGCATCGGCTTGTCCCGTATGGAGCGTGTGGTACGTGAAAGGATGACAACACAGGATATCGAAGGGATCTCTGCACAGTCGCTGATCAACATCAAGCCAGTGACGGCAGCAGTGAAGGAATTCTTTGGAAGTTCCCAGTTGTCACAGTTTATGGATCAGAATAACCCGTTGAGTGAGCTGACCCACAAAAGACGTCTTTCTGCCCTTGGTCCGGGTGGTCTGTCCCGTGACCGTGCCGGGTTTGAAGTCCGTGATGTGCACTATTCCCATTACGGAAGAATGTGTCCCATCGAGACTCCTGAGGGACCAAACATCGGTTTGATCAACTCGCTGGCTTCCTATGCCCGTATCAATGAATATGGATTTGTGGAAGCACCATACCGTAAAGTGGACAAAACGGACTCCCAGAATCCCCGTGTTACGGATGAGGTCGTGTATATGACAGCGGATGAAGAGGACCGTTACCATGTGGCGCAGGCGAATGAGCAGTTGGATGAAGAGGGACACTTTGTGCGGAAGGTGGTTTCCGGACGTTTCAGGGAAGAGACATCTGAGTTTGAGAAGAGCAGGATTGATTATATGGACGTGTCTCCTAAAATGGTATTTTCCGTGGCCACAGCCATGATTCCATTCCTGGAAAATGATGATGCGAACCGTGCCCTGATGGGTTCCAACATGCAGCGTCAGGCGGTACCGCTTCTGGTGACGGAAGCCGCTGTTGTTGGTACCGGTATTGAGATGAAGGCCGCAGTGGACTCTGGTAACTGTGTGGTTGCCTCAGAGGGTGGTATCATTGAACGGGCAGAGACAAACCGTGTTACCATCCGTAAGGATGATGGCAATCTGGATGAATACAGGCTTCAGAAGTTTGTCCGCAGCAATCAGGGAACTTGTATGAATCAGCGTCCTATTGTATCAAAGGGGGATCGGGTGGAAACCGGCCAGGTGATCGCAGATGGTCCTTCTACCTCCGGCGGAGAGATTGCCCTTGGAAAGAATCCGTTGATCGGATTCATGACATGGGAAGGTTACAACTATGAGGATGCGGTTCTTCTGAGTGAGAGACTGGTACAGGAAGATGTGTATACTTCTGTTCATATCAATGAATATGAGACAGAGGCGCGTGACACCAAGCTGGGACCGGAGGAGATTACCCGTGATGTACCGGGAGTCGGGGATGATGCCCTGAAAGACCTGGATGAGAGAGGTATTATCCGAATTGGCGCCGAGGTCCGTGCCGGAGATATTTTAGTTGGAAAGGTGACTCCGAAAGGTGAGACAGAGCTGACAGCAGAGGAGAGGCTGCTCCGTGCGATCTTTGGTGAAAAGGCGCGTGAGGTCAGGGATACGTCTCTGAGAGTTCCCCATGGTGAGTTCGGTATCGTTGTGGATGCCAAAGTGTTTACCCGTGAAAATGGGGATGAGCTGCCGCCGGGAGTAAATCAGTCTGTGCGCATCTATATTGCCCAGAAGAGGAAGATTCAGGTTGGTGATAAGATGGCGGGCCGTCATGGTAATAAGGGTGTGGTTTCCCGTGTGCTTCCGATCGAAGATATGCCATTTCTGCCAAATGGCCGTCCACTGGATATTGTGCTGAATCCGCTGGGTGTGCCGTCCCGAATGAATATCGGCCAGGTACTGGAGATCCATTTGAGCCTGGCAGCCAAGGTGCTCGGTTTTAATGTGGCAACGCCGGTCTTTGACGGTGCGAACGAGATTGATATCATGGACACCCTGAAACTGGCGAATGATTACGTCAATACGCCATTAGATGAGTTTGAAAAGAAATACAAAGATATCCTTCATCCGGATGTGATGGAATATCTGCTGACAAACGAAGAATATAGAAAAGAATGGGAAGGTGTGCCGATCAAGGAGGATGGAAAAGTCCAGCTCCGTGATGGACGGACAGGTGAATTTTTCGATGGTGAAGTAACCATTGGATTCATGCATTATCTAAAACTGCATCACCTTGTAGATGATAAGATCCATGCCCGTTCAACAGGTCCTTATTCACTGGTAACACAGCAGCCGCTTGGCGGTAAGGCACAGTTTGGCGGACAGCGTTTCGGAGAGATGGAGGTATGGGCGCTGGAGGCATATGGTGCTGCATACACATTGCAGGAAATCCTTACTGTGAAGTCCGATGATGTGGTAGGACGAGTGAAAACTTATGAAGCCATCATAAAGGGCGACAATATCTCTGAGCCAGGTATTCCGGAATCTTTCCGTGTCATGCTGAAAGAGCTGCAGGCGCTGGCGTTAGATGTCAGTGTTCTGGATGAAGAAGGAAATGAGGTTCAGATGAGTGAAAGCCTGGAAGAGGGATCCTCTGAGAATGTCAATGAACTGATGAATGACAAGAGCTATGAGCTGGAAGAGGAATCCTTTGAAGATGCCGGTTTCCGTGAAACAACCGTAGATGGTCTGGATGATGACAGCAGCATTAGTGCAGATTGATAGAAAGGACGGTTACAATATGTCACAGCTTGTAAATGACACTGTAAATACATTAACATATGATAAATTGAAGATCCGACTTGCTTCTCCTGAGAGGATCCGTGAATGGTCCCGCGGAGAGGTTAAGAAACCAGAGACAATTAATTACCGGACGTTGAAGCCGGAGAAAGATGGTCTTTACTGTGAACGTATTTTTGGACCAAGTAAGGACTGGGAGTGTCACTGTGGTAAATACAAGAAAGTTCGTTATAAAGGGGTAGTGTGTGACCGATGCGGCGTTGAGGTCACCAAATCAAGTGTCCGCCGCGAGCGCATGGGACACATTGAACTGGCAGCTCCTGTTTCTCATATCTGGTATTTTAAGGGGATTCCCAGCCGCATGGGGCTGATGCTTGATATCTCGCCAAAAGTACTGGAAAAAGTGTTGTATTTTGCCTCCTATATTGTATTGGAGTCAGAGACACCGGAGATACAGGTAAAACAGGTACTCAATGAGCAGGAGTACCAGAAAGCCCGTGAAACTTATGGCGATATGTTCCGGGTTGGAATGGGTGCAGAATCTGTTCAGGAACTGCTGCAGCGGATTGACCTGGAAGAAGAGGCGAAACAGTTGAAAACAGAGCTGAAAGAGTCAACGGGGCAGAAACGTGCCAGGATCATCAAGCGGCTGGAAGTTGTTGAGGCATTCCGCGAGTCCGGCAACAGCCCGGACTGGATGGTATTGACTGTCATTCCCGTAATCCCGCCGGATCTTCGTCCTATGGTGCAGTTGGACGGCGGACGTTTTGCCACCTCTGACCTGAATGATCTGTACCGCCGTATCATTAACCGAAATAACCGTCTTAAAAGACTGCTGGAGTTGGGTGCTCCGGATATCATTGTGCGCAATGAGAAACGTATGCTCCAGGAGGCAGTGGATGCCCTGATTGATAATGGCCGCCGCGGCCGTCCGGTAACTGGTCCAGGCAACCGTGCACTGAAATCCCTGTCTGACCTGCTGAAAGGAAAACAGGGACGTTTCCGCCAGAATCTTCTTGGCAAGCGCGTGGACTATTCGGGGCGTTCCGTAATCGTGGTGGGGCCGGAACTGAAGATTTATCAGTGTGGTCTGCCAAAAGAGATGGCGATTGAGCTGTTCAAGCCATTTGTCATGAAGGAACTGGTGGCAAATGGGACAGCACACAATATAAAGAATGCAAAGAAGATGGTAGAGAAACTGGAGCCTGCTGTATGGGATATTCTGGAAGAGGTCATCCGCGAGCATCCTGTTATGCTGAACCGTGCCCCTACCCTGCACCGCCTTGGTATTCAGGCATTTGAGCCTACACTGGTGGAGGGCAAGGCGATCAAACTGCATCCACTGGTATGTACTGCATTTAATGCCGACTTTGACGGCGACCAGATGGCTGTGCATCTTCCGCTTTCTGTAGAGGCGCAGGCAGAATGCCGTTTCCTGCTTCTGTCGCCCAATAACCTTCTGAAACCATCCGATGGTGGTGCTGTGGCAGTGCCTTCCCAGGATATGGTCCTTGGTATCTACTACCTGACACAGGAAAGGCCTGGTGTTAAGGGAGAGGGAATGGCATTTAAAGACGTGAATGAGGCGATGATTGCATATGAAAATCATGAGATTACCCTTCATGCGAAGATCAAAGTAAGGCGCTATGGCGAGAACCAGGACGGTGTGGTAGAATCCCGTATTATTGAGTCAACTTTGGGCCGCTTTATCTTCAATGAGATCATCAGTCAGGATCTGGGATTTGTAGACCGCAGTGATCCAGAGAACTTCCTTAAGCTGGAAGTGGATTTTCATGTAGGCAAGAAACAGTTAAAACAGATTCTGGAAAAATGCATCAATAATGAGGGGGCCATCAAGACGGCAGAGACACTGGATGCCATCAAGGCTCTTGGATATAAATATTCCACCCGTGCGGCTATGACAGTATCTATTTCGGATATGGAGGTGCCGGCAGCAAAGAAAGAGATCATCAAAGAGGCAGAGGATACGGTGGAAGTTATCTCGCAGAAATATCGTCGTGGACTGCTGACAGAGGAAGAGCGTTACAAGTCTGTTGTGGAGACGTGGAAAGATGCAGATGATGAGATCACTCATGCCCTGCTGACTGGTCTTGATAAATACAATAATATTTTTATGATGGCAGATTCTGGTGCCCGTGGTTCAGATAAGCAGATCAAGCAGCTGGCAGGTATGCGTGGACTGATGGCAGATACATCAGGCCGTACCATTGAGCTGCCGATCAAGTCCAATTTCCGTGAGGGACTGGATGTATTGGAGTATTTTATTTCTGCCCACGGTGCCCGCAAAGGACTGTCTGATACTGCTTTGCGTACAGCGGACTCCGGATATCTGACAAGACGTCTGGTGGATGTATCCCAGGATCTTGTGATCCGTGAGAATGACTGCTGCGAGGACCGCGATATAAGTGAGCTCCCAGGTATGTGGATCGGTGCATTTATGGATGGAAAAGAAGTGATTGAGACGTTGGAAGAGCGTATTACAGGCCGCTATTCCTGCGATACGATCCTGGATGACAATGGTGAGGTAATCGTAAAGGCAAACCATATGATCACGCCGAAACGCGCAGCACGGATCGTGAATACAAAGGCGGTCATAGATGCTGGTGATAAGGCACAGGTAAAGATCCGTACGATCCTGACCTGTAAATCCCATATCGGTATCTGTGCCAAATGTTATGGATTCAATCTGGCGACGAAAGAACCAGTTCAGGTAGGTGAGGCAGTGGGGATCATCGCAGCACAGTCTATCGGTGAGCCGGGTACACAGCTTACCATGCGTACTTTCCATACTGGTGGTGTGGCGGGAGATGATATCACACAGGGTCTTCCCCGTGTCGAGGAGCTTTTTGAGGCAAGAAAGCCGAAAGGACTTGCCATTATTTCTGAGTTTGCCGGGAAGGTACAGCTCCGTGACACAAAGAAAAAGAGGGAAGTTGTAGTAACAAACGATGAAACCGGGCAGAGCAAGGCATATCTTATCCCATACGGGTCCCGGATTAAAGTGATGGATGGACAGGAACTGGAGGCTGGTGATGAACTGACAGAAGGCAGCGTGAACCCACATGATATCCTGAAGATCAAAGGAGTGCGTGCGGTACAGGATTACATGCTCCGTGAAGTTCAGAGAGTATACCGTCTGCAAGGTGTTGATATCAATGATAAGCATATTGAGGTAATCGTGCGCCAGATGCTGAAGAAGATCCGCATTGAAAATAATGGGGATTCTGATTTCCTGCCTGGTGTCATGGTAGATGCACTGGATTATGAAGATGAGGTGGAAAGGCTGACAAAAGAAGGGCTGGAGCCGCCGGAGGGCAAGCAGATCATCCTGGGCATCACAAAGGCATCTCTTGCTACAAATTCATTCCTGTCAGCAGCTTCATTCCAGGAGACAACAAAAGTTCTCACAGATGCAGCCATAAAAGGTAAGATCGATCCGTTGATCGGTCTGAAAGAGAATGTTATTCTTGGTAAACTGATTCCGGCAGGAACAGGTATGAAACGTTACCGAAGCATTCAACTCCACAGTGACCTGGTAGACAGTTTAGATCCGCCAGATCCGGTATTTGAGGAGACCACAGAGGAGACAGAGACGGAAGAAGATAAGGAAGCTGCTTCCACTGTTGAAGAGCCGGATGCGGAATTAGATGTTACAGAGGAGGAAGAACTGGAGATCCAGGAAGACGAGGAACTGGTGGCTCTGGAAGAGTAAGTGGAATCGTGAATCTATAAATATGTTTTGAGAGGAAGGGATGCCTCGTCACCAGAGGCATCCTTAATCTTTATAGAAATGTATGGCATGGTTTATTCCCGCAAAGGCAAAGTGAGGATGTGCAGGTAAGCTTGCATTATCTTCAGGTCAACAGCACAGAAATGGTGGGTCAGAAATACGGCAGAAGGAAAAAAATGAGAAAAATGAAAAAAATTGAAAAAAAGTGTTGACAAGTCAGAATGTTTCTGATAAGATAGTTTTTGCTGACGCGGTGATACAACAGAAGCGGAGGCAGAGAAAAGTGCCGTATTACAGTGGTTAGACGGCGGTATGGACCTTGATAACTGAACAGTGAAACAACCTTGAAAAATTCGAACAAAACA
>CANRWA010000004.1 GCA_947643415.1 uncultured Clostridia bacterium | reverse complement strand
CTTGTAAATGCAAGGATTGTGGCACTTATTTATCTAATCAACTGTCAAAGATGAGTTTGTATATTAACATTATCAGGTGGGATTGTCAAGATGGGGATAGCTTAATAATCAAATATGCATACTAAAAAAATAGTTATACCTGTTACTGTTGACACAGACAGGATCATAAGGTATGCTGTCCATAAAGGAGTGGAATATTATGATCAGGGATTTTTCGGACTGCAGACTGAGCGGAAAATTTTATACCGGTGCCGAGAGAAAGACAGGAATCCGTCTGGAGAATGAAGATTACATCGTTAAATTCCCCAAAAACTGCCCCACCGGTCCGACTCTCAGTCACATTTCCGAATATCTCGGCTGTCATATCTTTGCCGCAACAGGTATGCAGACACAGGAGACCTGGCTTGGAACCTACCAGGGTGAAGAAGTCGTGGTAATGAAAGATTTCACTTCGGCAACAGATATTTTCGTTCCATTCCATGATGTAGGGGACAGTTCCCTGGATATTAAACGGGAGAAAATGAGCTACAGCTATTCTGATATTATGGCTCAACTGGAGGCAAACCGAAAACTGACAGCGGTTGGAGAAACAGTAAGCGCTTTTTGGGATATGTATATTTTGGATGCCTATATAGGGAATTTTGACCGCCATGGCAGCAATTGGGGATTTCTAAAAAACAATAACCAATACCGCCTGGCTCCTGTCTTTGATAATGGATCCTGCCTTTTTCCCAGACTTGCCAGTGATGACCAATGCCAGAAAGTACTGCAGTCAGGTGATGAGATGAGAAAACGGATCTATCAGTTCCCCACCTCACAGATACAGTTAAATGGAAGAAAGAGTTCTTATTATGAAGTTATCAGCAGCCACCAGTTTCCTGCCTGTGACAAAGCACTGAAGCGCATAGGCGAACGGCTGAATCCGGAGACAGTATATGAACTGATACAGGGTGTCGAAACAATGAGTGGCAAACGAAAGGAATTTCTTATCTTTATGCTCCAGATGCGTTATGATATACTGATTCGCCAACCATTAGAAAGAGGGGTGAGACAATGAAACCTGTCAACTATGACCATACACCACTGAATGAATATACTACCCCTCTTATGGGAGAACCAGATTACACAAACACAGGTATTATACGGGCACTGGGAAGCATGGGTGAAAAGTATTGTGTAGGAAAAATTGAATATCAGTCTTTTTTTAATGAAGAATACCAATATATCATCTCCCCGGAATGGTCTGTCATTGATGGACTTGATACCTCTGTATTTCAGGGAATCCCGGGAATCGCAATGGAACTTCGCCTGGAAAAATATTACCGGGTCAATATGCAGCCTGTCTTTATTACCGAACGCACTCCATCTGAGAACAGGGAAGACCTATGGGAACTGATGCAGTCAGTTGGCCTTGACTATTACGACCGCTTTGAATGGCTGATCCGTACTAACCTTACCAGTGGCAATGATAATCTCATAGTTGAACGATACCGGACACCCCCCAGGGATTTCACTTATCAGGAGGCCATGAAAGACCCCGGCCAGTTACAGCCGGGAGACAGCGTGCAGATCCACAGCAAGGAAAACATATCCAGAAAAGGCGAGAGTGCTAAAAAGGATATGCTTTATCTGCTCGCCTCTGGTGCAGACCTCTATTTTGAAAAAGAAAATTTCAGATTGGAAACCCAAAACCGTGATCAAGCACTGATGGCACAGCGCCTTCTTTGTTATAAAGAAAAACTGGATAAATTTGTCTTGTTCAATCAATAACCTTACTTACCGCCACTATATGAAGATGCGGATTAACAGGCAACTGCAAAGCTTTAATCCTCTCTGTCCTATGTCCCAAAACAATTTTATTATATGTAATAAATACTTTGGAATTAACTATCTCACCTGTGACTTTTTCTGAACATCCCACCTCAATCACATCCCCTGTGCTGCAATCCGAAATGTCATTAGCAGATATTTTCTTTATCTCCTCATATCCATTTTCGAATATAATTGTAATTGAATCTTCACATCCTCCCCACTCAGCGCAAAGCAAAATACCCAGAGAGCAGGCAGGAATGCTGTTATCCATAGAAATATTCTGCCCTCTGCACACAATATTATCATTCTCAGACCCAAAGCATGTCCTAAATGTTACACCATTATATGTGATATTTTTGTATGGATTATTTAACAAAACATATTCACCGTCTCCCGTCAGATCACAGTTATTCCCTTTCCCCTTCTGATAGGCAAATCCTTTATTATTGCATTCACTCACTATATCAACCGCTACACATCTCATCTTTTCAGTCTCTGTTAATCGTTCACATTTTATGTTTGCACCGCCCCTTATATAGGACTGTAAAACCTCATATGCCTCCCGTTCAACCTGAACAGCAGACATTAGGATACGATAGACTTTTTCATTAAAACCTGGTCTCCACTTTGTCCTTGCAGACTTAAACATCATATTCATTACTGTATTCCATTTTCCAATAGAAATATAAAGATAATCCATGACCTGAGATATCTTTTCGTCAGATTCCTGAAACTGCTCCAGAAAAACAATAAACAGATTTCTTCCTTTTATTAATTCCCTAATTCTTGAAATCAATACAGAATCCAATACACAGTCTATATCCATCTCATTTCCAAATTCTACAGAAGGAACAAAATAATCCTTAAATCCCTTCGCAAATTGCTCCATCTGATCAAATTGTTTTTCATAATCTTCTCTCTTCGAGCAAACCAGTTCCATCAGTTCATTATTGGAATACTTATCTACATTTTCTACTTTTACATCAGCATAAAACTGAGAGGCCTTCTCTAGCAATTCCACATCTACAGAAAACGATTCCTCTGAAAATTCCGGATCAACGATCCACACTTTATGTTCATCTGGATCAATTGCCACTGCCACCGCCAAATGGGCAGAATGAACTTTTTGATATAAGAAACCCCAATAAGAATAATAAGTATCCATATGTATGATTGTTGGCAGATTATTCGCAAGATTGGCATCAATCACTTTGAGAAGCTCATCTACATCCTGTACATCTATAAAATCAAATTGGACTCCATTATACTCCTGATATTCCCTGTTGAAAATTATTTTTTCTTCTATGCAATCCCCCAACCTACATATTTTCGATAATCTTTTATCTTTTAAGTTGAAATACCACCCCCTAGAAAAAGCTTTTGTGAAATCTAGTCCCATTGTCTCTCCATAAGCAACAGCGGCAAATTCCATACACTCTGGAATAAAAAATTTTACCCTTTTTAAATTTCTTACTTTTAACTTTATTCTATTCACTATAAATTCTCCATTTCTCTTAGTTGATCAAAATACTTAAAAAGCGTATAATCAAGAATCCACCCCAGAACATATGGTACCCTCCCGATACCGTTGATCTTCTTACCTACCACCCCATTTATCCTGCGGTTGATGACCAGATCAAGAAATCTATTCCATAACTTCAAATTCGAACAGCCTTTTAAATATTAACATTCCAGTTCCCCTTTTTTCTTCCTTATACTATAATTATTACACCACTTTACAAGCTTTTTGGTAAAAAATGTCGTATGAGATACTTAGGTGTATAATAAGTTTGCAAACAAAATTACACGAAAGAAGTGATCTCATACGACAAACTTATTATACAACGACAAACACATAATTGGTAGGCTTTATAAATTTTTTTCTGTATATTTTGTCACATTCCCAGCTCCTACTGCCGAAACACTTTTTCTGCTTGTGCTGTCTATGTTGGCGATGGAATCCGCAGATTCCATCCGCTCCCTTTACAGGCACTTTTTATCCGGCATAACACTCAAGTCGCTGAACGCCTTTTATTATGCCTGTTCCTACGCAAAAGCTGACTATGCCGTCTTTATGAATGTCACAGCCAGGCTTGCCCTTCGGCTGATTCCTGATTTTCTTGAAACACAGCCGGTTTTCCTCTGCATAGATGACACGGTTGTCCCAAAATTTGGGAAGAAATTCGAGGATGTGTCAAAACTTTTTGACCATGCCGCCCACAACGGCTCTAATTATCTGAATGGGCACTGCTTTGTCAGCATCATGCTCTGCGTGCCTGTCTGGAACCGGCAGAAAATTACTTACCTTGCTGTCCCGCTGGGATACCGTTTGTGGCAGAAAAAGGAATCCAAACTGAAGCTTGCGGCATCCATGGTGCGACAGGTAATGCCGGAATTCAGCGGAAAGAAGAATGTCATCATCCTGTGCGACAGCTGGTATGTCAAACAAAACCTTGCATCCATAGTGGATGAATACCCGAACCTCGACCTGATTAGGAGAGCAAGGTCGGACTCTGTCATATACGACCTTGCACCTGCCAAAACCGGGAAAAGGGGCAGACCTGCAAAGCATGGGCAACGTCTTTCCATTTATGCAGATTTCATCCTTTCTGACGAAAAGATTGGGGATTACTATACAGGCTGCCGCCGTGTCCTGACAAATATCTTCGGGACAAAAGAAGTCATGGCCTATGTGACATCTGCCAGCAGGGAGGGCGGAACCAGGCGTTTATTCTTTAGCACGGTTTTTCCGAGCCAGCTACAGGTATTCTGCGCATGACAGGAAAAATCACCTCTAAACCAGACCGGGAGCAGCAGGATGCAGTATATCCCCCTGTTTCTTTACTCGTTCCGGTGGAACATTGAAGTAAGCTACTATGAACAGAAATCTTTCTGGTCGCTGTGCCGTTACATGGTACGCAGCCGCAAGGGGATTGAAATGCTGGTGAATCTCATCAACATCAGTTACTGTTCCATGAAGCTGCTCCCATACCTGGAAGAATCATTCTCAAAATACAGGAATGTCAGTGTACAGGAATTTCGTCTTATCCTTAGTGGGCGCATACGCCAGCAGGTATTTTATGTGGATTTGGTGCAAAACATCGAAACCCATATAAAATCAAACATTATTATCAAAGCCTTGAGTTATTTGTGTTTAAAACAAATGGGCTAATCAAAAACTTGTAAAGTGGTATAATTATTATAGGAAATATAGTATTCCTTATAACCGAATAAATCTAGTCCAAAAAATGCCGAATAACATTACTTATTGTTCTGGTAAAAGATTCTTCATAGTGGGCTATAAGCCCCGCAACAACTTTTCCTATGCCAACAAGTATCTGCGATCTCCATTACCGCTTCTTCGGCACTTGCAATTGTTTCCAGATAATTAAAAACAGTCGTATACGACTTATTAAAAAGGCACATATTTTACATTGTATTGCATAAAAAACATGGATGTTCTAATGGTACTATTTTATTAAAAGGCTATAATCCCTGATGATTTTAGATAAAATTTTGTTTAATTTTGAAAATATGTAGTCACGATAAATTATTTAAAATGACATTAATTGAAAGATTGTATTTCTTTGAATCTCTGATGTACCAGAGTAGATACTGCAAGCCATCGCATCCCGTAATTCTCTTTCAATACCATATTCCTTTGAATATCCATATGCCCCCATTATCTGCATTGCATCCTGACATATTTTAATATAATTTTCACTGACAAATAACTTAAAAATAGCCGCTTCCTGATATGCCCTCTTGTTTTGGTCTTTCATCCATGCCACTTTATACAGCATATTTCGGGATAGTTCAGCAGCAACTTTCATATTTGCAATCTTATGAGATACCGCTTGAAATTCCTTAATATACCTACCTGATTGCTTTCTTTCATTTACATATCGTAAACATTGTTCCATAACTCTCTGCATTGCTCCCACATGAGGAGCAAATTCATAACAACGCTCCCATGTTATCACTTCATTCATAATAATATTACCGGCTCCAACTTTTCCCAATATATTTTCAAACGGAATAAAACAATTTTCAAATATTACCTCCGATATCGGGCAAGCATCCAATCCCATTTTGGGGATCTCTTTTCCTATATTTACTCCAGCAAATTCTTTTTCCACAATGAATGCTGTATATTCTTTGACAGACCGCTTCGTTAGTGCAATCACTATAAAAACATCAGCAATCGGACCATTTGAAATAAACATTTTGCTGCCACTGAGTCGATATCCTCCGTTATCACTCTCAGCATACGCCATTATAGAAGTAGCATCTGAACCAGCTTCCGCTTCCGTAAGCGCAAAGGCACCAATTTTTTCACCAGAGACCATAGAACGAAGATATGTATCTTTTTGTGCATCATTACCATACAAGTAAATAGTATTTAAGGCTACCCACATATGATTAGTAATAGTAAAGATCAAACCATTATTAATACAATTATATCCTAGCGCTTCCATAGCTATTGACGCTGTTAAATAGCTTTCCTCTAAACCACCATACTCCTCACTTACCGTCAACCCCAAAATTCCAAACTCAGATATTTTTTCCCATAACTCCTTCGAGAAATGCGTTATGTCTTTTTCGTCATTTAATTGATTTTTACAAAATAAACGAAGCTCCTTTTGATATTGTTTTTGTTCATTTGTTATTTTAAAATCCATATCTACCTATAAGCCAGTCATCCTCATTTTTAGAATAATCGGTTTATTCCCCTTTCAAATATTATATTGTTATAAACTAATATTAATTTCATCCTTTTTTAAATCATCCAAAATCCTGCCATTACTTATACTGATATCAGCTTTATATAATTTGGAATTGTTGGATTCTTATTCCCCTTATACTCCAATACAATACGCTCTCCCTCGCCACCCTTCTCAACGAATCCTGCCATCTTATAAGTCATATACATGATACGGTTTTTATCGTTCGCTTTAAATTCTGCAAATAATTGTACTCCACTATTACAAGCCATCTGAGTCAAATATCGCATAAGTACACCCCCAATACCTCTTGACATAACACGGCAGGAAGTTATTAGTAATTTAATAGTCCATGCTTTTTCATCAATATGAAGCAAAATCACACCTATTTTCCCATAAGTTCCATAGATATCTTTCATATCAACTACAAATAAGCGATAATTTGAATTATTACTAAAATTCTCTAATTCTTCATGCGAAAACGAATAACCTGCCGTATTCATCTGATTGGTCCTCTGCACCAGTTCTTCAACTCGTACCAAATCATCCCGCTTCACCATAGAAACTTCTAATGTAATATTGAGCGTTTGTAAAAATTCCTCCTTGGTTCCCTGATAGGCCTCTTCATCGACTTTCCGGAGAACATCTGTCTGATACATTTTTCTGCGCATACAGGCATCAATACTAATATATTCTGGTATAAATACTTCCATATCTAGCATAGTATCCATTTCGTCTGTGGAAATCAACTTCACTTCTGGACAATTAGAATGTACTTCATCCAATTCAAACTTCTGATCATCTACAAAGGCAAATGTATCTATACCAATATTCAGCATCTCAGCAATTTTTTGAATAGAATTTGATTTAGCAGACCAGTTAATTTGCGGATAGACAAAATAATCCCAAAGACCGTTCTTTCTTAACTCCTGTTTAGCAAGAGTTATTTCATTTTTACTTGCAATAGAATTAAGAATACCACGCCGATCTAGTTCCTTAATAATCATTAAAGCATTTTCACTGACAGAAACCTCTTTGTCTTCCAAAAGAATACCATTCCAAATTGTGTTATCCAAATCCCAAACCACACACTTAATTTTGTTTGATTTCATACCATACTCCCTTCTAATCCATTATCAAATGGTACATAATATGTGAAACCGGTCTACACTCATTCAACATTCCGTCATTTCAATTAATTGGCGGCGTAAGACTTTCCCTGAAGCATTTCTTGGTAACTGGTTAAACTTATAGATTCTTTGAGGTAATTTATAAGATGATAACTTTTCTTGCAAAAATATTTTAAGTTCTTCAATATTTATGTCGTTGTCAGAAACAATTGCGCAGCATAAAACTTCCATATTAGTTTTTTTGCTCATAACTCCATAAACGGCAACATCTTCAATTTGTGAATAGTGCAGAATAACCTCCTCAACCTCTTTAGGATCTACTTTCTTTCCTGCAACATTTACAAAATCTTGATTTCTTCCTTTAATTGTAAAGTATCCTTCACTATCCTTTACCGCAATATCTCCTGAAACGTAATATCCATTTAATATATTCTTTTCAAAAAGCCCTGGATAATTGTAATATCCCTGTGCCATTGAAGCACTCTTGATAGCGATTTGCCCCTGATGACAGCAGGGTAAGATGTTCCCTTGCTCATCTATAATCTCTACCTCTGGTCCTTGAATCGGTTTTCCAATAGAATCTTTCCGATTATCCATGTTTAAAATACACAAGCCTGTTTCAGCAACCCCATATAAGTCAGATATAAATATCCCACAATTCGCTTGAAATCGTTGCTTAATTTCCTCATGCAGAACGGTTCCCGAAGATACACATATTCTAAGAGATGTCAAATCATATTTCGATTTCAATTCCTCATCCGCCATCAATTGGTAAAGTACTGGAAACGCAACAAACTTAGTAATTTTAAAGTCCTGAATATACTTAGCCAAGCGCCTGGGCATCTTTGTATCAATTAGATGTACCTGCGCTCCAACCATTATCGGAGCAAGCAAAGAAGTATTAAATGCTAATCCATGAGTATAATTGGCAACACATAATATTTTATCGTTTTGCGTCAAATCAATCGTATTTTTCCAGTTAGTGGCTGCGGCAATAATATTATCTTGTGTATACATCATACATTTAGGCTCTCCTGTTGTTCCAGATGAGAAACGGCATGATGTTATATTATCAAGTTTTTCTGGAACATAGGAAATGTTGTATTTGTCCTGAACAGTATAAAAAAGTACAAAATTGCCAATCTCCAGTTGAATTTCAAATTTGTCTTTTAATGAAAATAATAACTTTTCATCTTTATGTACCAGAAAACCAGCCAAATGACAACTTTTCACAATTACTTCCAATTCTTCCCTTTTTAGACTATGATCGACTAACATCGCAACAATATTCTGTTTAACTAAAGCATAATAACCAATTGGAAACTCTGGTACATTTTTGAAGTACAATCCTATTGGCATCTCTATTTTAATGTCCAAACCAGCAATTGCATCTGATAACTGAGTGATTTGTGCATCTATATCGGCATATGTATATTCCAGATCCTTATACTTAAAACAAATATGATTGCTAAATTTTTTAAAGCTGTCAGTTACTATCTTAATTAAACGCTCACTTCGCATATTCTTCATCTCCAATCTCAACTCTGATTTTCTATAATATAGTCAACCAAACTATTTACTGATGCTAATATTTCCGCGTTATCCTCTAAATCAATTTCGACATTATATTCCCTTTCCAATGCTGCACAAAGACGAATTGTCGCTAAAGAGTTTAGTCCTAGTTTTGCAATTCCATCTGTCTCACAACTAATTTCATCTTTACATAAATCAAAATCAGCGACAGAAATAATTAATTCTTTTATCCTCTCAATAATTTTTTCCTTTTCCATTTTATTCCTTCTTTCTTTATTCTTTAAATATTTTCTTTTTTAAAAATTGACCAGTATACGAACCTGAAATCTGTGATACCTGCTCTGGGGTTCCTTGCGCTACCAATAACCCCCCATGTTTCCCCGCACCTGGACCAATGTCAATAATATAATCTGCTGACTTCACGATCTCAAGATTGTGTTCCACGACCAAAACTGTATGCCCCAAATCTACCAGTTTGTTAAGACAATCCAAAAGTCTCTGTATATCCGCCATATGTAAACCCGTTGTAGGTTCATCTAAAATATATAGGTTGTGAGCACCTCTCTTTACCTTGCTGAGCTCTGTAGCTAACTTAATTCTCTGTGCTTCACCACCGGATAACGTACTTGACGACTGACCTAGCCTTAAATACCCAAGCCCCAACTCATCCATGACTTTGAGTTTGTTCAAAATGTATGGATAATCCGAAAAAAAATCAATTGCAGCTTCCACAGAAAGGTTCAAAATTTCAGCAATATTTTTCCCACGATACTGAATCTCTCTAACTTCTGCACTGAAACCAGTTCCACTACAAGCCTTACATCTTGTCACAACATCAGGCATAAACTTCAATTCTGTACGAATCATACCATTCCCTGCACATTCATCACAACGTCCATACATATTATTAGAACTAAAATACGTATGATCATAGCCTCTTCTAAGAGATTCTTCCTGTTGTGCAAATAGTTCTCTAATTCGATTGAAAAAGCCGACATATGTAGCAGGATTGGATCTTGCATTATTTCCAATTGGTTTTTGGTCTATATTAATTACGTTACTAATTTTTTCATGGCCTTCTAAGAAATCATGTTTTCCAGGAGTGATACGAGGATCTGACATTATGTGACGGAGTTTTTTGTACAATATTTCATTGATCAAGCTACTTTTTCCTGAGCCAGATACTCCTGTCACACATACAAAAATCCCCAGAGGAATCTCCACATCAATATTTTTAAGATTGTTTTCTCTTGCTCCAACAATTTTAAGTGTTCCGATGGATGATTTTCTCCTCTCCCTTGGTATCGGTATCTCACTGCGCCCGCTTAGATATGCACCTGTAATTGATGTTGTAGATTTTAACATGCTTTTCAAGTCGCCCTGAAAAACAACCTCACCACCATATTCACCAGGTCCCGGACCAATCTCAATTACATGATCGGCATTTAATATAGTGTCTGCATCATGCTCTACAACAATAACAGTATTGCCCGCCTGCTGCAAATGTCTCAAGGTGTTAATAATTTTATTACTGTCTTTAGAATGAAGTCCGATGCTTGGTTCATCTAATATATATATCATTCCGGATAAGCCCGAACTCAATTGTGTTGTTAATCTGATTCTCTGCAATTCCCCACCAGATAATGTATCGCATGTCCGATTTAGATTTATATATTCAACACCAACAGAAACCAACAATTCCAGACGATCGACAATCTCCTTTAAAATCTGACTTCCTACCTGTTTTTGCTGTTCATTCAATTCAATGTTTTTCATAAATTCCAGCAACTCATCAATCGGCATCTCCCCTAAATCATGTATATTTTTACCATTAATTTTTATCAGTTTCCTTTGTGGTTTTAGCTTTACACCTTTACATTCAGGACAAACTGTTTGAGCCATATGCTTCTTAAAAATAAAATCTGCAGCATATTCCGATTCTCCATTTTTACTAGCATGCCGATATGATGTATTAAGTTGGTTCAGAATACCTTCATAGCTTTTCATTTTACCTTCATCCGGAATACTCTTTTTTACATCGGGCGGCTTTATCATTTTTATTTTTTTGCCCGCTGTACCATAAAAGATAACGTCTTGTGCTTCCTGTGGCAACTCTTCAAAAGAAGTATCTAAATCAAAACCATAATGTTCCGCCAAACTATACAAGAGCATATATTTACCTGGATGCTTCACACTTAAAAAAGTGTTGGTTAAAGCACCCTTACGAATACTTTTTTTCCAATTATCTACCACAAGCCAAGGCTTTGCTATTCGATATACCCCCGTTCCCTTACAAGTATAACATGCACTGTCTGACTCATTTGGGGTAAAATAATACGGCAAAAGTTGACCTACAATTACATGATGTTCTACACAGCAAAAAAACGAATAGAAATCGTCACGAATCTTCTCCGTCACATTTTCCCCCGCAATATCAATACAAAGAAATCCCTCTCCAATCATAAATCCATGCTCTAGAGAATTCGTTAATTGCTTGTAAATATTATCTGATACGCAAAAACTATCGACCAAAACTTCAAACGAATACTTATTTTCATCCTCTAATTTAATTTTTTTACTGATATCCACGATATCTCCATCAATACGCATCCGACGAATTCCCTTTTTACGAATTTCTCGCAAAAAATATGCATAGCTCTCACCAAATAAAGGGATAACGGGAGCAAAGATTTCCACTACTGTTCCTTTAGGCAATGTGCAGATATGTTCAGCAATTTGACTATTACTTTTTACCGAAGATGTACTTTCACAATAAGGACACTGCGCAGTAGCAATAGATGAATATAACAATCTCATATAATCAGAAATATCTGTAAGCGTTCCCACCGTAGAACGGGGATTGTGAATACCTTTTTTTTGCGAAACCGATAACACGGGTGAAAGACCAAACACAAAATCAACATCTGGTTTTTTCATCATAGAAGTAAAGCTTCTTGCATATGTGTCCAACGAACTAAGAAAACGCCGTTGTCCCTCGCTATAAAGAAGGTCAAATACCAATGAAGATTTCCCAGAACCACTAACTCCAGTCACTACGGTTAGCATATCTTTCGGAATATTTATATCAAAATTTTTTAAGTTATTTTGTCTGGCTCCTTTAATTTGAATTTCCTGAATCATCTCACGCTCCTCCTTCATAACTATAAGCAGCCTCATTTACCATTATTTTACTATTTGTTGTAATTCGTACCGATGCAGCATATTTTTCTATAATACCTTCATTCACCAACCATTCCATCGCCTCTACAAACAAATCTTTTTCTATATAACATACCCCTAAAATCTGTTCATAAATATACGATAACGAAGCTTCCGCCGATAATTCTGATAAAATTTCTAAAATAGGTTGAAATAACTGCCTTTCATGTAGCTTTATATATTGGAATGAACTTTTCAGAATGTCCAAAAGAAGTTTTTCCGTTTTTGGTTCATTTATCATACTTATACTTAGCTGATGAAATAATTCAAAATTCCATTGCAAAGCATCATTCATTACATCCTTCTGTGGAATCTGGTCATGTAAAAGTATCTCAATTCTTGCTAAAATATCTGCCAGCCTGAGTAATTCAACAAAACAACTGTACATATCTTTTTGAGCAATTATATATTTTTGAGACTTTACATAATGTGCTACAGCAAGGGTCCCCTGGTTTAACAGCAAACCACTCTTTTGCTCTTCCTCAAGCACATTCATCTCATTAACATAGGTTTCTAACGTAGAATCCTTACAAAACAAAAAATTCGCATTTGTTAAGAAAGACAGGAAATTATTGCTACCCGGAATCGCTTCATATGCATGCTTAAAATGTTGCCGCGTATAGATCCAGGTATTTATTTGTATATCATCTACTGTATAGCACTCAAAATGAAGGGGTTTTTTGGTATCATCAACAATCAAGACCAAATCTATATCGGACTTTTCCCATAAAGCATCTTGTGCATAACTTCCTACTACAATAGCGGCAATAACATAACGATCCACCTTAGCTTGACTGACAAATTCATCTAGTGCACTTTGATAACGTTCTTTCACACTCTTCATATTTACTACCTCCTAAACCAGTAATCTAATTTGCTTCCCTATCATTTCCTCCTTTTCACATAGAAACATTAGCTTATCATATATTATTTCATTCACATTCGCAGGTCGGTTTCCAATAAAATATTTTAAAATTCGGTTTCCCAGCATATCCCAAGAATTACCAGCATTTCTAACCAATTCAACAACACCATTATTATTAATCCCTAATTTTATCATGTACCCTAACGCCTCTGCAAACTGAAATCTAGACCAGCCAATACTTTTTATTCTCCAAAATAATGGAACCATATTAATATTTTCATATCCATAACCTTCCATTTCCTTTTCAAAGTCCAACTGATCACGAATAGTCTCTGCACATTGCTTTATTTTTTCAAACATATTAACAAATCCATAATTTTCACCAAAACGGTCAATAGAAGGAATTTTTCCATTAATTCGCTGTAAGACTTGATTTAATAAAACATGACAATCTATATTTTGAATATTGGAAGAGTTGAAGCGAATACACCCTAAGCATATAGGACCATCTTCCAGTTCATGAAGTGAAAACCTCTGATTCTCATTTAATGGATTCGTCTCAAGACAAATCCATTCATCATTCTCCATTCCAACAATCAATATAAAATGATGATTATGTATTTTATGAAAGCCTGTCTGCCATGGCAAATAGTACATATCTGTTTCTAACATTACAGAATAACCAGATAAAAGCTCTTTCCGAATGATGTCATATGCAGAGTTCTTATCTGAACAACATTCAAACTGTACAGAAATTCCATGGCATTCTTCCAATATTCTATAGGCATTACCTTTAAATGCATATATCCTTTCTCCTAAAAGATGAGAATTTTTCTGCTCAAAAGTAAATCCCCATGCTTCTATATGCATCAATGTACACTCTATACTTTGTGCATGACTTAGAGTTAGAATAAGGTTGTCGAAACAATCTCCATACGGCTCAATAATAGGTTTTATTGCAAGCATCATCGTTTTCTACACCTCCTCAATAAAATGCTATCATAATACACCTTACTTATTCGTATTTATAAAAGAATCTAAGCCTGCTGATGTGTCATCAAGTACTCTATGTAGAATGCCTGCATACTGTTTCGAATACTGTTCAATTGTTTCCTGCCTAAATAATTTCGTATCATATTCAAACCAAAAATGCAAAGAGTCCTCTTCGTATTCTGCATATAGACTTAAGTCAAATTTATTCGTCTTACTATTATATTTATATGGTGTAAACTTTACATCATTAACCGCCTTTGGAATTGTTTTAAAATTCTGCATTGTAAATAATGTTGAATAAATCAACTTTGAGTTATACTGCTTTTTTATATCTGGATGCTGCATCAGCCTTTCAATAGGGTAATCCTGATAGGAAAGATGATTAATTATATTCTCCCGAACTATTTTTAAATAATCACTAAGTGACATTATTGGATTAATCCGATTTCTTACGGCTATTGTATTAATAAATGCACCTAACATATTTTCAAGTTCAACTTGTTGTCTTCCCAAAACAGGTACTCCTATTATAATATCCTCACAACCACTCAATTGGTACAAAAACAAATTATATGTTGCGAAAAGCAGCATAAAGATAGTCATATCATTTTCTTCCGCTATCTTTTCAATACACTTTGTCATTTCATTGTCAAAATAGAAATCAAGTGTATCACCATGTGCTCTGCTTTTCTTAACTTTCTCATAATCATAAGGCAACTTCAGGAATGGTCCTGCATCTTTATATAAATCGACCAAACTCTTTTCCTTATTTCGTATATCTTCTGAAACCAAATACTGATTCTGCCAGACAGCATAATCCTTATATTGTAAGAATAATAATGGCGGATTTTGTCCATTATATAAGCAATTAAACTCATAGATGAAAATATTGAAGGAAGCACCATCCATTATAACATGATGAGCGTCCAAAAACAAAATATATTTATCTTTTTTTATTTTTAATATTTTAATTCGCATTAGTGGTAAGCTATCTAATACAAACGGCTGAATCAATTTTTCTATATTATATTTAATTGTATCCTCAGATATTTCTATACAATCTAGTTCGGCTTTCCATGTATCATGAACCTTTTGAACAACACGATTATCCTTTATATGAAAAGTTGTCCGTAGAATTTCATGTCGCTCTACAATTTGCTGAAAAACACTCTCAATCTTCTTAATGTTGATATTTCCTTCCATCATTAAAGCAAAAGGAAGATTGTATGAGACACCGCTTCGCTTCATCATCTCCATTGTATACATCCGATATTGTACAGACGAGACAGGATAGTACTCCATTTTTTCTGCCGGTTTAATGTGTCTATAGGCATGTGGCTTGTTTCTCCGAATAATATCTGCAATCTGCGCTATACTTGCATCCTGAAATAAATCTGCCAACACTAGTTCCACCTCAAATTCAGAATAAACACGGGAAATTAGAGCCATCACATTAAGGGAATTTCCTCCAATATTAAGAAAACTATCATGAATACTAATTTTTTCTAGTCCCAGAATTTCACACCATATATCATGCAATTTTTCTTCAACTGCATCGCGCGGAGCAATGATATCTTTTTTTTGTACCTGTTCGGGAGAAGGAAGGGCATTTTTATCTATTTTTCCATTAGCCGTCATCGGCATGTAATCTAATTTTACATAACAGGACGGCAGCATATATTCAGGCAGTTCACTTTTTAATTCCTTACACAATAACTCCTCATCAATATCATTTTTTGATGTATAATATGCAATCAGTCTTGTTTCATTGGTTTTATCTGTAATCGCTGTTTCACAACCGATTTTATTTAGAATTGATTGTATTCGTTCAATCTCAAAATTATTTTCATCCTTATCACTCATCTCCTGTTTGTTTATATGCCCTATACGCACCTCCCAGGATGTCGAACAGGTATAATTATCATATCCATATTTCTCCCTCTGCATATAAATGCCGACATCATTAATCATACAATTACTTGAACAGAATCCTGTATCTGTGGGCAGATTCCATTCTGATAAATTTTTCTGTATTTTTGTTACAATCTCATCTTTTTTTATATCCGTATACCGATAAAAATCTATCAATTCCACAGTTTCCAGCATATCACGTCTAACCATTCTGTCTATCCCTAAAAAGTTCAGAATATAGTCATTTTTAGTATGATACATTTCTCTTTGATTTAATATTTGCTTTTCAATTTCCTCCACTTGAAATATACCACGCTGATATGGCTCTTCTAGCCGCAGCTCACATATCTGTCCTCGTGAAAACCCTGTTACAATGCTACTAATTTTCATTTCATATGCCAACTGGCTGCTCCTGTTTCGTAATACTTTAAAGCAACCATTGCATACACTACATTCTCTTTTTAGACCCTCAGCAAAAACGTGATTCATATCATCATAGTGATCGACATACAAATCTACATCTAATTCATCAGTGATTCGCTTAATATTTTCCATTGCTGTATTTGATATGTAGCCATTATCAAATGAATAAGCCAGAACATTTAGCCCCATATCCACTAATTCCATTAAGGCATATGTACTATCCTTCCCACCACTAAACAATAGCATACAATCGTATTTCGATACTTTTTCTTTTCTTTTTCTTGTAAAGTGAGCCTTTAAATCATCTAATGTTCTAAAATATCCATCTATAGCATCTTTATTATCATTATACATAACACAGACGTTGCACACCCCCTGCTCATTCAACGACACCCCTGGATAATTAGCTGGCAAACCACAAACAATACATTTTTCAACCTTTTTATTGCTTTGCATTTGTGCACTTTGTTGCTTCGCTACTACACAACAATTAGATATTTCTGAATATGTGGCTATTTCTGCCTCTATTTCATCCAATTCGATCCGTTGCCCACGCAACTTGATTTGATTATCTTTTCTGCCATGAAATTCGATATTACCATCTTCTAACAAGCACCCATAATCCCCTGTGCGATATATTTTGTCATTTTCATCCTCTAAATAAGGATTTTTTATCCATTTGCTATTAGTCAATTCCAGATTATTATAGTACCCAAAGGAATCATATGCAGTCCGTATCATAATCTCACCTTTTTCATGTACTCCACAAAGGGATAAATTATCATCTGCAATAAATACTGTCGCACCGCTTATAGGCTTTCCAACTGGCATGATACGTCTATTTACATCCTCTGGCTGAATGAGATAATACAGTTTTGCCAAGGTTGTTTCTGTCGGTCCATAAAGATTCACCAACTGGATGCGGCAATTAAAGATTCTGTACCAATTCGCCAGACTGCTTGGAACCACTTTTTCTCCCGCCAGCATTACATACTTTAGGTCAGGGAAATTTCTTTCTGATAAAACTTTGGTATTTACCAGTTGAAACAAACTAGGTGTTACATGAAATAGCGATATTTGATTATCTTCCAGCCATTTTATTAAATGTATGCCAGATAATATAATTTCCTTAGCAGGTGGAATACATAACGTTGCTCCTGAAAATAGTGCAACAAACATTTCTCTTAGAAATGGATCATGTGAAGAGAAAGTAACTTGACTTATTTTATACTCTTGATCCACTGCAAAAGTCTCAATCTCCCATTCCACAAATTGTGATAAAGAGCCGTTTCGTCCCAGCACGGCATTCGGATTCCCTGTACCTCCTGAAGTAAAATATATATATATCTTATCATCTACACTGTAATCAACTACCGGCAGTTTTAAATTGCTTTTCTCAAAATTGATATTTTCCCAGAACACAGTCTTGCAGCTATCTGCTGCCTGAAATTTTGCAGTATGACTTGTCAATAGAAAATGTGTGTCACTTATTTTTATCATCTTTACAAGCCTTTGCTCCGGATATTCCGTATCTAATGGTATGAAAACTGCCTTCAGTTTCAAAATTGCAATGATAGAAGCAATTACTTTTTCTCGATCTGACAAGAAAATTCCCACATGATCATTTTCTCTGACACCTTGTGCAGATAAATATTCAGCAATATGGTCGCTCATTTCTTTCAATTCACCATAACTGATGGATCTATTCCCAATAGATATAGCAATATTATCAGAAAAATATTCAAATGAATCTGTTAAGTTTTGTTGTATCGTTTTGAGTTTCATAAATAAATCCCTTCTTTCGTTATTTGTATTATAAACTAGAAATCTTAAATATATCTTTAAAAATACTAAATGTTAAAACCAGAATCAAATAATCTGTGTCATATGGCAGGTTTAGTTGGAAACCATCCTGTAAATATTGTACTTTTAAATTTTCAACCTTATCCGCATCAAAATATCCATCTTTTTTTATCTTTTCATATGACAACATATCATGGATGTACTCATTATTTTGCTTTAGTATATTTACGCTTCCTGGTGTAACAAAAGGAAACTTTGGACGATTTACCACTTCCTGAGGAACATGACCCTTTGCTATTTGCTTAAGAATGTACTTCTCTGTTAAGTTTTTCAGTTTCAAATTTGCTGGTATAAAACGACTAAATTCCATTACCTCTTTATCCAAAAAAGGATAGCGGCATTCTACTGAATGAGCCATTGCCATACGATCTCCATGATTGGCAAGCAAATGTTCTGGTAAACGCAGTTTGTAATCTACATAGGAACGTTTATGCACTAAGTCAATTTTTCGAATTCTGTCCTTGTTGATGACAGGTTTTCTCAAACAATTGAATTCATCAAATTGTTGTTTCATATTACGAGAATACATTTGCTTTTTTATCTCCGTGTAAGTTGAGTAATCTTTTTCATAATAAAATTCAGAGTCCCCCCAAATCCTCTCACGTAAAAGTTTTTCACAATCTCTACATGCTATGTTCTGTCTACTTCGTATTTGATCAAACCGATATCCTACATAGCCCGCAAATAATTCATCCGCCCCCTCTCCTGTAAGTACAGCCTTGATATGTTTTTCATGAACCAGATTGGAAAGCATAAAAGAAGCCGTATTATAGCTTTCCTTTAGCATTGTTTCTGAATGATAAATAACTTGTTCCATATAATCACATAAGTTTTGAACTGAAAATATCTGTTCATAATGTTTAGATTTTATTCTATCTTGAACTAGTTGCTGATATTTTCTTTCTGAAAACCCCTTTCCCTCCACATCCAAAGAAAAGGAGGGAATCTCATGAATATTTTCAAATTTTGTCACTTTTGACGCAATAAGTGCCGAATCTAGTCCTCCGCTTATATAGAAGCCAACGGGTATTTCAGCCTTTAATCGCATTTTTACAGCTTGATCTAATAAATAATCCAACTTTTCAATATAATAATTTTCACCATGGACTTCCACTTGCTCATCTATAGACGGATATTTTAGGTCCCAGTATTCTTTCACAAAAAATTTATTATCTTCTATTATTAAGTAATGACCATTCTCAAGACTACTAATTCCTTCAAACATTGTATTTGGTGCTACTGCTCCAGGAAATGTCATTATCTGATCCAACGTTTCAAGATCAATATTCCTGACTGCTCTGGGATGTTCTAAAATAGCCTTTATCTCAGATGCAAAAACAAACGAACCGTTTATAAATGTGTAAAAAAAAGGACAAATACCAACCTGGTCTCTCGCACAAAATAGCTTTTTAGAGCGCTCATCATATAATACAAATGCAAATTGTCCATTTAATCTATTCAATAATTGTTCACCATACTCTTCATATAAATGTACAATTACCTCAACATCAACATTAGATCCAAATATATGACCAGCATTCAATAGTTCATTTCGTAATTCATTGTGATTATATATTTCACCATTACATATTAGGGTGATTGTCTTATCCTCATTTAAAATTGGCTGCATCCCATTTTTTAAATCATTTATTTTTAAACGAGTAAAGCCAACTGATAAAGGTCCCTTTTGTAAAAAATTTGACTCATCTGGACCACGATGGACAAGAACTTTCATCATCTTTCTAACTATGCCCTGTATAGAACTATGCCGAGAGTTAAATGAATAAATACCACATATTCCACACATATTGTTTTTCTTCTCCTTTATTTCAATCTCTTCATGACACTTTGATATAAATATTCATTCTTATTGATATTCACTAATTGTAAATCACTAATTTTACTATCAAATTTTTTTATGATCTGTTTAGTAACTGTTTCAAAAAATGTGATTAAATTCTGTATTGAGTCCACATGTAATATTTCACAATTATAAACAATTCTAAATTCCATTATTTCGTTTTCACTGATCAGTTCCAGCATGATATCCTGATTGGCAACTAAGTTATCATGCTGCTTTTCCACCAAGGTTACCTTTTCATCTAATGCCATCTGTTGCATTTTCCCCTGTAATTTCTGAAAAGAAATGTCAAAAAATAGATTTCTTCCAGGTCTTTGTTTTACCTTTAATTTTTCAACAAGTGTGTCAAAAGGATACTGTTGATTTTTAAATGCTGAAAGAATACTATCTTTTACCTGATTAAAAAAATCAGAAAAGCGCATCAGATTTGAAATATTATTACGTAACGGCAATACATTTACAAACATCCCTAAAAGGGATTGATAAGCAGGATTTTCCCGACCATATACCGGCATTCCGATCACAATATCATCATTACTTGTTACTTTAAATAATACCGTGTAAAGTACTGCCATCAACACCCAGTAGGCGGAACTGCAATGTTCCTGCGCCAACTGTTTCAAATCCTTTGTTATGTCAGCATTAAAATGAAAATATTCTACTTTTCCTCTAAATGTTTGGCGCTTTGGACGCTCATAATCAAGGGGGTAATCCAAACATGGAATTTCTCCCTCAAACTGACTTATCCAATATCTTTCCTGAACTTGAAAATAACCTTCACTTAATTTTTGTTTCTGCCAAACAGCATAGTCTCGATACTGAATTTCAGGCTGTTCCAACACTTTTCCTCTATAGGCATCCGATAAATACTGAAACATATACAACATTGACACTTCATCTGCAATAATATGGTGAATAGCAAAATATAATATTTTGTTCCTACCTTGTAGATTAAGAATGTATACCTTAAAAAGAGGTGGTTTATCCAGTTGAAAAACTATATCTGGCAATATATTTAGGTGTGAATCTAATGTCTCAATCTTAAAATATAACGTCTCATGTATCTTCTGAACAGCATTGCCTTCTATAAAATGAAAACTTGTTCTTAAAATTTCATGACAATTAATTACTTTTTCAAAAGCTGTCTGCAACCTCTGAATATCCAGCTCACCCTCTATTTCAAACTGATAGGAAATATGCCAATCGCCCCGTGCATCTGCCCTTTGATGAATCATATATAATCTTTGTTGAGCTGATGAGAGCGGATAAAATAATCTTTCGTCACTTCTTTCAACCTGAACTAATGCATGATTAAACACACACTTTTGTTCCACTATTTTGAGGAAATCGTCTAATATAGGATTTTGCAACAATTCATCAATCCGAATATCACAACCTAAACATGAGGCAACATCATTGATAATTTTAATGGCCAAAATAGAATCTATTCCCAAATCATAGATGCTAGCATTAACATTTAACTTTGAATACCCTAAAGTATTTGCTAATATTTGAGCCGCCTTTTCTTCCGTTGCAGTGTATGTATGATTGTCTCTTCCCTCTAATACAACATGATTTATGATATTTGTTAGCGTATTAATTTCCTGTGATGATACAGCATGCTTCATATCCATATCAATAAAAAAAGGCATATTATTCATAACATCAAATATTCTACTACAATAATTCATTTCGCCAATATATACATAATGAATATTTCTTCCTAACACTTCCATCATCGCAGACATAGCTCGTTTCTCATCTAAAGGAAAAAATAAATGATATTTCGAATCAAACTGATTATTGTATCGTTTAATTGTTTTAAGCCAGGGAGCCCAACTAATACAGTAAGTATTACTGAACTTCTGTTGACGATATCTCGTAAATGCGTCTACAAATGAATTAGCAGCAATATAGCTCCCCGATTGAATCCCTCCTGTAATCGTTATCGGCGATGAAAACATTACAAAGAAGGAAAGGGAATCCTCTAATGTCAACTCATGCAAATTACAGATACCAGCCACCTTTGTCTTGCACACCTCATTCATCTCTTCATCTGTCATTTGAAGCAAAGAACTTCCTGACATTCCAGAACCTATTCCTGCACTATTTATAATACCATCAATTTTTCCAAACCGCAGTCGTACTTCATTCAGCGCAGCAGCTAAAGATTTTTTATCTGCAATGTCTGCTGTTAAATGTAGAATTTGACTTCCCATATTCTCAATAAGCAATAATTGCTTTATAATAGAATCAAATTGTTCTTTATGTTGTTTCTCTTCCCATAATTGCCGTTCTGGAAACTTACTCCGGCTAATTAATACAAGATTAACAGGCATTTTCTCGGCAATCGCTTTTGCAACCTCTATTCCTATGTCACCAAGACCACCTGCAACGACATAGGTTCCATTCGTTCTAAACAATGTTCGCTCAGACTCACTCTGCATCAGCTTTATCTGCTTAATAACTGGAACATATCGAACATTCCTTCGGAAGGCTGTCATATACTCCTGATAGTCACACAATACATCGTACAAAACAGATGTAAAATCGGTATACTTATCCAAATCAATGATGCGACAACGATAACTTGTCTGTTCATAAAATATCGCCTTTCCAATCCCTTCCATCATTGAACTAACAGGTAAAATGTCTTGCTCCTCCCCAGTCACACAATGGAGATTTTCGGTAAGAATCACTATATCCATAGCCTTACAACTATTTTGCCTTAGTGCCCTTATTAATAACATCAACTGCCTTGCATATTGTTGGGAAATGTTTGCTATTTCATCTAATGAAAGGGAATGCCCAGACTTATCTCTCAGTACAGAAAAGACTATTTTTGTAAATCCACCAATACATAATTCTCTTCCCAGGTTCAAATAGAACTGCTGATCACAATTCAAAGACAGATTGTCCCTTTCCTGATTAAATATAACAGCTTCATCCCCATGATTCATAAAAGCCTGTTTTAAAGACTCCGCTACTGCACCAACAGATGCTACTATTGCAATTTTACTGCTAGTAGCAGGGGAAGAATGTTGTTGCTTCTCCACCCACTCCTGTATATGAAAAAAATTATCCTTTTCTTTTGGTAAAATATCTAACCAACAGTTCTTCTTCTCAAATGGATATACTGGAATATCCACATATTTGAAGGTTTCTGCCTGGTATAAACGTCTCCAATCATAAGCTTTTCCAGAAATGTAGCAGAGACAAATTGTCCCCAACTCCGGTTTTTCTGTAAATTCGAACTGGTTGTCATGAAATGTAGAAAAACACCAAGGATACCCTTTTGATAAATCCTCAACTGTTTTAATCCTGCATATTTTATCTCTTAAATCTTCTATAGAGGAACATATTATAGCAATTCTATATTGATGATGTGTTCTGCCACAGGCCGCTGTAAAACATATATCGTCAATACTTTGATCATAAAAAGGAAATGTTTCATACTTTTCAAGTAATGTAAACAATGACTGCCTGCTTTTAGCTGATAAAGGTAATATGTATTGCTGCATATCAGGCATTTCTCTCTGGCAGGTATTTATATATTCTTCTAACACAACATGACAGTTGGTACCCATAATACTAAATGAATTAACACCACATCTTCTAGGCGTATTGTCACAAATCCATTGTTCTGTTTCAGCCGCTACATAAAATGGAGAATCCATAAAATTAATGGAACGGTTGGGTTTTTGAAAATGCAAAGTTGCGGGTATTATTTTATGGTACAGTGCTAATACCACTTTCACAAATCCCATAATTCCTGATGCTGCATCTGTATGTCCTAGATTTGACTTTATTGTTCCGATTGCACAAAAACCCTTTCTTTTTGTATATTTGCGAAAAGCGCGTGTAAGCCCATCTATTTCAATTGGATCACCAATTTGGGTTGCCGTCCCATGAGCCTCAATATATGAAAGTGTTGTCGGATTAATTTTAGCATTTTCCCATGCTTTACAAATAACCTTTTCTTGAGCAAGAGGGTTAGGAGAAGTCAAGCCATTGGAAGTACCATCATGGTTTACAGCACTCCCCTTTACGACTGCATAGATTGAATCACCATCTTGTACTGCATCCTTTAATCTCCTTAATAACACGACAGCACATCCCTCTCCACCACCAGTCCCTGAAGCATTATCATCAAATGCCCTAGTTTTACCATCTGCTGATTCAATGCCTATTTCTGAGTATCGTACTGGTAAAGGATATACTTGGATTCCACCCACTAGAGCCTGACTACATTCATTATTTCGTATAGCCTGGCAGGCATAGTGTAGTGCCACCAGCGAAGAAGAACAAGCCGTGTTGTACAAAATTGCAGGTCCATGTAAGTTGAGCATATGTGATAATCTTCCAATAGAAATTCCTGCAATATTCCCAACAGTACCAATACTATAGTTCTGAGGCTCCATATCTAATATCATTTTCTTATATTCTGACTCACCGGCATATCCTAAAAAAACACCTGTGTCACTACCAGTTATTCGGGATGAAAAACCAGCATGTTGAATTGCATGATAAGCAGTTTGTAAAAATATCCTTTGTGCTGGATCCATCAATGAGGCTTCTTTGGGAGAAATATGAAAATACTCATAATCAAACTCAGATATACTATCCATATAAGCTGCTTTTTCATAATGATACTGATCTTCGCAGTATCCTTGATGGTTTAAGTAATCATCCGTCAACTGCTTTCTACTTTCAGGTATTTCCTGAATAAAACAATATTCTGTTTTAATTAATTTCCAAAATTCATGGATATCTTCCGCATTTGAAGTCTTAATTCCTATCCCCGTAACAGCAATATCATAATTATTTTCATAATCGTTTAAATATTTCTTTTTATTGCCTGAGGATAAGTAAGCATCCGTAGTTTTATTCACGAAATTTACCTCCTTATGTTTATTTATAAAAACTCCATGTCCTCATGTCCTCCAACTAGTCTTGCAGTTTATCAGCAGGAAAGAAAGAATCGCTTTTGTCCTTGCACTTATCCAAATACTGAGCCAGTCCGTGAATAGTAGGATAGGAGAATAAGTCAGGCACACTGATCAAATTTGGGAATTGCAGTTCAATCTTTGAATACATCTGCATTAACAATAAAGAATTCCCTCCCAAATCAAAAAACTCCTTATCTAATGGAATATCCACCCGCTTCAATACCTCACGCCAAATATTAGTTAGAAATTTTTGCGTTGAAGTTAATTCTTCTACTATAATAGTAGAATCAATTTCATTCTTCCCAGTTATTGAAAATAATTTATGTTCATCAATTTTTCCATTTGGCAGCAAAGGAAATGTTTCCATCTGTAACATCCTATTTGGAATCATATAATCCGGTAATAACCCTTTTAATTGTTGTCGTATATTTGCCGTATCTATTTCAACTGATGAAACAATATAGGCACATAATTCCTTAAAGCCCTGCTCTGTTTCCACTATGCCAACACGAACCTGGGCAACTGTGGACAAGGATAAGAAAGCATGTTCTATCTCATTTAATTCTATACGATTACCATGTATTTTTACTTGACGGTCAATCCTTCCCAGGAACTCCAAACTACCATCATGTAATCTGCGCACAATATCCCTTGTTCGATACAGCGGATTACCTAAAAGTGCAGGATATTGAATAAAATATTCTGCAGTCATTTTTTTATCGTTATAATATGAATTATTTGAAACACCAATACCATAAATATAAAGTTCGCCCGGTTCACCATCCCTGGAAAAATTTCCATTTTCATCCATAATATGGAACCCTATATTATCAATCGGTTTGCCGATATTTTTTGTATTATTATAATGCAGTTCTCCGGCAGAAACGGCAATTGAGGCTTCCGTCGGACCGTATTCATTTATCAGTCGTACTTCAGGCAGTATTTGGGAATATTCCTTAATAAGTTGTGATGAAGCACTTTCCCCGCCAAGCACAACACTTCGAAGCACTTGTAAATCTCTTTTATCAGCGGCTTGTGTATAAATCATCTGGAACATTGCTGGCACAACACTCATATGAGTTATCTTATGTGAAACAATCAAATCCACAATATATTGTAAATCTTTGCGTTCTTTTTCTTTGGGCATTACTAGACAGCCGCCAGACAACAATGCTGAAAAAAAGTTTGATCCAAATCCATCAAAGGATATGGGTACTAATTGTAGAATCCGATCTTCCGTACCTAATTCATATTCTTTATTACGCCACTGAATATAATTCACTACACCATCATGGCAAACCATAACACCTTTGGGATGCCCTTCTGTTCCTGAAGTATAAATAATATATGCTGGCTGCATTGATGACTTGGAAGTAACCGGATTAAATGTGTCATCCCCTTTAATATCAGAAAGGGCTAATAGCTGTATTGTCGGTGACGAACAGTAAAAACTATCATCATGTAACAGCCACTGCATCCGACAATCATTTATCATTTGATTGATTCTTTCATCGGGATATGTCGGGTCTATTGGTACATAAACTGCTCCCGCTTTTAATATACCTAAAATTCCAGCTGCCAGTTCAACTTGGTAACCGGAACAAATTCCCACAATACCCCCTACTTTCACTCCAGTCGCAATCAAATAGTTTGCAATTACATTTGCAAGTTCATTTAACTGCATATAAGTGAGCATTTTTTCCCCACAAATTACTGCTGACCGATTTGGTGTTTTTTGAACCTGTAATTCAAATAATTTGTGCAACCGCAAATCCATATCATAGAATTTTTCCTGTTCCACCCTATACTCTAATTTTGAACCTTTAACTAATAAACTTTGTAAAGGGATAAAAGTATCATGGACACATATGTATAAAATATCTCTAAACCGTTGTACAAATTCTGTGATAAAAAATTCCTTTATTATAATACAATCATATTCTATATCAATATTTATCTCAGAATTATTTGTACTAATACATATTTTTATTGGTGCCGGATGCATATTTATTATATTTTCAGCATCTCCATCATGAATCCCCTTATGCCATACGATACAAGTATAATCCCATGACGTATTTATTATATGAGAATCATTTTCGCATTCCATAATTCTATTTTTATATTCATTTGTTACTATATCACGAGTATGCTTTAGTAATTCCGTAAAGCTGTCGTTCTTCTCTACAGGAACGGTCACTGGTATTAATTTTTGTTCTTGTCCCGTTAACTCAGTTTGATACATCGGCACCGCACACAAAAATGTATCAAAAGCTTCATCCATTAATAGTTGTACAACGGCAAATAAATATATAAAATCTAAAAGCTCATTACCGTTTGTTTTTTTTCTAATCTCTTTTGCCAATTCATCGTGAATACTAATATGGCGAATTTTGTTTTTGTGCACTATTTTCCTCCTTGATTGTGTAATAATAAATCATAATAAAAGTTATAAATGATATCTACCTGTTCTTTATAATTTAGGCGCTGACTCCATGTAATGCAGTTATTTCGTAACCGTTCATATTCTGCCTTATCGTTCAATAGATTTTCAAGTTTTTCAGCATATGCATCAATATCCAATAGCGGCACTACATAACCATTATAATCGTTTATTAACCATTCACCTATTCCATCAATCGAAAATGCAACTACTGGTACTCCATGAGATATCGCCTCCGCTCCACAGAATCCATATGTTTCATGACTGATAGAGGGAAATGCCATAATCTTTGCTGAACAATAAAGTTTTTCCATTTTATTATGATCAAAATGTCCCATAAACTCAATGTGATTTTCAATTTTCAACTCTGCTGCTAATGATATTAATTGTTTTATATAGTTTACATCCCCTTTACCGGCAAGGCATATTCTCCAATTTCCTTTTGATATTTTAGCAGCTGCACGAAATAAATAGTCAATACCTTTTTGCTGCACCAAACGCCCCGCGAATACAATTATGTTCTCGCTACCCTGTGAATAACATTCAGATTGATGCAATAATGGCGGTGTTTTGAAAACTCTCGGCAGTTTAATGTTATAATGCTCTAATCGTTCTTTGGTTAACTCCGAAAATACAATAAGTGCATCATAGTCTTTGAGAGACTGAATAAAAAACTGGTATTTTTCATAGCTTTTTAAATCAATACAATTAGATATTAGGCATTGCTTATTTAAAGCAGTATGACAATCGCCATAATTTTTTCTAAGATAATTTGGACAAATTGCCTGACTATAATCATGAATTGTCCTTACTCTTATTCTATCTGCACATTGATGAAAAAAGTGCCAAAAACTATCTGCATCACTATCCATATAAGCCGTGTAATTGTCGTGAAAATGAACAATATCAGGTTGAATTTCTTTCAGAAAAGCAGCAACATCTATTTCTGAAAGAATTGAGATTCCACCATCATCATAGTGTGGGATTCGCTCATATGCTAAAAAGTAATGAGAAATATCATTGCATGCCTGTCTCAGCTTTGACAAATAAATATATGCCCCGCAATCATCAGTAAAGCAGCGGATAAAATGTAATATTCGCATTGTTAAATCTCCTCATCTGAATTTATATATGCAAAAAGCTACGACTGTTATTATAGTCATTATGATTTATACACATACCGCACTCAAACTCTACTGGCGTTTGTTCATCACCAAATTCACTTATATACTTATTAGCATTCTTTCCTCCATCACACTTCATCATATACAGTTTGTCTGCGTTTATATAGTAAGTATATCCATTCATAAAATAATCACATATAAAATCACGTTTTTTATTCTGATACAACTGAGTCCAATGTTCAAAATACTCCTTTGGTGCCAAAAAATCCGCATGGATCAGTTCATTGTATTGTATTGGCAACGTAGCATGTTCACCATGTATGATACAAGGAAATATATGTAAAAGTTGTTGAAATCCTCTATTTTGAAGATATTGTATAAAATCATTCATTTCACTGTTTTTTTGCTTGAAATAAACGCATTGTATTTCAGCATTTAATAAGAACACTACTTCTAATATTTTATCTACTTCAGCTTGTGTCAATCCGCGTTGGTTATTCATTTTTTTTGTATGCCCATCTAAAGATACAATTACATGAAGCTTAGTATCTGGTTTACAAACATGCTCCAGCCCAAGACCATTGGACAAAATCTCAATACGATATCCTGATTCTGCCTTACTCTCCAAATACCCCATAATCTTGGGATAAAGACTAATTTCTCCACGGCATTCTACCCTGTAAGCGGTGTCTTTCATTTCAAACTGATTCATTATCTTTTCCAGATTTTTAATTGTACCATCTTCATCAACAGAACTATGAAATCCACCACAGTAAAAGCACTTTAAATTGCACGAACCCATTATTACAATATCCTTATAATTTCTAATACACATATTTTACTCCTTTATTCACTACGTTAAAACTTTTCCATTCTCCAAAGGCGTTCATAATAACCTCTTTCTTCAATTGATAGAGACTTCGTATACTGCCCCTCTAATCGGACTGCTATTGCAAATCTTTGCATTTTGTCCATTATTTCATTCAACAAATATTGATGTTGTGACAGATAAATCATTGCCATTTCACACTTATCCTGCATGCTGTTACTTATATCCCAATAAGTGGATGCTATTGGTAAACAATTTTTTATTTGCATCACTGCATCAATATAAAAAAACCTTTCATTGTCTACATAAGGGTAATCCTCATAAAAATATATCTGTGAATTAATTTTGTTGGCTATACTAATCACTGCATTCCGTACAAATACATGATCAATATGTGCTCCTATCGCCATTGGAGCCAATATCATATCCGGCTTAATCTGTTTAATCATATTAGTAATTTTCTTTCTAATTGCTCCTAAATATGAAAGATTCATATCCAAACCGGAACGCTGACTTGAATCCTGGAACCCACCAAATTCAACTCTTCCATGAAATATATCACGAAATACAAACTGATTTTCCAGCTTTCTTATTTCAGACTGTTCAATGCCATAATCTGAAAAAAGACAATAGGAATTAATTCTCCAGCCCTCATTTGCCAATTTAGATAAAACTCCTCCCACCGAAAGCACGGCATCATCTGAATGTGCTTCAAGCACCAATACATTTTTATCATTAGCTACTACATTTACATCAGTAACTTCAATAACATATCCTTTATTCCGCTGCAATCTGGAAATATTCTCCGTATCTATACAGACACTTTGATAATGTGGATTAATATATCTCTTTTTAGTACCACTTTCAATACTCTTGCCTTTTGTTTGCATAGGTTACTTCCTTATATTCTGCTTAAATTCGTCAAACTGATTGTAAAACACACTTGCCTCACAATACACCTTTTGAATTGTATCGTAATCTTCAACAGATTTTAAGTAATTCTCACAATAATAACACTGTTTACAATTATTGCTGCAAAACTGCGGATTCTTTAAATATGGATCAAGGAAGTGATCCAATTTCTTATTATCAATCTTCGGTTGAAAAGCATTTGTTTTAGCAAACATATCAAGCAAATCAAACAAATCTCCATCATAGGATTCTTCCATATAAGCCCGTACAGTTCGTACAGGATTGCCATCCATAACAGCTTGTCTGCCCTGTAATTTAAAGTGGGTAACACCTGCATCCACATAATGGTATATATCTTCCGGACGTACCCATGACAGCTTTAGTATATTTGATGCCTCTTTACATCTTTGCATCATGCATCTATGTGAGTAATATGAGCCACTTGGATTTTCCGTCGCATCTTGCGCATCATGGGAGGTATAGTTATAATGAAACATTCTATATATACAATCTTTATGGCAAATAGCATTTACTATAATCTCAACATCTGCCTCTTTAACAGCCTGAGTCATTTGTGTCAAAATATCAAATCGACGGTTAATAGCTTCTTCCACAACAAAACGTTTGACGTTCATTTGTTCATATGCCAAGGCTTTATTCACTGAATCAATATTGCATAATGTAGACGCTTTAATATGAAAATCAAAATTTTCTGAAATCAATTCCATCAGTGATGGTTGAGCCACCGTTACAGAATCTATTCCAATGTATTCCAACTCCTTAAGAAATTCTTTTAGATGCTTAATTCCCTGACTTGAAAACTCTTGATTACCTAAGCATGTAGAATTAAAAGTATAATTGAAATCAATTTCATTCTGTTTAGAGTACTCAACATATTGAGCTAATTTATGTAAGTTTATATGCGGAATTAAATTATAAGAACGTCCTGACCCCAAGACAAATCCATCTGTTATCTGACCATATGTTTCTGTGACCTTTGAGTCTGCGAATTCGCAGTTTAGACCAACATATGCATCAATTGTTTCATTTTTAAAATCAGCTGGCATACTAAATGATTTCATATTGATAATCCTCCTCATATTTCGCTTCCTTGCTCATTTTCTTCATTAAATAACTCTTCTTGTAAAGACGCAAATAAGTCATTTGTTTTTCCGCGAATCTTTCTAGCAATTTTACGAAGTGTTCTTCTGTCAATACTATTATTCAAGTCAAGCATTCTATTTATATTTCCAGAGGAATAATATAATCCAATTTCTTCTGGTTGCAAATTATCCGGATTATATTTATTAACATCATTAGTGCCCGCTTTTATGAATTCCCGTCTCTTATAAGGAGTTTTAAAAGCATATTCCTCATGCATCTGCAATTCAACTCTTTTGCAATTTATGTATGCAATATGTATTCCCTTCCGTAAAGCAAAATTTAAAGCTTCTTTAATTGTATTAACAATAGGTTCTCCCCGATCATTTAAAGAAGTATTACAGATAATCGGAATTTTTGTCTGGTGTTTCCATTCCTGAAGAACCTCATACAAATCAGGGTTATCAATGCGGGACATTGTTTGCACTCTAGCAGTATCATCTAAATGAAGAATAGATGGCACCAAATCCCTTTTGCTTTTTCTGATTCTGAATGTATGCAGCATATAGTGTGTCGGATATGAATCTTGAAACCATTCGTAAACATCTTCCTCTATTATAATGGGAGCAACAGGCCGCCACCACTGTCGCTGCTTTATCGTATTAAGAATAACTTTTGTTTTAGAATTTGCTGGGTTACCTAATATACTTCTGTTTCCTAATGACCTTGGCCCTATTTCTGAAGCTCCATTGAACCAAATAATAGGCTCGTTTTGTAAATCCTTAATAACCCTTTCTAAAGACACACAATCCACCTTTTTAATAAAAGGTTTAAATTCTTCACTGTTAGTAATTTCATCTAAAGCATTATCGCATTCCCCATAATATGCGTTCTTTAAAGTAAAGCATATATGATTCATATTATGATAAAATGAATATAAAGCAATCCCCAAAGACAGTCCCGTGTCGCTGACACAAGGCGGCGCCAAAAAGCCCTTAAATCTATATCTACGCATTATACTACTATTAGTTGGACAATTAAGCACACTACCGCCAGCCATAGCCAAATATACTTTTTTAGGTTCCAGATGGTATCTGGTAATAATTTGATCCAGATTATTTTGCATAATATAATTTGTTTGTTTCTGTATCTCTTTCATAACCATACTAATCCTATTATCCCGCTTGGTAAATCTTTTATCAAAACCGCTAAACCGTACTCCCTCATCTTCTTCCTGCAAACTATTCACTGCTGTTACCAGACTAAAAAAATACCTACTCACTTGCTCTTCACTAGAGTTTTCATCATATATAAGCACCAGATGGGGATAATTAAAGTCAAATATCTCGCTTGTGCTAGCATTGGCAAGCGCCATTAGTGTCCCTTCCCGAAGTCCAAAAAAGTTCCTGGCAAGCTCCCAAATGATCCCTGGTGAAGCAACAGGAAACATATCAATTATTTTTCCCGCTTTTGATACACTGCCACAATAAAGATATCTTGAATTATCATTTTTCACAGCAAAATCCGGTCCTGCATCTATTGCCAAACAAATAACCGTTTCTTGGTAAAAAATCCGACTGTCCATCAATAATGCTGAGAAAAGATGACCAAGACAATGAAAAGTAAATGCTTCATATTCATCTCTGACGACAGTTGGATACTGCTTTTCTAACCCTGGTGTTCCCCATACTTCCTCAATATCATCTAAGCTTAGATGATGATCTGCCAGCAGCTTATTTATAAATTTCCTTGCATGATCTAAACAATAAAATGATTGATCATGCTGTTTTTTTCCAGTTATCCGTTCAAGCTCCCAATATGTTATTAATTTAAGGTTTTCTCCATCTTTCTTCCATAGGGATATATTTTGGTCATGACGAACCGATGTCTCGGTCATATGTGCTAATGGATCAATATGTAAATAGGCGGATAAATAGAAACCATCTTTTAAATTCACTATATTACTTCCTCTCCTTGATTTTGTTGTAATAATAATTAAGTGCTGCACAAGGTCCTTGACATTCGGTATTACTACAGTCTTTTCGATGACAAGATAAACCCACCTGTTGATTTAATTTACAATATTTTTCCTTCAATGCTTCCAGCATTGCATTATAACTTGGATAATCTAAAACATTAGAGACTTTCATCTCAGCAACATCTTCAAAAGCAAAGCACCAATGACTTGATAGATCCGGGAGAATATCAGCATTTGGTTCTGGTACCCCACATGTGTATCTCAAGTGATATCCCATTTCTTTTAATGTATTAAAAAGCTCTTTGGAAATCGTACATCCATTAACTGCACACTCCGTAGATAAGTGTAGGTCAGGTTTAATTTTCAAACACCGGTCTAATACGTTTTTGACAGTTATATAGTAGTCCTCTCCTGCAAATTTTGGAAATTCATTTTTATATCCTAAGCCAATACATGATGGCGCCAAGCGCAGATTATATATTTGGGACTTACCTTGTTCCAAAATTTCATATAAAAATGTAAAATCTTTGTCCGGACGGGAAACTGTCGCACTAATATTATAGCGAAATCCCAACGGGGTATTATTATTTAAGTAATGTAGATTTTGACGAATAATAGGCCAGTTTGCCTGATTATTACTTTCTTCGAACTGGTCAATGTTCGCAAAAATAATTACTCTATGTTCCAGCAACTTCTCCAACATATCACGGTTACAAGTCATGTTGGTTAACAGCATGATTGATATTTTTCTATTGTAGTTCTGAATCATATCAATCATTTCTATTAGTTGGGGATGAAGCGTCGGCTCTCCTCCTAAAAGATAAATTACTGGGTTAAATCCGTCCGTCCAATCTTTCCACTTTAATAACTTTTCAACGTCATCTAACGACATATGTTTTTCTTGTGTTTTCTTCCAATCTCCTTCAAAACACCATGGACAGCGTTGATTGCATATATTCGTAATAGTAAGTCCTAACCTTGTAAACATTTTCTTATTCAAAACATACCTCCTAATTACTTTTTCTAAGAAAAGCCAATTTCAAAATTTGAAATGACATCCGTTTTATTATCTTTTTTTATTTCCTTTCCAAATTGATCGTACATTTTATAAAATGTTTTTGCCTGATTATTTAGATAGTTACCGTCAATAGCATTAATTGCTTTATCTGCAAATTTTTTACAATATCCACATTCCTCACAGATATTATTACAAGGCTCTTTTAAAAATCGATCCACATAGCCATTCAGTTTTTTATTTTCAATATATGGCTGAAATGAATTATATGGTGCGAAAATCGTAATAAGAGAAAACAGATCGCCATCATAGTCTTCTGCAAAATATATTTGAAGAGTACGAATTATATCTCCCTTCAAAACATTCTGTCTTCCCTGAATCTTAAAATACTGTACACCTGCATCATAATATTTGCTTAAATCTTCCGGCCGAATCCAGTTCAGTTTTATCAAATTCTCCGGATTTGAAGCTTTTTGCATAGCACATCGATTGGTATAGAAATCTGTTATTACGTTGGAGCTATCAGCGGAATCTATATGGGCATCATGATTATAATGGAACATTTTATACCCGCAATTTTTGAGACAAACATTATTAATAATCATCTCACAACCTGCTCCAACCACTCTGCATATATTTCTAATTGTCCTAAAATCTCTTGTTACATCAGGATCAATTACTAATCTATTAGCACCCAAATCTTTATAGAACAACGCCCTGTTTGGTGATGCAATCTCGCAGATAGCAGATGCCTTTATACTAAAATCAAGACCACTGGAATGAATAACTTCAAAAATCGATGGGGATGTTACAGTCAGGGATCTCACACCAATCTGATATAATTCTTTCAATAAACCTGTAATCTTTCTAATTCCGTCCTTCGTGAATTCTAAGTTCCCAAAACAGGAAGGATTTATGGTATAATTAAAATCTATCCCCTTAGTCTTCGAACTTTCAATATATTTTTCCAACTCCTGCATAGAAATATCAGGCAACGCATTAATATCCCTTCCCGAATTATGTAGTATTCCCCTTGTAGCCTGTCCATATGTTTCAATTACTTTTTTGTTGTTACTAGTTCTATTTAATTCATCCAGTTTTTCCAATGTATCTAAGTTAAAGTCACTAGGAATACTAAAATACATCATTAAACTCCGCCTCCTCAAACTGCAAAATTACTGACTGTGTGTTTCTTATATTTGGTTGCAATAACTTATCTAACGTTTGATTATGAACATTATCTTCTAAGAACTTTTCCAACAATTTACAAAATTGATACATAAACTGCTGAATTTTCTCTTCATCATACCATTCCTTTTGATAAATAAAATCAAAAGTCATGCTATCATATGTTCTTATACCAATTGTTAACGGTAAATCTGTAGCAATATGGCGGGAATAAAGCTCCATTTTTAATTCTTCATTCCCTTGTAAAACAATATTTGACATCGGATAATTCTGGATTGTAACAGCAATATTGTATAACCGCAATCTTGTTTGGGAGTTCAAAAACGATGCTATGTATTCCTTTGGTGTATCCTTAAACTCCTCAATACATATATAGCTTTCCGCAACAGTTTGCAAAAACTCCTGTAACGTTCTCTGGGGAGATACCATTATTCTTAATGGTAACGTATTAATAAACATTCCGATGACCTGTTGAAAGCAATCCAGATTCAACGGACGACAAGATAATGTAGCCCCGAAAACAATATCACTAATCTTTGTTTTCTGATAAAACAATGCTGCAAGGACACCATACAGCATTGTTGCAATTGTAACTCCTAACTGTGCAGCCTGTCGATGTATCTTCTGTATTAACCCAGTATCTAAAGGAAACTCTAAATGCCCAACGCCTGAAACATTTTCATTAGGTTTTGCAAATGGTAATATTTCTTTACTTTGATAATCTTTGAAATACTCTTTCCAAAATAATTCTCTTGATGCGGTATCAGTATTGTTTTGCATATTAACAAATTTCTTATACCCTTTGCGTCTTATTATATTTAAAGATTGAGCTTTTCTATTTTTTAAAGTACAATAAACTTCCAATAAATCTTTTAATAGTATTCCATTGCTCCAACCATCAAATATAATATGATGATTTACAATAATTAAGTGAAATAATTCCTTTTTTAACTTTATAACAATAAACCGAACTGCCTGTTCTTCAAGATCCAGTTTTTGAGTAAATACCTGTTGATCAATATCATCAGAAAATCTCACTGCCTCATCCATTGTCCCATCCGATACATCATAAAACTCCACTGGCTCTTTCTGATCATCCAAAATGATTTGCAGTGGAACCGATAATTGCTTCCACCTGTAAACAGCCCTAAGCATTGGGTGCATCTTTACAACAATTCGAAGTGCTTCACAAAGATACTCTGACATAATCGGTCCAGTCAACCTATAGCGAGTTTGCTCATGATAAGCTTGGTGGGTAGAATCATTCAAATATGCTACAAGCATGGAAGTCTGCATTGGTGTTAATTCAAATATATCCTCCACCTGCTCCTTGGATATTTTCTTCAATATAGCATCCCTCCTCTTATCAATTGCCATCCCTTTGAAATACAGCATGAAACAGCTTCCGTGAAACTAATTTACGCTCCACTTGCTTTGATACAAGTATTTCTTTTAAGTTACCTAATATTTCATTTGGTGATATAGATACCGTGTTCTCCTCTTGAAGCTTCCTATCCATAGCTTCAAGATTTAGCCAAGGAATTCTAACTTTCTCCTCATAACTTTTCTCGTCCCAATTTCTATTTCTTGTACTTGCCGCTATCTTCAAACTCCTATTAACTATTTCTTTTTGAAATGTTTGATTGCTTAATGTATTTTCATTCTGTTGCAACTCCTGTATATATGCCTTTCCATAAGAAAGTGAAGAATAGTCTGCCTTTTCGGAATCTAAAAGATTTGTCAAAATATTTCTAGTACTCATCTCCACTACTAAATCAATATCATATTCATTAAGATATTCCAGTGCTTTTGTCCACAATACAGGCGACACCATCTGTTGTAATAATTTATTTAACACCGTTTTCTTATTTCCTGTATAGAATTCACTATCAAAATTACTAATGATGTTCCATTTAGGGATACCAAAATCGCAGCGTTCCAGAGCTTTCCTAAGCTTCGAAATTGTCTGCTTCATATAAAAGGTATGAATAGGCGGACTAAAGGGTAAAGGAGTTACTTCCACGCCTTGCTTTAATACCTGTTTTTCAAATCTGTATAATTCTTCTGTAACTCCTGCAATTAATATTTGTCTTTCAGCATTAAAACAGCCAATTTCAATCCCCTGATATTCCTCTAATAGTGATTCAACCTGCTCTTTGTTTAAACCTATAATAATCGAGCAACTTTTCCCTTTCGCTTCCTCTATTGCCAGTTCTGCTCTCAAGGTTACTAATTTTAATGCGTCCTCAAACTTCATTATTCCTGCACAAACGAGTGCAGCATATTCTCCTAAGCTATGTCCGGCACCAATAATAGGTTGAATTCCTATCCTCTCCATATAAGCATGATAAACAGCAACATCACACGTTAAAATTGCAGCAAACATAATCTGCAATTTGTTAATTTCTCTGACACTTCCCTCAAAGCAAATATGGCTTAGTGGATATTCTAATATTTCATCCGCCTGATTAAAAATGCTTCTGGCCGCCTCACTATATTGACACAACTTTTTTCCCATCCCAATATATTGGGAACCTTGTCCGGGAAATAAAGCAGCCAACCTTACTTGTTCTCCCATTTTATGCCCCTAACACTTTTCGATCTATGAACATAGTAATAGCATTAATTGAACTAAAATTATCTTGTTTTAGCTCATCATTTTCAATTGTAATTGAAAATTCTTTTTCCAAAAAAATGACAAGCTGCATAAAAAACAACGAATTTACAAGACCTAACTCAATAAAATTATCATCATCTTTCAATGCTGCACTAGATACATATCTTAAAACAAAATCTTTTATTTTACTCTTCACCGTCATATCCTTTCTTTCCTTTAAACGTTGTTGAATAATCTGAACAATCTCCTTCTTAAACTGATTAATAAAAAAATGACCACCATCAAACTCGTAATATGCGAAATCTCCATTACTGAATTCTTCCCACTCTTTCATTATCTGTTCATTACAATCCTCTTTGCCATTCATAACCGTTATTGGTATTGGTAAAATAGTCGGCATGGCAACTGGTACATAATTATAAAACAAATTAAGATCATCTCTTAATTTTGAGACAAAAAAAGCAATACTCTTTTTATCCTGTAAAAGCCATTCTGGAGTCCCACCAAGTCTTTCCATCTGTTTCATGATACTCTCTTCAGAAAATTCTTCCGACTTTTTCTTTACCAAAACAGATGGCGGCAACCGACCAGACAAAAATAAATGAATAGGTAATGTTTCATGGTTTCTCAGTAAAAACGCACAAATTTCATATGCTGCAAATGCTCCCATACTATGACCATAAATAGCATATTGCTTTGACGTTTTCCTTGTCTCAATCTGGTTAATGTAATCTTTGATCGCATCTGTAAAATTATCATAAAACACTTCCCTATGACGAGTTCCTCTTCCCTTAGGCTCTATTGCAATTGGTGTAATATCCTTTGAAAATAAAGGTTTCCAACTATTGTAATAACTTGAAAATCCACCTGCATAAGGTAACATAAAAAGATTCAAACCAATCAAACTCCTATCTCTTCTTTAACTCAATGTTTGTCCTCGTTCGAGCTTTAACAAGACATCTGCACAATTAAAATAACGATCATCGTGTGTAATAACCACAACGCCTTTACCAAGAGCAGCTAACATAGGAATTAACTCTTCATAAAAATACTTTCGAAAAACTGGATCTTGCTCAGCCGCCCATTCATCAAACAAAACCATTGGCTTATCATCCAGACAGCTAACAACAAATGCAAGCCTCTTCTTTTGTCCAGTTGAGAGTTTAGTACTTTCAATTTCTCCATTTTGACTATATGAAATGACATTTTGCAGCCCCATCATTTCTATTAGTTTATCAATTTCATCTTTTCTGCTCTTTACATCAATACCGTATAATTTATCAAATAAATGGAAATCGCTATAGACCGCCGAAAACAATTCATTCAATTCCTCCGGTAACGCTTCCTTTCCATTAATCTGAATGCTCCCATTCAAGGGGGAGTATAATCCCGTAATCAATTTGCCAAGTGTGGATTTACCACTTCCATTCCCTCCTGTTATAAATACAACCTTTCCTTTTTGAAACTCAAAATTCAGTGGTCCCAGTTCAAAGACATTCTCAACATCAGCATCCCCTTCGTTCCGTGATTTGTACTGGTAAGTAACTGAATTCAATTTAATACACATTTGCTCAGATGATTCTATTCCTAACCCAATCCTTCCCTCTAGTCCTTCAGTCTGACCATCATCCAATTCTTTCCTTATTTGATCAACCCGCTTTAAATGAACTTTCATTTCTAAAATGCCTCCAATAAAACCAGAAACTGATAAAAACGGACCTATTAAATAGAAAACCAGAAACAAATTTTCTCGTAAATCATTTACATTAATATCTGATATGATCAGGGGAAAGAAAAAAACAACTACACCAAAAATAACATTGTACATTAACATATTATAAATATCATAATTAAGAAATTTTATTGATGACGTCTTTTTTAATTCCGAGGAGGAACGTGAATATCGTTTGATATCAAGTAAAAAATCAACTTTTCTCAAAACATTCAATTTTAGTTCCTTAAATCCATAAACTAAATCAGCTAATTGCTTAAAATATGTATCCTGAATTGTTCTATTCTTTTCCCAATATTTTGAGGCTTTTTTCCCGGTTATATACCCAATCAATCCATTTAAAACTATTACGAAAAATGATACTACAAATGCTACTTTACTTTTAAAATATAGAAACGCCAAACAAAATATCAATGTTAATAAGTTAGAAGCAAAGCTAACCAACATATCAGGAATTCTGGATATCTGTTCTATATCATTATTTAATGCAGAATAAATTCGCTCATTGCCGATGGTTTCAATGGCCTGATATCGTGAATCACTAATTTTTGTGATCAATCCTGTCCTTTTTTGATAAATAATTTCATTTACAATTACAATCAGTCTACCCTCCATCAATTTCTTGGTATAAACAAGATATATTAAAGCACAAAGAAAATAAAATAGTAATTCTTTTGTATATTGTAAATTTCTATTAAATGATTCATTGATTGAGAATATAATTAATGCACTTGCTGCACCATTTATAATACTTAATACTACCAGAGATAGATAATTTTTCTCATTTTCTTTGCTAAAATTAAATGTTAAAAGCATATATATCATAAAAACTACAAACATGATAAAGGCTGTGATGCAACCTAATACAACATTCGAGCTTCCCCAAACCGAAACCACTCTCCAGGGAAGACGGTAAAACAAAACATTTGGAATATAATATACACATACACCTAAAAGAAAGGTCATGAAAAACGCCAAAGGTTCCCCTGCAACTCTTACCTCATTCAACTTCGTATATCGTCTCTCCCCTTTTATAATTTCCATAAGCGCCCGCACAATCAAAAATATGAAAATAATAAATAACAAACCAGAAAAGATCAATATAAGACTAAAAACCTTATCCATCATATGATATTGATGCTCTGTATATTTCGTAGAAGTGGTATTTTCAAACATTGCAACTATTTCACTACAAATATATCCGGCCGCATTAGAATTCATATTTGAAAGTACGCATACAGCAAATTGCTTATCCCTATTTATTGTCAGCATAGAAGAAAAATTGGGATTCTCACCACCATGCTCTATTAAATCTTCTTTTAAGTCTACATGCCAACCACCAGCATACAACTGATTGTCCTGTGATGGTACTGTATAGTCTCCAACATGCGTTTTCTCCATTGCAGTATTTAATATGCTTCCCACCCTTATATTGCCCATTTGAAAACGAATCCATCGTTCCATATCTTTTGCATTTGAAATTACATAACCAGCTGGCGCATTTCCTCGATAAACGGGAGCTTCATACGGATGTGACTGAAAAAATTTCATCTTATAGCCTTTGGCCAAAAGACCAGTTTCTTTTGCATCATCCTGAAATAAGTAGGTATGTTCTAAACCCAATGGTCCCAGAATATTCTTGTACATATATTCTTCATATGATAGTCCCGTAATTTCTTGGATTATAAGACCTAAAATGTCATAATTCACTGTAGCATATTGAAATTTCTCATTAGGATAAAAATCCAACGAGATCCCATTTATATTGCGAACAGTCTGTTCCAGCATATTGTCCCCATTTCCCTCTGGAATGTAGCCTAGGCTTTCAAATGGCATACCACTTGTATGATATACTAAGTCACGCAGTTTAATATCTACATCTTCATCTATACGCTTTCTTTTATATTTTCCTTTATAATGAGCGGTAAACCATGGTAGATAATCTGATACGTTATCATCTAAGGATAACTTTCCTTCCTCTACAAGCAAAAATATTGCTAAAGCAGTGTACGCCTTACTCATCGAACCCAATTCAAACAACGTTTCGTCCGTTACGGCTATTTGGGATTCCTTATCAGCATATCCATAATTTAAAAACTTCGTTTCATCACCACTGATAATTGTAATTGATATTCCTGGGACATCAGATTTCTCCATTACATTTTCAACTAATTTAGTAACTTTATTCTCATTTAAATCTTCCAATTGATAAAGATCTGCCGATTGCTTTGCATCAATATAAGTTATTGGAGACAAAATTACAATCAATATAATTAATAAAAATGATATTATCCTAATTATTGATTTTCTCATGCATCCTCCCATTATTACTAATCTTTATGTTACCATTCTTTCGCAATGAAAATATATCCAACGCTTCTCTCTCCTTTTCGACATGATCATCATATATATGCCGATAATTCTCCCCACCATCTGGCGATATACATGCAATGCGCTGATTCGGAAATAGTTCCGAAAGATAACGAGCAACATATAATACACTTCCTGATGTTATTCCGACCGATTCTTTTTCCATTATTTCAAACTCAATCGAAATACTGATAGCATCATCATCATTAACCTTGACTGCATAATCGATCAAGTCCCAATTATGTTTAATTAATCCAGATGGTCCGACTAGACCAGCTCCAACAGTCAGGTAAGAAGCATCAGTACCACCAAATATAGTTGACCCCTTTGGCTCAACCGCCACAATTATTATGTTTTCATTGTGCTCTTTTAAATATTTTCCTACACCGGATATGGTCCCCCCAGACCCTACAGAGCAAACAAAGATATCAATACGTTTATCCATCTGTTCATATAATTCTGGTGCCGTTGTTAAATAGTGTCCTTTGGCATTTGCCGGATTACTATATTGATTCGTCCATTTCCATTCTTTTCTCTTGTCCAATTCTTTTGCATAATCAATCCTTGCCGTTCGATAATCCGCTTTGCCAGATAGCGGAACCGAATAGTAATTTATACCATAATCCCTTAATTTTTGAATTTTACTTTCTGGTACCGTAGGATCTACTAGACACAAAAAATTAAGATTTGCTTCTTTTGCAAAATAACCAAGACTTAATCCTAAATTGCCACTTGAAGACTCAACGATATTTGACACAGAATAATTAGTAACTAAATCCTGTATCATAAAATATGCTGAACGGCATTTAACACTATTATTTATATTTTTGCCTTCTAATTTTACAAATACATTATTGTTTTTCGCAAATTTTCTACATTGTAAAACTGGCGTTTTAACAAAATGAAATTTGTTGTCAAATTTTAATGCCAAAGAGATCCCCCCTCTCTTTCATTTATAAAGTATCCTAAACGAACTACAATGATCACAAGCATGTCTGCCGCCTTGTAAGTCAACTATCTCATCAACTTTATCTTCAAATTCTTTAAGATTAGTTATATCTATAGTCTGATCTGACACATTCCAAGGACATGTTCCAAGCTTTCCAGCACTGCTTATCGTAAGTGTTGGTATATCGCATACATCCAATATCTCAAATTTGGTGTTTTCCAACTGGTTTTGATTTTTCTCTAGTAAATCTCTACGCTGATTTGTAATATTAAGCTTAATCCAGTCAACCACAGGTCTCGTTTGGGCAAGACTGGAAAGTTGCTTTAACACTACTTCAAAGGCTCCTGCATCTAAGATATATTCTTCCGCAAAATCCTTCCCCCTGCCAACAGCCTGAAACTCATAAAAACTAAAACGTTGAAAGCCAAGTCGAATAAAATATTGACAGGCTTCCTGAAGATATTGGTAATTCTTTTTATGAATTGTCATGCGAATTTCAACAGGAATATTTTGCTTTAACCATTCTTCACAATTCTTCATTATTGGCATAAGCGCAACACCACGAATGTTTTCTTGAAGCTCTGTGGTATGACCCTCAACTGATACACGGAATTCGTCCAGTTGCCTCAAATAAAGTGGATCTACTTTAGGTAATATAGTTCCATTTGTAGTTATTGTGATTTTCTGACGTTCTGATTCTGTCAGCATAGATAGAATTCTATTAATATCTTGCCGAAGAAAAATTTCTCCACCCTCAACATCAAAAAATGCATCATACTTTCTTTCTAACCAACGAATCAAAAAAACAATTTGCTCAACAGATAATTCTTTTGTGCTTTTTTCTGAATAAGCTGAATAACAATGCTTACATGCTAAATTACATTTTGTTGTCACATATAAGTGAACATATAATCTCTGTCTCATTTTTTCCCCATTCAATGTATTTATTTCGTATAGTACAATTACAAAATTTTTTAATCATGTTTGTTTTTTTGTTCTTAATATATATAAAAACCTTTTCCTGTCTTCTTCCCACAATATCCTGATGCGACCATTTGTTTTAAAAGCGGACAGCACCTATACTTGAAGTCCTGATAAAATTCATATAATACGTTAAGCGAATCTACTACTGTATCTATTCCAATCAAATCAGCCGTTTCTAAAGGCCCCATCTTATGCCCATAACACTTTTTAAATATTTCATCTATAGTTGCTGCATCCGCAATTCTATCCTGTAAAATAAAAGCTGCCTCATTCATCATGAGATGTGATATTCGATTAGAAACAAAACCTGCCATGTCATTAATAATGATTGCCTGTTTCCCCATTACTTCTAATAGATGCTGAGTTCTTTCTATTGTCTCTGCTGATGTATGAATGCCTTTTATAACTTCCACACTATGGATTTGATTAACTGGATTCATAAAGTGTGTTCCAATTACCTTTTCCGGACGCTGTGTATACGAAGCCAGCATCGTAATACTAATGCATGATGTATTCGAATAAAAGATACACTGTTTATCAGCAATTTGATCTAACCTCTCAAAAAGTTCCTTTTTTCTATTGATATCTTCATTGATGCATTCTATAATAATTGAAGAATTCCTTAAAAGTTCCAAGTCTTCCGATATCTGTATTTTATTCTCAATTTGATCCCACTCTAAATATTTGTCAGCATTCATCATACTTAAAATTCTATATTCTTTCTCTATCTCCTGAATAAATTTCATCCTTTTTAGCTTGTTGTTCTCTATTACCGTTACACCATGTCCCGAAAGCAGTAAAGCTAATGCTATTCCTTTCCCCATGGTACCGGCTCCAACAACACCAATTATATCCATACAAATCCCTCCAAAAAAGTATCTAATAATTTTGGACATGTCCGATTAAATTGCAGCCTGTTAAATTTAATCTTATACAAAAAGATGATCTAGTTCTATCTGAGAAATATGCGCAAGTCCAAAATCAGATGGTGAAAAATGTCTCTCACCTGTCTGACAACAAAATCCTACTATATTCTCAATATTTTGCTTGTATTTTGCAAGAAAATCATCTGCTTCCTTAACACCACAAAGTATGCTATTGCGCATACGTAAGCACATCATAATTTTTCGGTTCACAACTACCATATCTAGTTCCATTGTTTCAAGCAATTCATTCTGTAACGAAAAGACTGGTTCGACTATAAAAAAATCATACTTTGTCCTAAAATCTCCCATATAATTAAATCGGATGGATCTCTCCCCTCTGGATCTATTAAACATCTCTGAACTATGTTCATTAGCAGTATTTATCATACTTCGGTAGGTTTCTTTGGCATATATAATAAGTTCCTCCATATTATCAGGAATATGATTAATGTTCTTTGACGCCAGATAAGTAAACCATCCTACTGTTCTGGAAATATTATACTTATCATTATCACGTCCATGACCTTCTAATTGAAGTTCCCATTGATTCTGTACATTTTCATATAATGTATATAATAATCCTGCCAGCAACAGTTCCACAGGTTTTGTAGAATATCGTCGATTTGCATCTTGAAGAAGAATCTGTGTAGTTTCTTGATCCAACTCCAAAATTGCATTTTGTTGTTCTTCACGTACTGCGTTCTGGATAGCAGGAACACGTTTTGAACAATTCCTATCATCTCCCTTCTTAAAATCCTCTGCATATGCTTTGTAGGATAATGTTTTCATTGGTAATTTAACATCCTGCCCTTGCAATAAACACCGCAAGCTTGTTGTAATATCATCAAGCAGCACTCTTAATGAGATTCCATCCACAACTAAATGATGTATTAATATACACCATACCTTTACTTCTCCCATACTCACTAAGCAGGAACGCACCAAAAGTCCTGAAGTTATGTTCATTTCACTTAATAACTTCTGTTTACTTTTCTCAATAATATGTTCAAAAGCTTCTCTTGTCCGTTCTTCACATCCTATTTCTTCTATTTTAACCTGTCTTTTTAGATGTTCATTATTATAAAATAATCGCCTATCCTCCCTTACGTTAACTCTGAGTATATCATGATATCTAACAATAGCTGTCAAAGCTTTTTCTAATGTAACGATATCAATCGGCCGGGTTAACATTAACTGCAACTCTTGATAGTAAGTATTTAAATTTTTGAAAGGTTGCGCAAAAAACCATTTTACTATTGGTGTTGGTTCGATTTCCCCAGAACATAGACCCTGATCGAATAATGTATCTTCCTGTCTTTCTATGCAAGTCTCCATATCCCTGAAAACTGGATTTTCTAAAATTGACTTCACTGACAATAAAAGCTTATTTTCTCGTAATTTGGATGATATCTGTATAGCAGAAATAGAACTACCCCCCAAACTGTAAAAATCGTCATCTAAAACAATTCCATCAACGCCTAATATCTTTGCACTTATATCCAGTAAAGGAGAATGGTCATAATCTTTCGAGGAAATACCACTCTGCGGTTTAGGCAATAAATCCGAATCTAACTTTCCATTATTACTTAGCGGGAAGTTATTCATATGTATAAGCCAGGTTGGTATCATATATTGTTGTACATTTTCCTGTAAAAACAATCGTAATTCTTCCTGACGAAGGCCTTTTACAGAAGTATAATACCCACATAATTGTTTTACTCCGCTAAAATTATCCAACGCCATTACATGAACCTCATCAACAGCAGAATTTTTTAATATTTCCGACTCTATCTCCTGCAATTCGATCCTATGTCCCTGTATTTTTACTTGAGAATCTAAACGACCACAATAAAGCATCGTATCATGATCTAAAAATTTAGCTCTATCACCAGTCCGATATAGCTGTTCTCTGCCTTCTTCCATATCATGAAATATAAATCTTTTATCTGTTAATTCGGGACAGTTCACATATCCTTGCGTAACACAATCACCAGCTATATATATTTCTCCTGTTTTACCTATGGGAACTTCCTGCATATCTTTATCTAAAATATAAATTTTTGTATTCCAGATTGGCTTTCCAATAGGAACAGAATCAAATACATCTTTATGGAAGTCAAATCTATGACTCATACAGCCAACTGTCGCTTCTGTCGGTCCATACTCATTAATAATTTCTATTTTTCCTCCCCAGTTTCTATAAATATTGCCGGCCAAAGAAGTTTGTAATGCTTCTCCTCCAACAATAAACCGGCGAATTGAAGAGTTTAGCCCTATTCGGTCTCGAATTAAAGACAAATGCGATGGTGTTAATTTAACAACTGTACATCGGTTTTCATTCAAAATACGAAACAATGAACATTCGTTATCATATTCCGGATAAATAATTATTTTGCTCCCACTGATTAATGGTGTAAACAATGTCGTTACGGTAAGATCAAACGAAATGGAGGTAAATAACGGAAATACTTCTGCCTCCTGATTATTATTCCCTACTACATATTGTTTTTTTGCCCAACAAATATAATTTAATAGATTCTTATGTGATACTTGTACACCTTTTGGTTGTCCAGTCGATCCTGATGTATACATGATATATGCAAGCCTTTCAGGATTGCTCCGCCTATTTATTTCACCTAACCGAGCCATTTCAATGTCCTGAATAGCATAAATAGCTCCACCAAAACCCGGTATATCTAAATCTGGAATGTTTGAAAAAAGTATTTTTGCGGAAACATTCTCCAATAAATATCTTTGTCTTGTAACTGGAGTTTTAGGATCTATCGGTAAAATGACACATCCATAAGCCAATATTCCCCATATAGCAGTCAGCATATCAACAGAATGTGTTGCTATAACCCCAATTATACTTCCTGATTTGATACCCCTTTCAGCCAAAAGGGCGCAAAATTTCAATATTTTTTCATGAAATTGTGCATATGTAAAAGTTTCACCTTCACACTCTACCGCAACACAGTCCGCATACCGTTTAACAGCCCTTTCAAACAAATCAACTATTGTTATCTCTGTCTCCAGCTTTCTTTTTGTGTCATTATAACCTTTTTTTACTTTCGAAGATAATTCTTCCTCTATACTTCTTCCTAACATATTAACACACTTTGTTGGGTCAGCAGCAAAGCAATTAACAAGTTCTATAAATTCACTAATCAAATCATTAATCTGCAATTGGCTATATACACTATTCGCTGCATCAATATCCAACTGAACCTTCTCCTCTCCCTGCCATTCTCTGACTATCATTTGAAACATATATGATTGCTGCCCATTATAAAACTCTGTATTTGTAACCGGAAAACCATCAAACGTCTGATCTAATTTAGTTCCATAATAATTCATACATTCATTGTATAAAGATTGAACTTGCCAACCTTTCCCTCGAACCATATGATTGTATGGATACCTTTGATGTTTGTAGCAGTCATAAAAACTCTTATTTATGTTGCGTGCCAACTCTATAAATGACTGTGATGGTTCAATCTGAATCAGCAACGGCACAGTATTAACCATCATTCCAAAAATACTATGCTGCATTTTTCCTTTTCGACCCAAAACAGGTATTCCTATTATAAATTTTTTTAATCCACGCTTCTTATATGTATACAAAGAATATATACTAATAAAAAAAATGTTCAAAGAAATATTATATGCTTTACACAAGGATCGAACCAACACAACTACATCTCCTGTTAAAAAAAATGTAGTCCTGATTCCATCTATAAAACAATCCATGTTATTGCTATTGCAATCAACGTTTTTAAGCAAGTTCAACCAGTATTGCTTATCCTTATCGTAACTAGCCGATGCTAAATATTTCTGTTCGTCAACAAGATAGTTCTTATATTGACAGTTACTCTCCTTATCCACTATTGTACCATATTTTAGTTCCATGTAATTTTCATGAATTCTTTTTGTCAACAATTGAATAGACCACCCGTCAGCAATTATATGATGCAGCTTTACAAAATAGCCATATAAATGATCACTTATCTTTATGACAGCAAACTGATATAAAGGTTCATTCATCATTTCAAATGGAGTTCGAGCCTGTCTAGCCTCCCATTTTCTATAATGTTTTTCTGCTTCTCCATTGATTCTGCTAAAATCTAAGAAATCCACATTGGACTCCTCCATGCAAAAAAACTGCATAGGAATATGTCCCTTATACACTAAACGAATTTGAAATGAATCATTCTCATGAATAAACATTTTAATAGCCTGTTGCAGTATACTCGTATCAACATATCCATTTATTAAGACTGAACCTCCAATATTATATAAAGATGAAAAGGGATATATATTTTGAGTTAGAAAAATACGTTGTTGTGGTTGTGATAGTGAAAAAAATTTGTATGACATAAACAGAACACCTCATATGTATTATTTATAATTGCTTATTTACACAATCTGCCTACTATATCCACAAGTTTAATTTGATTAATAATTTTATTATGCCTAATTTTTCCTGAACATACTGACAATTTATAATTATTATTAAAATCAAACTTTGAAAAACATATATCCTGTCTATTCCCTAGCCTATTAGATAATAATTTATAATCCTGTTCTTCTTTATATACACAAAATGAGTTTAAAGGTATGTGCAGTCCTTTACCTATATATTTGACATAACTTTCTTTTAATGTCCATATATCGTAAAAGCACTCAACCTGTGTCGCGAAATCTGCAGCACTCATTATATAATGATACTCTCTTTTATCAAAAAACCGTTTTGCAATTTTCATATCAATTGGTTTTAATTTCTCAATATCAACTCCCACTTCTTTAGTGCTAATTGCGCAAACCACCCAATTTGCAGAATGTGAAACATTAAAGAAAAATCGAGGTTTATTATACAAAAACGGTTTCCCATATTGGTTTTTTCCGAAACATATATTTTCATTCTGCAGATTCATACGACTACATGCTAAGTATCTTATCATTGCTTCTCCAAATAAAGTTCTTTTGGCATCCTCAACAAAATGAAACTTTTTTATTTGTTCCAATCTCTGATGTGATATTAAAGAAAGTAAAAAATCATATTGTTCTTTATTAATTTCATCATCACATTTCAACGAATATACTTCAACCATAAAAAGCACCATTTTCTATTACATATTGTTCATACATATTATGTTCCTAAAGTTTCGAGTATATTAAGGCAGTTAACAAGAAACCAGCTTTAACTTATAGTTCTCTAATTATATTTTTATAGTCATCTATAATACAATAATCAGCATATGAAAAGATGGGGGCACTTTCATCCGTATTTATGGCAATAATTTTCTTTACCTTTTTTATCCCAACCATATGCTGTACTGCCCCAGAAATACCAATTGCTATATACATTTCCGGAGATATACTGATACCAGACTGCCCCACCTGCCGTTCTTTCTCAAGAATTCCTTCTTCTACAATAGCCCTTGTACAAACTATAGCAGCGTTATATTTTCCAGCAGCCTGTCTGATCTCTATTAAATCATTTTTATTACATACCCCTCGGCCAATGCCAAAAACAAGCCTTGCCGTCTCTAACTCAACATTAGTACTTTCATATACTTGCAACTCCGATTTTATTATACGCCATGGTTGAGTTTTCTCTCTGTAGTTGCCATACCAACTCTGAACAGATATATGTTTGAAAGGATATGCATCAATCCCCATAAAAACATTTTTTTTACATGTACACATGCTAAGCTTCGTATTTTTACAATATATTTGTGCTAAAACAGTTGAAGCAACTGCCGATCTTGTAAAAATAAATTTATATTTATTATTTTCTTTTTGTGCCTTAATATCTATACATTCTGCAATTAAACCAGCTCCAACTCTAACTGCCAAATCTGCAGCAATACATTTTCCCCATTCTGATGCCAGAAACATAATAAGATTAGGGCTATCGTTTTCACTTTGATACATATGAAACAAAATAGAAGCAACCTGTCTATAATTAGAGCAAACCTCTTGGGAAAAGATCACTTTATCAGCACCATACTTAGACAACGCTTGTAATTTGCCTGGTTCATAATCTCCAATACATACTGCAGAAACCGTAACATCATTCTTAGTAATTAGTTTGCTCGCCTTATAAAGTATTTGTTTACAATAATCTCCTAATTTATTTGGAGTTTCAAAGCACACAACCCATATCACAGTTTTCACTTGCTCTCCTCCGCAAATTATAATAAAAATCATAATAATCAATTGCCTCATTTGACTACACTTGAAACAACTGGCATAACAAATGGCACTTATTATTTCATGACACATTATGTATATTTTTCAATATACACTCCTTTCAATTATTAGATAATTTAAAATATGCTTTATATTATGTCAGTTGCTGACCACCACATGAATTTGTAATCCGACGAACAGCATAATTCGTTAGAAGAAATATCCAACCTTTTTTTATAAATTTTTATTGCCTTTCTTTTCTCCTGAATATCTAAAACACTTATATCTCTAGCCAAACCTAAATACGATTCAGAAAAATATGCAATCATGTGTCTCGTACTCTCATTTTGAATTTGAAGATTAATAAAATAATCAAACCACCTTGTATACACATTATATCTGCTTATAAACCTCTTAAAACAATTAGAATCATGCAGAATTGATCCTGCTCTGGCCTTTCTGTATTTGTAAATAGGCTCATTAAAAATGGAGATTGACTTAGCATAGGTCAAAACAGAAATAAACCAATCCTCATCCTCATTGCAGTATAAATCTTCATCAAATCTCTGATGTGTATTTAAAATAAATTGGCGTTGAAACAAACAATGCCATACAGCTCCAAAAAGACTATTTCCCCATAGGAATGCGCATTGGCTTCCATTCAAGCATTCCCCCTTATTAGGCATTATATTATCCATGGCTTCTAATTTAATTTCATCTTTATCAAACGAAAAATAATCGCAAATTAAAATTTCTGGTAATATCTGTTCTTCATTTAAATATAATAATAGCTTATGCACAGAATTTTCAGCTATAATATCATCTCCGTCCACAAACCATATGTAGTCACCTATTGCATTATCTATAGCCGTATTTCTCGCAGAACCTGGTCCTCCATTTTCTTTATGAATTACTTTAAATCTCTCATCCATTTCCGCATAATGATTAGCAATAATTCCACTATAATCGGTAGATCCATCATCTATTAATAGAATTTGAACATCATTTGTGATTTGTTGTTTAATGCTTTCTAAACAACTATCTAAATACTCTTCTACATTGTATATTATAACAGAAATAGTTAATCTCATATTTTCCTCCATTCTCGCACATGCTTCCAAAGTAAAAAAATTCTCCCGCCCTTCTTCTCCTTGCATAGTAATGTATATTGATTGAAATTGACAAATCTAAATAACAATAATACTTAAAACTAAATATATTTATCTAGCATTTGAACAATTCGCTCAATAGATTCATAATTTTCGGATAAAAGATCCTCATCCTCAAGTTCGATACCAAATTGTTCTTCAAGAGAAATGACAAAATGAATAATTGCGATAGAATCCAGCCCCAGGCTATTCATCGAAGTGTCAACTAACATTGGTCTTTTCTCTTGATCCTTTGTTATTTCCTGCAACAATTCTTCTACTTTACTATATACTTCTTCTTTATTCATGTTTTTTCCTTTCCAAATCCTGAAATCAACTTCTTTAATATGTCCGCTTTATTCTTAGATGTTCCCTCTATAACCTCATTATTTCTTTTTGTAATAATGAATTCAGTTTCTTTTACTGCAGTTTTTGAGCCTAAATTTCCACAATAATAACTCTTGACTTTAAGAGTCTCTGCTGTCAATACATTAGGAGTATAATTCCTGGCTTTTTTTATTTTTAGTAAATTTATTTGTGGTTCTTTAACGGTAAATCCTCGAAAACCAAGGGCACAAGGTATAGGAAGAATCAACTCTTCTAATCTATCTGCAAACTTGCGTTCCAAAAGTATCTCATTTGCACTATTCATCCAAAATTTGTGCACTCCCATTACGCAAAGCAAATCTAAGCGACTGGCAACTTCTATCGAAACCTGCCCAGTTTCTCCATCTGTTGCCTTTTCTCCAAATGCATATATATCTGCCCGACCAATATATTTCAAAGCCTCTGTTAAAATGTAGGATGTAGCATATGTATCCGACCCAGAAAAGGTCTTATCACAGACCAGAAAGATATCATCTAATCCATAAGCAATACATCTCTGAATAACCTCAACACAAGCCAATGGTCCCATTGTCAGACCAACAATACGACAAGATGTATTTTTTTTGAATTTTAGCAGTTGCTCCAACATAAATAGATCATATGGATTGATAACGTAACCGCCTTCTAATTGTACATCTCCCGAAAGCAATCTCGAATTTATGTATTTCATACATGCAACAATTGTAAACATTTCATTTCCTCAATCCCAAAAAATACTTTCCAAACATCTCATCCCCACACCAACAAAACCAAAATTACATTTTAAATATACTAATTTGACACTTCTAAATGTATCCTGCTATCACTATTGATTAAGACTTAATTAAAAATTTAAGAATATAATATCAGTAAAATTTATTAACATCAATGAACTAAAGGTAAGTATCCAATTACTTATTTTAACACTTACAAGGATCACTCTTTACAAAAAAAGTCATATAAATACACCTACACATTTATCTGACTTATCTCTGATAAGAACCATTGACCCCTACTTCCTCGCCAGCTCATATGCAACTTCCAGCAATCTCTTTACTGTCTCCAAAACATTCGGTTCAAACATCTCGATCATATTGGCAAGTTTTTCATCGTACTTTGGATTCCCCTCGCCAACCATTATGTAATCCGTCGTCACCTCCAGTGCAGAAGCCAAATGCAGCAGCGTTTTAGCGGAAAACCCTTTTCCCCGGGTTTCTATCTCATATAAAAATTTACTCGATATACCTGCTTTCTCTGATAAATACTCTCTGGAATAGCCTTTATCATTCCGTAAGAGCATAATCCTTGTTCCTGCATCTTTTTCTTCCATATCGACCATGATCCATCACCCCCTGCTGTAATTTTCCTAAACATATTATACCATTTGCGACAAAATTCGACATAATTTTTGCTGAACGGGGTAATTTACTAACTGAACTTATCTGTTTAAAAACCTTTCCATAAATTTTTTCTTCATGGACGAACCAATTTCAATGGCTTCCTCCACACCCTTTAGATAGAGATAGCGGTCGGGTGAATCAATCTGCTCAATATAAGACATATTAACGATCGTTCCCCTGCTGCACATCTCAAAATCATCAGAATCAATTTCTTCCAGCACCTTCTTACATGTCCTGTATGGAAGTACTATTTCCTCTTCCGTGGTATATATATGTAATTTATGCCTTTGGCTCTGTATGTAAATGATATCTTTGACTGGGACAGTACCAATCAGTCCCTCTAAATAAAAAATAAAATTTTTTTCACGTATCTCTGTTGTATGGTAGCGCATGGCTGTTTCAATTAAGTTTCTTGTTTCATCCATATCAAATGGTTTCTCAATAAATCCATAACACTGAACGGTGCTGAACATACACATTTTCGTATCATACAATGCAGTAATAAAAATAACCGGAGTGAACAGATATTTTTCAATATTCCTTATATTCATGACAAAAACAGCGCCTGACTGGTCTCCCGGCTTCTCCGGATGAAGTATAATATCAACTAAAAATACATCGATTGTCTTCTTCATGGCAATAGCATATGCCGCATCCTCATTGTCTACTGCGTACACATCCGCGCTGGCGTCAATTTCTTTCACCATCCGGCTCAGCACCTCTCTTGACTCCCATCTATCTTCTATAATCAGTACTTTTGTCATATCTGTCCTCTCTTTTCCTGGCGAAATGCGTTTGTTTCAAAAATAATACAGTTCAGCAAATATATGTTGGCACACAATTTCTAAACTGGTATAATCTTTATTATAACCACTGCAGTTATATGCTGCAAATTTATTACAGAAAGCGGGGGAATACCATGAAACACTTAGGAAAAGCATGCCTGTATAAAATCTGCAATCTATGTATCGCATTCTCTGTTTTTTTCTACTGGCGTCATGTGAGTTATGTCCTGTTCGGCGAACTGCCCTATCCTACAGAATACTGATTCTTGTCATAGGCAGCGTCTGATTTTACTTGGACGCTGCCTTGTCCGTTATCTCGATATTAAGCACGAGCCAGTTCTCTTCCCCTCTTTTCTCATTATATATCGCCAGCTTACCACCAAATTTGTCTACGATCACCCTGAGGGAATACAAGCCGATTCCCCGTCCTTTTCCTTTGGTGCTAAAGCCATGTCTCGTAAAATTCGCTATCTGTGACTGGGGGATGTAACTGGATATATTCTTTACTGTAATCCTCAGATCCTCCCCTGTTCCCAGCACCTCTACATAAATTTTCCTGGAATCTGCTTCTTCCAATGCTTCCAGTGCATTGTCCAGAAGAATCCCTAAGATCTCCACAATATAGTATTCGGGAATGACCGGACTGTCACTTTCCGCTATATTGACGCTGTAATCTACCTCGCATCCCTTTTCTTCTGCCAAGGTAAATTTCGAATAGAGAAAACCAATAAATACAGGGGAACTGGCAGACAATAATTTATTATAATGGTTGTCTCTGGCAATATCTTCGCAGTACAGGCTCTGCTGTTGGATCAGTTCTTCTATTGTATCTACTGTTTTGTATATCCCGCACAATGCCATAATATGGTTATCAAATTCATGCTGCCTTCTTCGGATGGACTGTACCAGATTCTGATAGACATCTTCATATGTCTTCTGCAGCTCCATCTCCCGGTCCTTTGCCTCAACCTCATTCCTGCTCTTCTGCCACATCACTGCCAGGAAACAGATCAGTACTGTCCATGCTCCAAAAATAATGTGGTCCATGATGCGGAGAGAATAGGTAAATTTGACCACCACGACCAGGTAAAATATTCCCATGCCACAACAGATCAGGATGCCTCTTGTCACCCAGCCATTCCGGTTCATAAAACCCGATAGCTTCCACAAGAGATGCTTCCTTCCCATATAAACTGTAATAAGACAGGAACAGATATTTACGACCGGTGCCATAATCTCCACCAGATCCGGATCATTCAGAAAATATATGGGGACCGAGAAAAATAACTGGGTGGCCACCATATAGGCAAAAAGAATCGTAAAGTCCACAATAAATTCCCACAATCCCAGATGGAATTTCACTTTCACATAGATTCCAAGCAGCACATAGCCCAGGATCATATAGGGATTTTCTATTAAGCCGGAATTTATAAGTTCAGGAATAATCAAGATAACCACAAAAAACACCAGATCATAAAGACGGAACCGATACCTTTCAGCACAGATATAATTGACCGCCAGAAAGATAAAAAGAATGTCAAAAAATCCTCTTATAAGCAAGAACATAATACTCTTATTCCTCCAATTATCTATTTCATGGAATCCAGAATATCCATCATATATCATATCAACTATTTTTCATACTATATATAGCTAAATTATATTCAAAAATCTGATTGGGATTCTCCTGAGGTTTTCCCTCAAGAGCAGATTCTGACACTTGATATACATTACATTATATGTTATATTGTAATTACAAAAGAGGGAAACCATAAAAAAGTCTATCCTCAAACATTGAGTAACTACCCGAATGGACAGCCGTCAACTATTTGTGGTAATTGGCGGTTATTTCTTTTCCCTTTAAAGATTGTATCACACAATCCAACAAGGGCGGTGAATATTTGTAAAAAAGAAAGAGAGAAAGTTATTGATTAAAATCGAAAAATTGCAAGAATACTATAAACAAGATAGGGTTATTATTAGTATTCACGCACAGGAGCGATTGAGGCAAAGAGGCATAAAACAAAAAGATATTAAAAATTGTATTGCGACTGGTGAAATTATAGAACAATATCCCGATGATTTCCCATTTCCAAGTTGTCTGATATTTGGATATACAATCAACAATAAAATATTACATGTTGTAGCTAGTGATGAAGGCACTATATCACGAATAATTACAGCATATTTTCCTGACAATGACAAATTTGAGAATGATTTTAAGACTAGAAAGGAGCGATAAATATGGTATGTATGAGTTGTAAATATGGCGAAATGCAGGAGGCCGTTACAACATATTTCGCACAATTAAATAATTGCTATGTAATCATCGAAAATGTTCCATGTTTAAAGTGCACGCAATGTGGCGAAGAATTCTTAGTCTCCTCCGTCTCTGAAAAAATTGATGATATTTTAGATAGTATTGAAAAAATCGCAAGTAAAATTTTCATTTTAGATTATACTACAGCCGCATGAGAAATCACAAAAAACTTATCTGATTTCACTTGGATGCTGCCTTGTCCGTTATCTCGATATTAAACACGAGCCAGTTCTCTTCCCCTCTTTTCTCATTATATATCGCCAGCTTACCTCCAAATTTGTCTACGATCACCCTGAGGGAGTACAAGCCGATTCCCCGTCCTTTTCCTTTGGTGCTAAAGCCATGTCTCGTAAAATTCGCTATCTGTGACTGGGGGATGTAACTGGATATATTCTTTACTGTAATCCTCAGATCCTCCCCTGTTCCCAGCACCTCTACATAAATTTTCCTGGAATCTGCTTCTTCCAATGCTTCCAGTGCATTGTCCAGAAGAATCCCTAAGATCTCCACAATATAGTATTCGGGAATGACCGGACTGTCACTTTCCGCTATATTGACGCTGTAATCTACCTCGCATCCCTTTTCTTCTGCCAAGGTAAATTTCGAATAGAGAAAACCAATAAATACAGGGGAACTGGCAGACAATAATTTATTATAATGGTTGTCTCTGGCAATATCTTCGCAGTACAGGCTCTGCTGTTGGATCAGTTCTTCTATTGTATCTACTGTTTTGTATATCCCGCACAATGCCATAATATGGTTATCAAATTCATGCTGCCTTCTTCGGATGGACTGTACCAGATTCTGATAGACATCTTCATATGTCTTCTGCAGCTCCATCTCCCGGTCCTTTGCCTCAACCTCATTCCTGCTCTTCTGCCACATCACTGCCAGGAAACAGATCAGTACTGTCCATGCTCCAAAAATAATGTGGTCCATGATGCGGAGAGAATAGGTAAATTTGACCACCACGACCAGGTAAAATATTCCCATGCCACAACAGATCAGGATGCCTCTTGTCACCCAGCCATTCCGGTTCATAAAACCCGATAGCTTCCACAAGAGATGCTTCCTTCCCATATAAACTGTAATAAGACAGGAACAGATATTTACGACCGGTGCCATAATCTCCACCAGATCCGGATCATTCAGAAAATATATGGGGACCGAGAAAAATAACTGGGTGGCCACCATATAGGCAAAAAGAATCGTAAAGTCCACAATAAATTCCCACAATCCCAGATGGAATTTCACTTTCACATAGATTCCAAGCAGCACATAGCCCAGGATCATATAGGGATTTTCTATTAAGCCGGAATTTATAAGTTCAGGAATAATCAAGATAACCACAAAAAACACCAGATCATAAAGACGGAACCGATACCTTTCAGCACAGATATAATTGACCGCCAGAAAGATAAAAAGAATGTCAAAAAATCCGCCCACAAGCAGGAGCATAACCCGATCCCTCCCATTACCTATTCCATAGAATCCAGAATATCCACCAGATACTGGATCATACGGATTGCCGAATGCTTCAACTGCTTTCTGGAACCCTTTTTCTCCAGCATTCCAATCTCATTGATCAGCCTGTCACTTCGGGCAACGCCGCCATATATAAAATTCAGGTCACAGTTCAATTCGTTCAGCAGGATCTCATTATAAGGACCAGAGATGGCATTGGTGCCATTCAGGATCTTGTTGACAGCATCTCTCTCAATCCCAAGTAATTCGGCAAGCTCATCCCTGGACATACCGATTGATTCAATAAAATACCGAAGATTCCTGCCAGCTAATACATTTGACGGATTTTTGCTATTTTTAGCACCTTTGCCCATTTATTGACACCTCTTGTTTTTTTCTATATCATATCAACTATTTTTCATATTATGTATGGATATATTATATTCAAGGATATGATTGGGCTTTATATACTACCTGGCATTTGTATTATTATCAATCAAAAATCCGTGTAAAATAACCGATAACATTATTTTACACGGATTTTTTTGTCTATAAATGTCTAATTATCTCCAATGCCGTCCTATCACCCCCAGCCCTATTATACTAAGTACAATTCCCGCTACAATACATATCATCCCCCTCCTCTGATGTTCCAATCCCGTTTCCTCGATAACAGTCCTTTCTGTTGCCTTTGCCAGCTTTACTGCCTCACCATGCCCTTCCAGATTCTGTTTCCAGCCATCAAAGTCCGACCAATCAGAAGGTATCATCTCCTTCAGCCAGCTCAGCCCATACAGATGGTCAAAGCGGAGGGTATGGGCGCTGAGACCTTGCCGAAGGATGAATTCCTCCCCCACCCGCCGTCGGTCCTCCCCGGCTTTCATGACCAGGCTGATCCGGTCAAAGACAAGCTGGTCTGCCAGGCCTCCTGCCTGCAGGAGGCACAATTCTGATGGTTCCTCCACGATCCCCCGAACCGTCCACTCACAATCCTGCCAGACCAGTTTTTGCCCCTCGGCATGGCTGCTGCCAAATAATTCTTCTGAGAGTTTCTTACCAAGGATGCATCCAGCCGGATCACTGGCCGGTATACTTTTTCCGACAGGGAATACACAACCGGATGCCCCATACACCGCAATGATATCTGCCGGGCATTCCCTGCCACCGGATTCGGGACGGACCGATTCCTGCCTTCGCTGTGTCCATGCTGCGAAGGAATATTTTCGTGTATTTGTATCCCTGTTCTCCTTATCGCCTTCCTGTTCCGGCATCTGCCGAAGTGCCTCTTTCAGCCATACGGTATCAAAGCCTTCTTCCTCTGACTGCAATGTAAGGTTTTTCAGGTAAATGCTTCCCTTTCTGTCCTGATATCTCCCCACTGCCAGCAGAACGGCGATGAGCAGCACGCCAGCTGCCGCCACAATTGCTTTTCTTATTCTCTTATCTCTCAACTGTCTCCCTCTTCCTTCATACTAGCTCAACGGCGTCGTTGAGCTTCGCACCCGTTCCCCTGTCTGCACAAATTTGTCACTTTCTGTGATAACCTGGCTCTCCTCATCCAGGGTTCCTGTCTTCAGCGCAGCATAGGAGTCATTCTTTTCCAGTACAGTCACCTCCACCTGTCTTGCCACCTCCTGTTCACCCAGCACAGTATCCTCTGACTGTACCATAAGGATAAAGCTTCTGCCAGATTCCTGCCGCAGCGATGTCACCGGAACTGTACAGGGATAATTCTCGGATTCCTGCGTGGCTGTCATAGTGACTGTCTCTCCCAGTGAAAATGTACCCGCCGGAAGCAGTGCTGTAATATTCATAAACTCTTTGCTTGCATCCATCTCCAGTGAGGTAACAGATATGTCCTCCTGTTTCTGGTCTGCTGACTCCAGCACGATCCCATCTCCCACAGAAACATATTTTGCATCTGGAACAGAGATCTGCCCTGCAAACTTAAGCCCTGCACTGTCATCTGTCATAGTAAAAACCCCCGAATCCTGTGTACGCTGTCCTACATTTACCAGAACCCCGGTTATAACGCCTGTCTCCGGAGCCAGGATCTGCCCTTTTTGCCTCTTTATTTCCAGCAGTTTATCAACCTGCCCCTGCAGGGACCGGATGGAAATATTATTCACCTCTACACTATTATCCGCCTCTGGTTCCGCTCTGGCTTCTTCGATGGCCCTCTTTGCCTCCTTTTCCTCTTTTGCCGCCGCTGCCTGAAGCTCCTCCAATGCTTTTTTCTGCTCTGCCACATCTTGTTTCTTTTTTGCCTTTGACAGACTCTTTCTGGCATTCGCCAGGGCAGCCTTGTTTTCTTTCCTGAGCCGACTGTAATCTTCCTTCGCCTGTGACAACGCTTTTCTTCTCCTCTGCTCCGCCCTGTTCCTGTTTGTCTCTATTGCCTGGTTCTGAAGCTCCAATGCCTTTTTCTCCCCATTGATGCTCTGGATTCGTTCCCCTAATTGATCCAGATCCAGTTTCGCCAGCACATCTCCCTTTTCCACGCGCTGTCCCTCACTGACCAGCACTGATTTCACCAGAAGCTCTGGCTGGGTCAGTACAGAGAGCTCCCTGTTTTTCTCGATCTGCCCTTCCGCCGTTACCGTATATTGAAGCTTTCTGGCAGATGGGCTGGTGACTGTTACCTTTGCCACTGAAAAGGAATCCGTGACCTTAGAAATAACTGTAAAAAGAAACATTATGCAGAACAGCCAGATAAAACCTTTCAGCCAGAATGAGTGCTTCCCCTTCTCCATGATTTTCCGTATCTGTTTCATCTATGAACCTCCTTCCCATCATTACAAAATATGGTGATGCACAGGCATCAGCCAGAATCTGTCCCGCCTGCCGAATAGGCAATTCCCTGTTCCAGATAATCCTGCCCTGACATAAACACAAATAATGCGGGTAACAGCGCCACAAAAGATGCACAAAGAGACAGGCCTGCATTGCTGCTGTTTATCTCTGGCATAAACATGGAAAACGGCCAGAGGCTTTTTGTCTCCAGAAATGTCATAGACTGCTCGATCATACTCCAGCACTCCAGAAAAGAAAGCACCATTGCTGAAATGATACCAGATGCTCCCAGTGGAATCCCGATCCGTAAGAATATCTGCCATTCCCCTGCTCCATCGATCCGTGCTGCCTCTGAAACGCTTTCCGGGATCCCACAGAAAAACCGATACATGATAAATACCGAAAAGGTAGAAAACATTCCCGGAAGTATCACCGCAGCACTGGTGTCCAGCAGATTTAACTGGTCAAGTACCAGATATTCTGACAGCATCGTTACCTGGAATGGCATCATCATCATAATGATATAAAGCATGTATATGATCTTTTTGCCACGAAAGGAATACCTTGCCAGCCCCCATGCTGCCGGCATCCCAAAGACAAGCTGTCCTGCCAGGATTCCGACTGTGATCTTAACCGAATTCCAGAACATTTGAAAGAATTCCGGGGAATTAAACAATAGTCCTGCAATATTTTTTCCTGTGGGATATTGCGGGATCAGGCGCCAGGAGGCATATCCCTCTGCCTGTCCCAATACCGGGGCGATCTGCTCCATGATCTCCTGATCTCCCATAAAAGTGCCTGCCAGCAAAAATAAAAGCGGGCTCACTTCCAGAAGGGCAAATACTGCCAGTGGCAGAAAGCAGATCACCTTCTTCCATTTATTTTTCATCCAATCCCCCCCAGCTACGCTGCAGAAGCAGTACAAATACTGTGATCACCATACACAGGAGCACTGAGCCTGCCGCCATCTTATCCACGGACAGATCTGCGAACCAGTTGTTAAAGACATGCTGCAGCAGATAGATCTTTCTCTGTGGATAGTTGCCTGCCACCAGATATGCCTCCCGGAACACCTTAAAAGAATTCAGGAAGGACAGGATTATGACGGTAAATGCAACCGGACGGATATTCGGCAGCGTAATATGGAGAAAACATTTCCACTCCCCTGCCCCATCTACCTTTGCCGCCTCATAAACACTCCCTGGAATACCAAGAAGTCCCGCCAGCCACAAGATTACATCATATCCAAGGTTTTTCCATATATAACTAAATACCAACACCCAAAAGGATGCATCAGAATCCATCCAGTCCTTCCCATCCAGGTGAAAGCCAGAGAGTATACTGTTTAAAACACCTGCCTGGTCAAATACAATGTGCCAGAGCAGCACCACACTTGCCGCCGGGATTGCCAGTGGGACAAGATAAGCACTTTTCAGCAGCCCTCCGGCTGCCCCCAGCTTCTGAAGCAATACCGCAAGTCCCAGTGAAAGCACCAGCAGGAGCGGCAGGCACACCAGAACAAACCGTGCTGTATTGCCTGCTGCCAGACGGAAAGCCTGATTTTCGAATACCTGCCGGTAATTGTCAAGCCCGGCAAAACCATTTCCCGCTGCGCGCCAGAAGGAACGCCGCACCACATCTCCGAAGGGGATCAGGTAAAAGACTGATACCCCTGCCAGTCCTGGCAGTATAAACGTCCAGGCAGCCACCTTTTTCTTTGCCATAAATATCCTCCTGAACTGTCCATGTCCATCACATTCTCTCCGCCAGATACAGATTCACTTTCTTCTGTATCGCATCCACAGCGCTCTCAAGCTCTTGTTCCCCAAGAAGATATTTTTCCCCCTGCTCCAAAACCATTTCCTGTATAACACGGTTTGTCATGGCAGGCCTTGTAAGGCTTTCAACGATCTTCGTAAATCGGTCCTCATCCTCTTTGGTTAGATTTACATACTCAAACCCAAAATCCTTTCCATCCTTTGTTGTGCCACCCACACTGCTCTTGTCTTTTACATTCTGGGCATCCAGCTTCTCTTCACATACCGCATTATAAGCGGCGCGGTTTACCGGAATTCCATTAGAAGCACTGTTTCCTGCCTTGCTGCCCAGAAGTTCACGGACAAACAACTTCGCTCCCTCTGTATTGCCCCCTTCCACGACACCAGCCATCAGATAGGGTATATATGACTTCACTTTCTCCCCATTCATAAGACAATAGTCTGTTTTTGTCTGTACCTCTATGCTGCACATAGTCTGCAGATCAAAGATACCCGCCAGTGAACCAAGGGCAATCTGGCAATCTTCGCTGATAAGTCCTGAACTGTCACAGGTACCTACCTTCTCCCCTCCAAAGGATGCATCCCCAAATTCTTTGTCCTGAAAATCATTATCCTTGCCATCCGGATCCGGATCATACATCTGTTTCGCACAAATCAGATATTCCTTCAGGGCATTCTGGTCCAGCGTGCCATCCTCCTTCTGCCAGGTGGCAGAATCCGCATAGTATAGATCCCTGAGAAGTGTCCGGCTTCCTTTCTGAATGATCCTGTTTGAATTCTTTCCTTTCTTCAGGTCTTCTGCCCTTTTTGCCAGAGATGTCAATGTCCCGCCGGCAGCTACTGTATCCTTGTCGCCCTCTGCCACCGAAATAAGAAAACGCGCTGGCATGGCATAGATCTTTCCATCTTTTTTGCTGCCCTCTTTAATTCCCTGGAAAATGCCCTCTTTCTCATCAATCTCATCCACCAGCTCCGTCAGGTCACAGAGAATTCCCTTTTCAATATAGCTGTCTGCCGGCATGCCATCTAAGATCAATACATCCGGGCCCTTCTTCGCCAGAATATTTGTGCTCAGCACAGAAAGGGCATCTTCCAGTGTCACACTGTCATCACCCGACAGGCCGATTTCCAGATTCACATGAATATCCGGATTATTTTTCTGGAACAGCTTGACAGCCTGACGCAGAAAAGAGGAATCATCCAGCGCATAGACAGTCAGCTCCTTCTCTGGCGCTGCTGCCGCTGCCTTATCATAGGAATAGTGAAACAGCTTATCTGCCTCTCCATCGTTTGCTGCCACAAAAATGTTTTTATCATCCATCACTGCCATGCCAAGCAGGATCAGGGTTCCACCGCCCAGACTGGTCTGCGAACCATCCGCTAACTGTTCCAGCACACTCCCCCCTCTGGTGAAATGAAAGATCCCCTCCTCCCATACCAGCATAATGGCATCATTTTTCGTTCCTGATGCCATGAGTAACGGCTGTCCCCGGTCTGTGTCCATGGATACCAACTGTCCATTTCTTTTAATGAGGCTGTCCAATACATTTTCTGCCTCCAGCGCCCTCTTCTGTTTTGTGTCAAAAACAAGAATGCCTTCTTCATGGACAGCAAAGAGGAACTGGCCAGCAATGCTGAAATGCCTGACAGTGACGCCTTTTACATCATATGTTTTCTTACAATTTCCATCCGCTGTCACTTCATAAAGAGAACCATTCAGATCCAAGACCACCAGATTCCCCTCTGCATCATATGCCGTCTGAATAATCTGATTCTCACTGCCCTTCTCGTTATCCGGCAATGAAAATGAAACGTCTTTCGTTTTGCCGGCCATATCCGTGATCTTCCCCTTCACTGCCCCTTCCCTCATATAATCAAGCAGTACTGCCTTTCCATCCGGAGCAATGGCTGTACAGGGAATATAATCCTTTCCCAGTCCCTCAATCTGTGTTTTATTCCATTTTTTCCCATTATCAGTACTTCTGAGAAGAAAACAGGTTCCCGTCCCATCTGCCTCTCCAACCAGCTCCAGGCTGCCATCTGATAGTTTCCGTAATGCCTTGATCCGCCTGACCTCACTGGGAAGCGCTATCTCTTCCTCCATAAACCGCCCGGTGCCCGCCTTGATCAGTCCACTGTCTGCCAGCCCATTTCCTTTGTCTCCCTTTTGCTCCCCTGAGCCGCCTCCGCAGCCGGTAAATAGCATAAGTATCATGCCAAGGAGCAATGTAAAGGGAACTGCCCTTTTCCTTTTTCTCATTATCATTCTTCCTCCTATCTCGCTTTCTCTGCTCTGTGGATCACTTTCTCCACGTCACATCATTCATGATAGCAGGATTTCCTTTAAAAACTCTTGAAATATTTCTTTATTTGCGTCTGATTTTTAAAGATAACAGTAATAGAATTCCGGTAACTGCTCCCATAAATATGAACGCCTGGATGAATGGCATAAAATGATAGGAACCTCCCTGCCAGAAATCTACAAAATCACTGCTGATATATGTCATGGGAAGTGTCTTTGCCATTTTTTGAAGAAACGCCGGAAGCTGCTCCGTCTTCACTCCCATCATCCCCGTAAGTACCATCATAATGAAATACAGTGCCATCTCTATCCCAAATGTAAAGCTGAATCTGCGGAAAATATTTGCAATGGCATGGGATAGCACAAGGAAGAGCAGAGCAACCGCATACAATGACACAAGCAGGCAGACCACAGATGAGATTGCCGGTTTCTGTACATCCATCACTGCCGCATGAAATACAGCAAATATAATAATCTCCACTGTCAGCAGAACAAAATGCGCTGCTATTTTTGCCAGAAGCAGACTCCTCTCACGAAACCCGAAAAGATGCATCCTGAGCGGGACTCCCTTTTCCACCTCCTGTGAATACAGCGCGCCATACCCAAGCAGCATGGTCGACATAGGCATGATCAGGCTCATGCTCAGCATGATGGAGGTAACTGCCTGCTGTCTCATATCGGCCGGAATCTGCGCACAGGCTGCCTTCGATATGAGCAGGCTCATGAGATTGGGAAATACAATCCCGAAAAAGTGTGACATAAGATTGCCATTGAGATTCCTTATCTCATACCAGACCATCTGAACACTGAATTTTTTCTTTTTCATCTCGTCCCAGCCTCCTTTTCTCTGTAAAATCTGCGGATCGCATTAATAGACATGATCTCAATATCCGAATTGCTCCTCTTGAAATTAATATTATTTTCCAGCAGTATGGATAGGATCTCCCTCTCCATTTCCTTATCTCTGCAGGACAGGGCGATAAGATGCCCAGACGATTCCAATGCCGGGAATCCCTCAGTCAAGGCCTGGTTTCTCTCATTGTTTTCCAGGATAATAATGGCATCGCCACAGTAATTCCGGAACAATTCTTCCTTCGGTCCATAATCAACCACCTGTCCCTGATCCAGTATGAGGATCTTATCCGCGAGCTGCTCCAGTTCTTCGTAGTAGTGTGACACAATGACAAGCGTGTCATCCCTGTCCTGATACCATTCCACCATCTTCTCCATCAGCCTCTGTCTTGTCTCGAAATCCAACCCGGAAGTCACTTCATCATAAAAAGTGAGCTCCGCTCTTTGAAGCATGACCATAATGATCGTAAATTTCTGTTTCTGCCCACCTGAGAGGGCAGAGAATCTTTTGGAAAGGCATGGCTCAAAATCAAAGAATTCAATCAGGTTCTGCAGTTCTTTGTCCTGCCGTATCTTTGTGCCCAGAATTGTCTCCATGATATATCTCACCGGCATTGTATTCACATAGGCATTAAACTGCATATGTGCCACCATCTGATCCGGCGCCAGTTCTGTGATAATGTTTCCCTGAAAGGAAACCAGCCCCAGGACTGCTTTCACCAATGTTGACTTCCCTGCCCCATTGGAACCGATAATGCCTATCCTTTCCCCCCTTCGGAAAGAAATTGGATCTGTGATCTGCAATGCTGTCTGATCTCCATAATTTACCTGTAACTGTCTGATGGTCATCATATCTTTCCACCTCCTCTTCTTAGAAACTGTTTAAAAGTTATATCTTAACAGTTCCTTATCTTCTCAAATAACAGTTCCGCACACACACTATCCTCCTGATCATACAATGCCAGGCGGTATCCCTGCACCCTGCTGTAATAAGCCGCCACATAAAGCCCCAATCCCCTGCCTTTCTGATTTTCCACACTGCTGACAAAAGGATCAAAAATATGAGGAAGCAGATCCTCCTCTATTGCGGCCCCATAGTTTATCATCCGCAGGGAACGGCTGCTCATCTCCACACAGATCTTCCCGCCCGGCGGGGTATACTGCACGGCATTGGAAAAAAGATTATCCAGAATCTTTCCTGTCATCTCCCTGTCTGTGCCGATGCTTCCCTCTCCGGAAAGAACGATCTCCAGTGCTTTTGCTTCTGCCTGGATCTCGTAGCCTTTTGCCAGTTCTTCCACCAGTTCCCTGAGTTCTGTTTTTTCTTTGTGCATATGCTCCGCATGGTAGTTCAGAGATAAAATATCTTCCACGATCCGCCGCATGGACATAATCTGTTTCCTGATCTCAGGAAGATACTGTTCTACATCGCTGTATTTTCCCACTCTCCCTATCATCCCATCTACCAGAAGCAGGGCTGCCGTGATCGGAGTCTTCAGTTGATGGGATGATGCCCGGAGAAACACTTCCTGCCGCTCATTCTCTTCTGCCAGGGCAAGATTTTTCTGCTCCAGCTCCTGGTAATTTTCCTGAAGCTGGTCATACAGTTCATGCAGGACACGGCCCAGCACGCCGATCTCATCCTGACTGTCCAGATCGAAAGAATCTGACGGAAATTCCCCTGATATCTTTGCATTTTCTGCACACCCTGCCAGCTGTATGACAGGATGGACGATCCGCCTGGAAAACATTCGGGAAGCAACGAGAACAAGCAGAAACACCACAGAAATAATCATCGGTACGCTCCCCATGACAACAGGCTGGATCTCCTCCATCTGGGGCGTCATTGCCGGAAGGACCGTGAGCACAAAGGAATCCTGCGACTGTCCCATGGCAAAATACGTGGTGTACTCATAATCTTCATCAGAAACACCCATTTCATAAACAAACATATCCTGTGCCATCATATGCACTTTTCCATATTCTTCCTTATACACCCCTCGTTTTTCCCGGCTCTCAAGTTGAAAATGAAGAGGGTAATCTTCCGCAAACAGCTTCTCTCCGTCAAAACGTCCCCTTATCCTCTCCCACATATCTGACAACAATGCCATATCTTCTTTCCCCAAAAGATCTGACATCTGCCCCGACTCTGTCCTTTCCTGAAAGGAACCTGCCTTATCCCGAAACATTTCCAGCAGCTCCTGCAGCTCCCTGTCCCTGACTGTCACTGTCAGTCTGAAAAATTTCCCCACTGCATACAGTTCCTGTCCCTCCCTTGGAATCTCCAGGGAAAAGACAGCAGAAGGATTTTTCACTGCCAGATCATCATAAGACCGTTTCTCCATATATCCTCTCTGGACCTGGACAACAGAATCCAGATTGCTGTCCATTACATAGTCCACATACAGGGATGGCAGCATTAGTACGAAATACCCTGTGATGAAAATGACCATCAGGACAGCAAGAAGGATACTGTACAGAAATGTTTTCTTCGACAACCCCATTATTCTCCCCCTCCTTCCTGAAACTGATAGCCCACGCCTATAACCGTCTTAATGAAATTTTCAGGGAGCTTCTTTCTCAGGTTCTTCACATGGGCATCAATGATCCTGTCATTTCCTACATAGTCTTCATTAAATATCCGCAGTATCAGTTGTTCTCTTGTAAATACGCGCCTGGGTTCTTCCGCCAGAACCTGCAGCAGGAGAAATTCACTTAATGTCAGTTCCAATGACACGCCATCATAAAATGCCTGATATGCTTCCCCATGGATCACCAGCCCTTTCTCTTCCTTCGGTTCTTCCCTCCGCACCCTCCGAAGGATCGTCTCCATTCTTTTCAGCAGAATAATGGGCGATACTGGTTTGATCACATAATCGTCCGCATAATGGTTAAACGCCTGAACCTGTGTCTTTTCATCCTCTAATGCTGTCAGCATGATCACGGCAGTATCCGGCCTGTGCTCCTGAATCCATGACAGCACATCCAACCCACTGACCTTCGGCACCATGATATCCAGAACGGCCATATCAAAGTCCTCCTGTCCGAGGATTGCCAACGCTGCCTCGCCATCGCCGGCACATGTTACCGTATACCCCTGCATCTTCATATATTCCGCCAAAACCTCCCGAATGGCAGGTTCATCCTCCAAAAATAATATCCGCATCTTTACCTCCAATCCGTCTCTCCTCTTTTTCGGTACCATATCTGTGTGAACCTTTTTTAGGAACTGTAAATAAATAACTTTTAAATAGTGCGCAGGATTTTTCTTCGAGAGTGTTACCCAAAAATCAGGCGCATAGTGGGCTATGTAACTGATTTTTGGGTAGCACTATTCGGAGAAAAAGACAAGCAGTATTAAAAGTTATTTATTTACAGTTCCTTATTATAGCACACTCCCATGAATTTCATATGAAGATGAGATGAGAAGATAAAAAAGGGCTGGCTGAAATACGCAGCCCTCTGAAGAATCGCCTATGGCGATTCTTCGCTCCTCGCATAAAATCTTTCCGGCAAAATAAAAAGGGCTGGCTGAAATACGCAGCCCTCTGAAGAATCGCCTATGGCGATTCTTCGCTCCGCTCAAGGTGAACTTTCCAGCAAAATAAAAGGGGCTGCGTACCATCTGAATCAAAATCAGGTGATACGACAGCCCTTACGCTGTTATTTTTTGATTTTCACACTCTTAACCTTGCTCCACCTTCCATATTTCTTTTTATTGTTCACCATGGAATAGGCGCGGACCCTCACATAATAGGTCTTTTTCTTTTTTAATTTCTTTATGCTTACCGTAAGTTTCTTTGTCGTCTTGGATTTACTGTTCTTAAATTTTTTACTTGTGGAATAACAATATTGGTATCCTGCCGCATTCTTTACCTTTTTAAATTTAAGGGCAATTGATCTTGTCTTTTTATTTTTTGCTAAAGAGATAACCACCCGTCCCGGTGCTGATACGGATGCCACAGTCGGAGTCGGACTCGTACCTGGACTCGGACTTGGTTTCAGGTTCTGTGCCGGATCCGATGTCTGTTCTGGTGCAGGACCTGGGGTCTGCGTTGCATCGGGTGTTGGCTCCGGCCCCTCTATATCTTCCGGCGGCTCCTCTACAAGCACCTCCGTCTTCCATCCGGTGGCGGTCTTATAATGTAATACCCCGTCTATGATCACCATTTTGCTGACCGCATCATCCAATACCAGATCTAACCACAAATAGGCCATCTGAACCGCTTACATACAGCTTTCCCTCACAGACAGCACACGCCCTGTCAGCCGCAGAGGGAATGGCAGAAAACTCTGTCCCATTTTGGCTCTCGCCATCCCATGTACCGATCTGTCTGCCATAAGCATAAAACCAGCTCCCACTGAGATAATTCATCTGAACCTGAAATTCTTTGGGCAGGATACCACGGTATGCCTCTCCCATATTTTCCAAAATACCACCATACAGTTCCCTATTTATCTCATCCAATGTATGGTCTATTACCGCACCATTATCTGCCGCTATATCTTCCATATTAAACAGGAAATATTTATGGCTGACAAAATCCCGCTCCAGATCACCTACCGGATCATCATGGGTCGCATCCAGATAATACCATCTGCCATCCAGTTCCACCGCATTCCAGGCATGCCCCTCACTTGCCACCTGCAGGCTTGTGATCCCAAGTGCATTCGCCGCCTGGTTCAAAACCCCTGCATAAGACTGGCACACCGCCTTTCCATCTAGCAAAAGCGCCATCGGCGTATGCACTGTCACATTGCCATCCCCCAGATCATAATCAGCCCGTACTACGATCTCATCATGAAGATACAAAAGCTTTTCCATATCCGACATAGTACGATCTTGTTTGGGCACTGCAATAAGCTCTGCAAATTTCCTTTTGTATCTTCTGATCCGGCTCTTCATCTGTTCGGCAGAAACCGGACTATAGACATCAAGGTATACGATATTTCCGCGGCTGCCATACATGACCGTCATGGTATGCAGAGTACAGAGATTCGGATACATGCCAATCGCCTCATAGACATACTGGAGAACATAGTCTGAATCATTATCCAGATCATAGGAGATCTGATAATCCGCCAGGGAAAATCTGACCTTTGACTGAATTCCCTGCCCCAATTCTTTCTTTTCTTCATCAGATAACTCTTCCACCTCTGCTGCCTGGTTTCCAGTGTCTGACAGCCAGCTTTCCATCTGCTGGTTCATGATCTCACCCAGATCTTCCAACGTATAGGCAGCCCGGGAACTTCTTTTGTATATCGAGCCTGACTGTCCCTCTTCTTCCTCCTGCGCCGCATACAGGGTTCCTTTTACCGGATGGGAGATCACTTTCGTGTATTCTGGCAGTTCTGTATCTGCTTTTGCGGTATCGTATACTGTTATCCCGCTGAATAACATACTAAAAACAAGTAACGCTGCAATAATTTTCTTCATTGGAATCCTCCTGTCTTTTTCGTACTGGTCTTATTATATGATGCCAAGACCAAAAGGTATAAATTGTGCTCGTGCCTGCACGAAAGCACAATTTTACCCGAGGACCGCCAAAACATGAGCATGTAGCAATTTTCATTAAAAATCAGCGGAATGCAAATGTTTCGACGGGGATTGCGAAACAATGTAGCCGCGCGTATGGCATCTGTTGGGGGCAAAATACCTTTTGACCCCAACATCATTATATCAATATTTATCTATAAATGGAATCATTTTTTTGAGCCAGGTATATAGCAGGAATATGGATTCCCATTGTTATACAGAAAGAAAATTTAATAAATTTCTTGGCGTATGGGAAAAAATGTATCATTGGGACTTCAATACCACTGCTTATGAAGAAATTCGTTATTTGCTATTAAATATTATAATAGCCTATAACAATGATTAAACACCCCCAAATAGGATGATTATCAATGTAAATTCACCTATATACCACACATTTCTTGATATAGTCCCTCAATTGATGATGTTGCCAGAATCTGCATTACCGTCGCTACATCGATAATTGCATGTCCCACCATGATCGGTAACGGATTTCTCTCTTTATAGTAATACCAACATAAGATTAAGGTTAGTGGTAAAAATGATAAAAATCGATATAAAATATATTTCACATCAAACAAAGCAGGGATAAAACTATGTTGTAATGCAAAAAACAAAGCAGGAACAATAATCGCCCCATACTTATTTTGTATCTGATTTACGCCACACCCCAAATACAACCCCTCTTCTGCGAATGCTGTTGATACAGGTAATATAAATACATTAATTACTGCTAACCATAATGGTATTGGTTCGATCATCTGTGGCGCTGCATAGGGAATAACTCCATAACAAATAAATCCTGCTAAGTACATTCCAGCCATTCCGGCCAGCACAATGACAACCGATACAATTGTGATCTGTCCCCCTGTTGTTTTTCCCTTCTGATAATTAACTAATTCCCAATAGTTACTTTTTTGCTTTTTGGTTATAGCAATCAAAATCATTATTGTAATCCCATTCACTATGCTTGCTACCATTGACCACCAATTGCTTATATCATTAACCTTCTTATCAGTCACAAATGCTCCGGCAATAAATACCAATAAAAATACAACACATCGCAATGGCAGCAAAATAGGGTAACATTTTACCATTCTAAATCTCCTTTGTAAAACAGATGATGCGGTTTGCTTCCGCAAATCCAACATTCATATGAAAATGAAAACTCTCGTCATTATTCAGTTCACAATCACTTGCAAATTCAGAACATCCCTTTTCCTTCGCCCATTTTTCACATTCTGCCAGCAAGGCCCTGGCGTATCCTCTTTTCCGATATTCCTCCCGGATAAAGATTCCCTCTAAATATCCAACCAGACTGCTATCCGTCCCTTCCACGTAATCATGGCGCAATCCACACTGTGCGAATCCAACCGGCATAGTATCCACGCAGTATATATATACCACACATTCCTCATTGTCAATCTCTGTCTCGAATTCCCTTATCAATTCTTCAACCGAATGGCTCTCCCATATCATTTCTGCCATTTCAGCAACATATATAGCATCCTTTTTCGTTGCTCTTCGTATCATTCTCCTGCTCCTGTTTTCATTGTTTTCTGCATATATATCTCTTCCAGATCATCGATCGCCATCTCCACATCCAAGGTATGGAAGCCAAGCCAGCATTCGTTCATGATCTGCGCATTCGCCATCTGATAGATCCTTCTACTGGTCTGATTCTTATAATAATGCCAGTAACGGTAGATATATCCCGACCAATACATCACTTCATTTGAATATACCTCCCCTGCTTTTCTTAATCCTCCTGACTCATCCTCTAATTCCTCAAGGATATACTCTTCCCCGGCCCATTGAAGCCGGTCATAAATATCGTCCAGACAGGCCGCTGCATGGCTGTTCATAAAATACTCGATGAACACGGGGCAATCATAGCCGTTTTTAAGAGCCAGTTCAAACAATCTTCCCTGAATATCACAGAGCTGGCGCTGATCTAGTCTAAGTTCCATCGCATCAACCTCCTGCTGTCAATATCTCGTCAAAAAATCTTCCCTCACGACGATATCTACGACAGATCTCATCCGCCATAGCAATACCTCTTTGACGGTTTTCTTCACTTTCCTTTTTTAATTTCTCTCTATCTGCTTCCAAAAGTTCCTGCTCCTGCAATATCTGCACATGATCGCAGGCTTTTTGTGTCAGTGCCACATACTGCTTTCCCAGTTTTATGGCAGATAGACTGTGTATAAACGCTGAATCTGTAATGTCGCCACGGAAAAAACGATCCAGAACCACAAACATTCTGTCATTTGCTATATATCCCACAACCATATCATACCCCTTTGCCATATTGCCTACCCGTTTATAAATAGGAGAATCCTTTGCCATTTCCATTTTTCGGCGATTATATGCAATGAGCAAAGCCCATTCCACCCCCAGCTCTAAGTTAAGAATTTTAAGATCTGACAGATTTATCTGCAATGTATATAATCTAGCTCTTTCATAGTTACAGATCAAAGTAAGCGGCTGAATACGGTCTGTCCCCATATAAAACCCTTTTCCAAAATCACATCTGTCACGGCTAACAGGTTCTATTTTACCATGGATACCAGATTTGGATCCATGGTATAGTGTTAACGTATGGTTATCCATATAAAATCCCCATTCCAAAAACGTTTATCTTAAACGAACCAAAAATTATTTCTTTTATTATACCCTCAAAACAATTGATACACAAGAAAAGATTTATCCATATTAGGGCAATCGCTTAAAAATTTGTGGAATCCGCCCGCTTTGAAACAAATTTTTAAGCAATTGCCCTGTATCCATAAAGCCCCCTGCTGCTTCTGATAACAAAGCGACAGAGGGCTCTACTCCAAAAATCATTTCAAAACTGAACTACTGCTTTCAGTCTGTATTTGTATTATACATGCCATACCCAGTCACGGATCTCTGGAAGATCCTGACCGTACTCAGCGATATACTGTTTATGCTCAACCAGTTTATCATTCATCTGCTGAATCAGATAAGATCCCTTATTGCCAAGCTGCGGCAGATGCATAATGGCATCTTTCACAAGATTGAAACGGTCAATCTCATTCTGGACACGCATATCAAATGGAGTTGTGATGGTACCTTCCTCCAGATAACCATGTACAGAGAATTTCTTGTTGTTGCGGTCATGAGTCAGCTCATGGATCAGTGTCGGATAACCATGGAATGCGAAAATAACTGGTACATCCTTTGTAAAGATGGAATCAAATTCGCGGTCGCTGAGACCATGAGGATGTTTCGTATCGGACTCAAGTTTAAACAGGTCAACGACATTGACAACACGGATCTTAAGTTCTGGCATTGCATCACGGAGGATCGTAGTAGCAGCCAGTGTCTCCAGAGTAGGTGTATCACCACAGCAGGCAAGAACAAGATCTGGCTCTTCATTCTGGTCATTGCTGGCCCATTCCCATACACCAATACCCTGTGTACAGTGTTTTACTGCCTGATCCATCGTCAGCCACTGACAGCTTGGATGTTTGGATGCAACAATGGCATTGACATAGTTTTTGCTCTTGATACAGTGATCAAAGCAGGAAAGCAGGCAGTTTGTGTCTGGCGGCAGATACATACGTACTACGTCCGCCTTTTTATTTGCGATATGGTCTAAAAATCCCGGATCCTGATGGGTAAATCCATTGTGATCCTGCTGCCATACATTGGATGTCAGGATAAAGTTCAGGGAAGCGATAGGCTGTCTCCAGGAAAGCTGGTTTGTCACCTTCAGCCATTTTGCATGCTGTGCTGCCATGGAGTCAACGATACGGATAAACGCTTCATAGCTGGCAAAGAAACCATGACGTCCTGTCAGCAGATAACCCTCTAACCATCCTTCACACATATGCTCGGAAAGCATACCGTCCATAATACGTCCATCCTGAGCCAGCTTGTCGTCATCGTCATACATCTCGGCATTCCATGCGCGGTTTTCTTCCTCAAAAGCATGGTAGAGACGGTTTGACATGGACTCATCTGGTCCGAAGATACGGAAGTTCTTATTTTCTTTATTCAATTTAAAGATGTCACGGATATAGCCGCCCAGTTCAATCATATCCTGCGCCTTTGTCTTACCAGGCTGTACCTCGATGCCATAGTCACGGAAATCCGGAAGGCGCAGATCCTTCATAAGAAGACCGCCATTGGCATGCGGATTTGATCCCATACGGGAATTTCCCTTTGGTGTCAGCTCTGCGATCTCTGGTACAAGGCGTCCATTTTCATCAAAAAGTTCTTCTGGCCTGTAGCTCTCCAGCCACTCTTTGAGCTGGTCAAGATGCTCCGGTTTCTCCATGGACATTGGTACCTGATGGGCACGGAAAGATCCCTCAATCTTATCTCCGTCTACTACTTTCGGACCAGTCCATCCCTTCGGTGTGCGGAGAACGATCATCGGCCATGCCGGTCTCGTAGCATCGTTATTATCGCGGGCATTTTTCTGGATCTCTTTGATCTTTTCAATACAGGTATCCATGGTCTCAGCCATCAGCTTGTGCATCGTCATCGGATCATCGCCCTCTACAAAATGGGGCTCCCAGCCACAGCCAAGGAAGAAGTGCTCTACCTCTTCATGAGAAAGACGGGCAAACACGGTAGGATTGCTGATCTTGTATCCATTCATGTCAAGAACTGGCAGCACTGCACCATCATTAACCGGATTCAGGAATTTATTGGAATGCCATGAAGTTGCAAGGGGGCCTGTCTCTGACTCGCCATCACCGACTACTGCTACAGCAATCAGATCCGGATTATCAAATACAGCACCAAATGCATGAGCGATAGAGTATCCAAGCTCGCCACCTTCATTGATAGAACCAGGTGTCTCCGGGGCACAGTGACTCGGTACGCCGCTTGGGAAAGAGAACTGCTTGAACATCTTCTTCATACCCTCTTCATCCTGACTGATGTTCGGATATACTTCACTGTATGTTCCCTCCAGATATGTATTGGCAATCTGGAAGTTACCGCCATGGCCAGGACCAGAAATATAGATCATATCCAGGTCATAACGCTTGATCACACGGTTACAATGTGTCCAGACAAAGTTCTGTCCTGGAACAGTTCCCCAGTGACCTACGATCTTCTTTTTGATATGTTCCATCGTAAGTGGTGCACGCATCAGCGGGTTGTCCAACAAATATAACTGCCCGGCAGACAAATAGTTGGCAGCACGCCAATAAGCATCCATTTTCTGCAGCATCTCATCATTAAGAGGCTGCTTTTCAAGACAAGTATTTTCGCTCATAATAAACTCCTTTCGACATTTTCTCTATATATGAACATCTTTATTATATAGTTTGTGGGGAATTTATTCAAGTCCTTTTTAAGCAACTTTCGGTATATTCCAATTTGTTTTATCCCGTGCAAAGAAATCTATTTCATTTCCGGGAATGAGGTGTTATAATTATGGTCAGGGAACTTTCCAATGCTGTTAAAGTATTTGGATATAAAAGACTTTGGGGGATAAAGAGAAATGATAGATGGACATATTCATATTGAACGCGGGGCATACACGCTTGATTGGATCAAACAATTTGTAAGTCAAGCAGTTGAAATGGAGATGGATGAAATACGTCTTCTTGAGCATTGTTACAGATTTGAAGAGTTTGTTCCAATGTATGATTCCGTGTGTGCATATAGTGAATATGTAGATGCATGGTTTCATAGAAATGCAGGCGTACACAAACTCGCAGACTATTTGGAACTTATCGAACAAGTTAGAAACGAGCAGTTTCCAGTAGAAATCAAGTTTGGTCTTGAAATATGCTATTTCAGAGAGTTTGAAAGCTTTACCTTTGATCTTACCAAAGGTAAAGACTTTGATTTTTTATTGGGAAGCATACATTTTGTTGATAATTTTGCTTTCGATCATAAGGCTGAGCATTGGGCTGGGATAGATGTTGATAAAATATATCGCAGATATTTCGAGGATTCTATTTCACTGGCAAAGAGTAGAATATTTGATGGTATTGGCCATCCGGACGCAATCAAATTATTCGGCCATAAACCATCGTATTCACTATCAGACTACTATGAAGATCTGGCTATAGAACTCTCAAAAAGTAAAATGTATGCAGACCAAAATAGTGGAGCCGCCAGAAGATGTCCTGAAACGGCTTCGCTTGGCATGAATGAAGAACTGCTTAGAATATTAAAAAAATATAATGTAAAAATCATCACTTCGTCTGATGCACACTGCCCTGAAGATGTTGGATATAAGATTAAGGAACTTAACAGCCTTATAGTGAAATCCTAGCGTTGCGTCTCCAAATTAACACAACTCGTACATTTAACCATCCATTTAGTCAACAGATTCAACATTTACTTACCTCCCCGGCACATTTTAAATTTTTGTTCTCTTTTCCCAACAATTTATTGTGTTCCCGCATCACTAAAAGAATAGATAAAATGAGTAAGCGATAACGCAGTTCCCAAGCTTGAAACACCAGACACAGGAAATTTTGAAATAGGTATTTATGGACAGCGACATTTATATTTTCTACAACATTACCTTAGAATATCTTATATAAACCTACTTACAAGCGGAAAACTGAATGAGTACCTTGTTGAAATTGACAATCAAGCACAAGAGTGTGTCTTTTGGATTGTAGAGCAGATGAAACAAAACCAAGGCATTACTGAGCAATTAAAAGAGAATAATCCTATAAAATGGACAGGAACCATGAATTGCGTTAGGCAACAGGCAAATGAAATATTTTTTGCAGAACTTATTTTTAATTGATTTTGAAAGCGGCATTGGCGCACAGCTAATGGCGCTGTTTCATCTGAGAAAGTGGAAAAATTCATCCGTATATGGTAAAATGGAGAACACATATACAGGCATAGGATAGGATATACTGATTGGAGGAAGATAAGAATGGCAGGCAGAGAGGTTGGCTTTATTGTGGATGATGAATATAAAGCATGGATAGAGAATATAAAGAACAGGATAAAGCATAGTCAGATAGAGGCTTCTGTTAAGGTGAATCATGAGATGCTCGATTTATATTGGGATATAGGCAGAGATATTGTTGCCAAGCAGAAAAATGCAAAATGGGGAGAGGCGTTTCTTGCAACAATGAGCAAGGATTTACGAAAGACTTTTCCTAATATGTCGGGTTTTTCAGTTCAAAACTTAAAAAGCATACGTTATTGGTACAAATTTTATAACTCCGACGAAAATGGCTTACAGGCTGTAAGCCAAATGGAATTAATTGAAAAAATAATTAAATCTATTCCGTGGGGGCATAATCAGAGGATTATGTATAAGTGTAAAAATATTGCAGAAGCATTATTTTATGCGCAGAAAACGATGGATAACGGTTGGAGCAGAACTGTTTTAGAACATCAAATAGATAGCGGTCTGTATGACAGACAAGGCAAAGCTATTACCAATTTCCAATTAAAATTGCCAGAGCCGCAGTCTGATTTAGCTGAACAAACATTAAAAAATCCATACAATTTTGACTTTCTGACCTTGAGAGAAAAATATGACGAAAAAGAATTGGAAGATGCCCTTATCAATCAAATTACTCAATTTCTATTAGAATTGGGCACAGGTTTTTCGTATCTTGGTAGGCAAATACATTTGCATGTCGGCGAAAGTGATTTCTATATAGATTTGCTTTTTTACCATGTCCGCCTTCATTGCTATGTTGTAGTAGAACTGAAAACGGAAAAATTCAAGCCAGAATTTGCAGGAAAATTAAATTTCTACGTCACGGCTGTCAATAAACAGATGAAAACAGAAAAGGATAATCCGACAATTGGTATACTTATATGTAAGGATAAAGATGATGTCGTTGCTGAGTATACGCTTAATGATATTTCACAACCAATCGGGATTGCGGAATATGAATTGACAAAGGTACTTCGTGAGGAATTTAAGAGCAGTCTGCCGACAGTAGAGGAAATAGAAAATGAACTGTCTGAATAAATTGGCTTACGGCTTGTAAGCCGATTTATGTGTATAAAAGTTCAGCAACTTAAACAAATGCCTTACCACTGTTGACAGACTAACTAAAAGGGGTAAGTTTTTCAATGTAAAATGCCATTTATCTTCAAAATTTTATCTATTTATGACATATAAGAATCAATCTGGGGCTATCTATTTCCCGACAGCCCCTATATGGTATATTGTATTAATATTTATGATACATTGGTATGGATTCATTGCTTTATCTCACTTTTTATCTAAATTTTACTATTCCCTAAATCGGCGCCACTGAGCTACCTTAAGAATTATATCATATTTTGAAGTGAAATAATTAAAATCGGTTGAATGGGTTCAATTTACATTTCTGTAGCTGTCCACTGTTTCAGAATATATCTGATGCAGGATCAGCCATAATCCTCAGCCTGCATACTTATCAATCAGGCTGTCAAGACACTCCTTATCTGATGCAGCCCATTCCTCATATGTCATATTCTCAGAGGAGATAATTTTGCCAAGTTCTACAAAAAAACGCGGAATATCTTCGATTGCAATGGTTTTATCTGTATCGGCAAGAGTCTCTTTCCCCTGCCATTCACAACCTCCCACAAAAATTGCAAAGGCCGGCTTCGGGCCGTCCGGGGTCTGTTTTACAGCACCACGCAGGCCTATGTCTGCGATCTGGTGCGTCCCACAGGAAGAAGGGCAGCCGGAAATATGAATTTTGGGAAGAACACCATCAGCAAAATTTTCTTTGCGGACTGCCTCTATACAATCATGCAGTAACGCCTGGGAATCTCGAAGCCCGACCTGACAGACTGCGTTTCCAATACAGGCAACCGATGTTTCAAATAAAGTATTCGCCCCGTCCGCTGTCTGATCAAGTACCTGCTTTGCCTCTTCGGCATTACAGTTAATGACATAGAGCCCCTCATCTGGCGTAAGGCGTATTTCCACATCATCCATATCCTTGATAAGCTGATACAGTTCCTTTGCCTTTGCAGGTGCAAAGATGCCGCCTGCCGGCTGATAAAAGACAGCATAGAGTCCCTCTTGTTTTTGGAGGATAATGCGCTTGTCCTCTATAGCTGTACCACAGCCGGTCTTTGAGAGAACCGGAACAGCAATATCCAGATCCAGGTGTTCTGTGGCAAGCACCTCATCTAACTTTTCCTGATAGGCCTTAACAAGTCCCTCCGGCCCCAACGTATCCTGCAGATAACGGGTTCTTGCCCGCCCGCGGTTTTTATAATCGCCATGTGTTATAAAAGTATTCACCATAGCCTTAATATAATAAAGGGTTTTATTGGGGGTAATCCCCTTCGCTACACATACTCCCAGTTTGGGTTTGATTCCAAGCCCCCCGGCAGCATAGACATCAAATGTCCCTTCCGGGGCAGCGGCAAAACCAAGATCCCGGAAGGTAACATGCGTTTCATTTGCCGGGGAATTGGAAAAGCCAACTTTCAATTTGCGGGGGAATTTTACCGCTTTAATGAAGCCCATCATATAATCACCTGCCGCCTGTGCGAAGGGAAGCACATCAAAGTACTCCTCCCTCTGTACGCCAGAAAGCGGGGATGCCATAACATTCCGTGGGAAATCACCTCCGCCGCCGCGGGAAATCATACCAGCTTTCCAGGCCGCCGCCATCATCTCACACAGATCCCCGGGTTCCAGATGATGCAGTTGGACTGACTGACATGTCGTAAGTTTTATTTTATCAATATTATATTTATCACATGTTTCGGTGATAAACTTCAAACGCCCTTTCGTAATCTGCCCCCCCGCCATCCGGAGTCTCAGCATATGGGTGGCTCCTCCTCTCTCGGCATAGCTTCCAAAGCCACCAGAGAATGCTTTGTACTCTGCCACTGAGATCTCCTTTTTATGAAATTCCATTGTTTTTTCTCTAAATTCTTCCAGATCCGGAAAAAATTCAGATAAGTAATCTTTCGACAAAAAATCACTCCTTATAACTATTTCCTGTATCTTATTTTAACTATATCCGCTCTAAAATATTCTACTTACGGCAAGATTCTGTATATAAAATTTCTGCCCTCTCCCAATTCACCACCTGCCACCAGTCATCCACATACGCACCCCGCAGGTTCTTATGTTTGAGATAATACGCATGTTCCCACACATCAATAACCAACAGTGGGGAAAGATGCAGTTCAAGGGGAGTATCCTGGTTCGCTGTGGTGATGATCTTCAGTTGATTTTTATCATCTGCCACCAGCCAGGCATAGCCGGATCCAAAGACAGAGAGGGCCGCCTCCTTCCATTTCAGGAAAAAAGAGGGCAGAGAGCCATACTGTCGGTTGATCTGTTCCCACAATTTTCCCTGAGGCTGTTCCCCCGGGTTCCGCAATCCTGCAAAGAAAAACTGGTGGTTATAGACACCTCCCCCATTGTGCCTCACAGAAGTACGAAAGCTTTCCGGCACCCGGTTCAGATCTGACAGCATCTCCTCCAGCGAAACCTTCCACCACTCAGGATGCCCGGCCAGTGTCTTGTTAAGATTATCTACATATGCCTGCAGATGCATGTCATGATGCAGGTACATCGTCTGTATATCAATAAATGGTTCCATTTTCTGAAAAGGATAAGTCAGTGGGTAATTCACGAAAGGATAAAATTGATCCATATAAAAATCCTTTTTTCTTATATCCTATGAAATATTTCCCCGGCAGGCACAACAAAACGGGAATGCCAGCTAATGTTTCTCCCGTAAATCGTCACATTTCGACAAATTTCCCATAAATTGAAGATAAGAAACAAAGCTCAATCCAAATTGAGCTGGGATAGGGGTAAACTATGTACTATTTTTTCATTATCTTTTTACTATTTATTCTTTTTTTCCTTATCTTCTTCCATTTCCGGAAACGGAAAATCATACAAAAGATATGCTGTATGACCGTTCAGGAAAAATGCTGTCTGCTGAATGAACTGACAGAACCATTGGGTTACTGCTATGATGTCTGTCAGGATATATTTACCAGTACGACAGATGCCTGGCAGAAGAAGTTTGGATATGGTGCTATCTATGATAAATTTGCACCACTTTTTAATATGGTCATCGACAGCCAGCCCATCTATTTTAACTATGACGGAAAAACCTGGCTCATCGAATTCTGGAAGGGGCAGTATGGAATCAATACCGGCTGCGAACTGGGTGTCTATCATGCTGATGGCATCATTCCGCCTTCCAAAAGAAAGACCACTATTTTTTCAGCCGCAGAGAAGGATGAATATCTGGATATGTCAGTGAAATTATTCCGCAATGGCAAAGAGATTGCCATAAAGGAAGGGAAACACTGGTGGCAGACGATCTTCTCCATGGGAGTATTTTCCCAGCCGAAAGAGCTGTTAATGAAGATCCACATCTGCTTTCCCGATACCAGAATGCGCAATGCCTTTGTGGAAGGGTTGGTCTCTGCCGGATATGACCCGGATTCCATCTTCCTTTCCTTATGCAGCACAGATGTTTCTTTCCATTTTGTCTGTTCCCATCAACATTGCGGAATTTTGAGAAAAGCATACTGCTGCCTTGTCCAGCACATCAATAAGTTTTACTGCTGGCTGTACCGTTTCGTCACACGTCCATTTACCTGCACTTATGACAGACTTCTGTATCTGTATTATTACCTGCCATTTGCCTTCCGCTGTATGCTGAGATTGAGGCGGTATAAACGCAGGCCAAAACCAAAATGCCGTAAAATCAGGAGGAGATAAGAGTGAAAAATAATTTTTCACTCAGGAAGTTTGCGCGCACACGCCCAAACTTCTTTATGCACAAAAAACGTGTGCGAATGGAGGGAAATCATGAGCTGTCACCATCGTCTGGATAAATCTTTTGAAAATGCCCTGGTACTGCCTATGGGTGGAAGCCACCGCTATGTGCTCTTCAGCGACTGCCACCGCGGGGATGGCACCCAGAATGATAATTTTTTAAAAAACCAGTATCTTTATCTTGCTGCTTTGAGACACTATTATAAGAAAGGATATATCTATATCGAACTGGGCGATGGTGATGAACTCTGGGAAAACCGGAATATGGAACAGATCAAGGAAGTCCACAGTGATATCTTCCGCGAACTCTCTGTATTCTACAGAGAAAAAAGACTTTTTATGATCTATGGCAACCATGATATTGTAAAAAAATATGCTTCCTTTTCGAAAAAAAAATGCGGCTCCTACTTTTGTACCACCAGCCAGCAGCATCAGCCGCTCTTTCCGGGCATACGGTTTTATTCCGGAATCATATTAAGAAACAGCCGTACGGGAGAAAGCCTGTACCTGACCCATGGCCACCAGTCCTCCCTCCTGAATTCCACCTTATGGCCGGTAAACCGTTTTCTCGTCCGCTATTTATGGAAACCACTGGAACAGGTGGGTGTCCTTGACCCCACCAGCGCCGCCAAAAATTATACGAAGAAGAAAAAATCAGAGATCCGGCTGAATGCATGGGCAGAGGACAGAAACCACATCCTTATTACAGGGCATACACACCGTCCCATGCTCTCAGCCGACCCTGATTCACATTACCTGAATACAGGAAGCTGCGTCCACCCTCTCTGTGTCACCTGCATTGAAATCTGCTGTGGCAGGCTGACCCTGGCCAAATGGTATACGGATACAAGGGAAAGCGGCAATCTCTTTGTGGACAGAGAAGAATTGTCATTCCAAAACTTTCCAAAATAAATTTTTCTTTTGTGGATACAATAGTATCAAGATAACCGAATGAAAACGGCAGCAGCGTTTCGGTACGACGGATTCTCGTGGAAAGACCTTCACACAGAAGACATCAGAAAGGAATGTGGTTGCCTGCACATTCCTTTATCTTTCCTATAAATAAGAAAAAATTTTGGAGGTAATGAATCATGACTAACAATTCTTCTAAGATGGAAGTACCACAGGCTAAAGAAGCAATGAACAGATTTAAGATGGAAGTAGCAAATGAGATCGGTGTAAACCTGAAAGAGGGTTACAATGGTGACCTTACTTCCCGTGAAGCTGGTTCAATCGGAGGCGAGATGGTTCGTCAGATGATCAAGAGACAGGAAGAGTCCATGAAATAATTCAGGCTCATTAAGGAGCATACGCTCTAAGACAAAATTTTCTGCATGATATGAAGCGCCCGGAACCAGGAGTCTAGGTTTCGGGCGCTTCTCTTCTGTCTGATTTCTGTCCGAATGGCATCCGGTTCAGATATTTTTGAACAGTTCCTTACCCTCTCCTCCCCATTCTGCTCAGCAATTCATTGCTTATGCTGCCAGAGCCGTAAGCTACCACAGGAGCTTCCAGTTCATTCCCGCCATCCACGCCAACCAGCGTGACGATATCCCCCACAGCCGCTTCTTCCAAATCTGTTACGTCCACTGCCATCTGATCCATACAGATACGGCCAATAATGGGAACTCTGCTGCCCCGGATCAACACACTGCTGTGTCCACAAGACAGACTCCTCGGATATCCGTCCGCATATCCGACAGGCACAATTGCGATCCGGCTGTGCCGCTGTGCCGTAAATGCCCTTCCATAACCAACAGGCTCTCCTTTCCCCACAGACCGTATCAGTACCACTTTACTTCTCAGGGAGAGCACCGGGCGCAGATCCAGTTTCAAAACGGTATCATCCTCTGGCGAACTGAGAACACCATATAGTGCGATCCCAGCCCTTACATAATCACACTTCAGATCCGGATAATTCAACAATCCATAACTGTTCTGGATATGAATCTTCGGTATGCGGAAGCCATCTGCCTGCAGATCCGCCAGCAGATCATAAAAAGAATCTATCTGTCCTTTGGTAAACGCCACATCATCCGGAGCAAGATGGTCGGCGCAGCAAAGATGGGTAAAGATCCCACATACATCTATATTTTTCATGGCAAATATCTTTTCTGCCTTTTCCCATTCACCTGCAGATATCCCCAGCCGGTGCATACCTGTGTCTATCTTTATATGGGCTTTCACAGCGATGCCCTCCTGATTCAGGGCGGCAGCATAGTCAAAATCAATCAGGCTTTGTATCAGGTCATATTTTTTTAATTCTCTCACCCGATGTACATCTGTATAACCAAGAATCAGGATCTCTCCCCGGATACCATATTTCCTCAGATGGATTCCCTCTTCTATGGTAGCCACAGCAAATGCCCTCACTCCGATTTTGTCCAAATGGGTGGCTATTTCAAATGCCCCATGGCCATACGCCTCCGCCTTTACCACAGCCATGAGCCTGCACCCAGATGGCATCGCCTTCTGCAGCACTCTGGCATTGTGCTCCAGATTCTCCAGGCTGACCTCTATATAGGAACGGTCCCGCCCATCTGGCACTCTGTTCCCCTGTGGCCTGTGGCGCTCCCAAAAGATAACTGCCACAACGCTGATCCCCACTGACAACACGCACACAACGAGATAATGAACCATGCTATTATCTACCAGGACTGACTGGAGATGAAGCAGCCTGGCAGCCAGCCGGAGAAGTACAATTATCATTGGATGAATGATATAGATCAGAAGAGACACTTCCTTCAGATATGGAGGGCGCTTACCACGGAAAAACAAAATGAAACGGAACAGAAAATACATGCATGGCAGTAGAAACAGATACATACTGTCATGGCGCTGCACATCAAAAAACCATAGCAGCATCGCCTCTCCTAACATCAGAGAAAAACTGACTGCAAATCCCCAAATACTGTTCTCCAGATGGGTATAGCCCATTTTATTTATTCTCCGGTGCCGATACCGGTCTGCCATATAACCACCCAGCAAAAAGAAAATGGGAGCAAAGAAAATGCCATTCCTTGTGTGGTCAAAAAGCTGGAACATAAACTGGTATATACCACTCATGCCAGGAATCTTCTCAGCAATTCCATAGTAACTATCCCCAAACAGTCCCACCAGATAGAGGATCAATGCAGTTATAAACGCATTTTTATAATCCGTCTTTCTGATGAGATACCAGGCAGCAGCCGCACCCATGATAGACGCCGGAAGATACCACAGATGATATAATGTACCATCAAAAATAATATCTCTCACAATATGAGGAGCCGGATTTTCCATTTTGAAATAACCATTGTAAAGATTCACAGGAAGATAGAGAAGGATCGAGACGCCATAAATAAGCGCTGTATGTTTCACAAAAAGAATCAGTTTCCCTGCACTCTGGCTATAACAGGAAATAAGAAAATATCCTGAAGCCGTAAAGAAAAATGGTACCGCAATACGGGCTGTTACCCGTGTCAGGATAAAATCCCCTACATCACTGAAGGAAGCAAGGGGCGAGGTGTGAATGGCAATGACCAGCAGAGAGGCAATGATCCGAAAATACTCAATACCCGTATAGCCTTTTTCTCTGTTCATTATCTTTCCCTCCAGACTGTTATGATAAATCCGTCCTCATTGTTGCCGGATATCTGGTAGATACTGTCTTCTGGCAGCGTGATCTCTGTCTCTACCCCGCTGGCAGCGACATAGTACACCTCTGTCTCTGTTCTGTCTTCCTGTCTCCAGATGAGCCTGCGGTTCTCCTGGCACCCTCGCAAAAAAATAATATATTCCTCCAGGGAAAATCCATTTTCCGTCATGACCTTTGAGTGGGGATAGCCCACATACCGAAAATGCCATGGCTCGTGGGAAATTCCTGTTATTTTTTCTTTTCCCTCTGGATAGCGTTCAATAAATCCATAGTCTGGAGCCAATTTACGAAAACTTTCACAGATTCCCTCATGAGGAAAATCCGGTCTGATAAAATCAATCTCTTCCCTGTCCAGTCCCAGATCAACAGCAAGCCCGGTCTGATGTTCACTGTGGTTCGGCAGGGCGACATATTGCTGTGTAAATGCTTCACCATTATCCCGGAGCGAATCGGCATAGATTGCTGCCTGTTCCTCTGCCGACCGGTATCCGCTTACTGGCACGATGGAACTGCCTGCCGATATTTTCCACAAGATAAGCTGCAGGACATTGGCCACCGACCGATTGATAAGAATGTCCGGGAACCGCATGTCCACAGACACCAGCCCTCTTGCATCCACCTCTCTCAGCGGATGGCCTGCATTCACAAGGATCAGGACACCACGGTAAATACTTTTTCTCTCCAGTGAAATTGTTTTTATCATAACAATGTCCTCCTTAGCAATACTGAGCCAGCAGCTTATCCAACATCTCCCCAAAAGACAGTCCGATTCCTTTCATCATACTGGGATAACGGCTGTGAGCGGTAAATCCTGGAATCGTATTGACCTCATTGAACACAATCTCACCAGAAGGTGTTAAGAACATATCAACCCTGGCAAAACCTGAACAGCCCAGCGCTTTATATATGGCCACTGCCGTTTTCTGTATCCGCTTTTCCGTCCATGCATCCACTCTGGCAGGCATATGAATCCTGGATGTCTTAAGGGTATATTTCTCCGCATAATCAAAAAATCCATCTGACAACTCGATTTCATCCACTCTTCCCACCGTCAGTTTTTCACTTCCAAGGACGGCACAGCCAACCTCAAACCCCTCGACCGCTTCCTCCACGATCACTTCATCGTCATAGTGAAAGGCGAGTTCGAGGGCCGCTCCCAACTCTTCCTTTGACGATATCTTTGTTATCCCAAAAGATGAGCCCGAACGAACAGGTTTTACAAAAAGTGGATATGCAAGATATGCCGCCACTTCCTTCAAGGCATTTTCCCGCTCCGTCTGCCGGAATGTCACAGATTGTGGGACAGAGATTCCCGCCTGGCATACGATCTGGTGGGCACGCTCCTTATCCATGCAGAGGGCAGAGGAAAGTGTACCACACCCCACCACTGGAATCCCTGCCAGTTCAAATAATCCCTGCAGTGTGCCATCCTCACCATTTTTACCATGCAGTACCGGGAACACCAGATCGACTGGGATCATGGTATATTTTCCCTCCGACAACTCGATCAGGCCTCTGGCTGAAGGGTTCTGGGACACAACGACAGAATGCAGGTATTCCTGATCCTCCCACCAGGTATTGTCTGCAATCCGATTCCGTTCCCCTGTATATCGATACCACTCCCCTTCTCTTGTGATGCCAATAGGCATTACATCAAATCTTTCCCGGTCAATGTGTTCAAATACAGCAGATGCCGACTGCAGCGCCACCTCGTACTCAGCAGAATTACCGCCAAAAATAATTGCGATCCTCTTTCGCGACATAATATTACCTCCATTTGCGCACGTCCTCTGTGCATAATTTTTTCCCAAAACAAAATAACACCCCTGTCCTGGTACGATTATTGTATCAGGAACAAAAGCGTTATTTTTTCATTTGCCCTTAATGTATTCTGTTAAATTCCTTTTGAAATCCTTACGATTTTCTTACGATGGGATTCCTGTGGCTGTCAGCGTCTTTATTGACGCAATAGAAGCATTGTAGCCAAAAAAAATGTGTGATAGACTCTAAAAAAGAGCAATTTTGCAGTGCGATGAAAAGGGGGATGCAGATGTATCAGATGCTTGAAAAGACTGATCTTGATGTTGACAAAGAAATGGGGATAGGACTTTTCCAATCTGTTTCTGAGGAAAATACTTTGATGGGACCACCAGAGAAAATGCAGCCTGACCTGCATTTTTCAGGGAACGATACCGGGCTTCCAGACAACCTAAGGAGCGGAATCGAAGCAATGTCAGGTTACAGCATGAGCGATGTAAAGGTGCACTATCATTCAGATAAACCCGCCAAGATGGGTGCGGCAGCATATACACAGGGAACAGAGATCTATGTAGCACCTGGACAGGAGCGCTTTTTGCCACACGAATCATGGCATGTGATACAACAATTTCAAGGGCGGGTAAAACCAACCTCTTATGAAAATGGCGTCGGTGTCAATGAAAGTGAATCTTTGGAGCAGGAAGCGGACCAGATGGGCAAAAGGGCATTGTCCTTCCGGCCCCAAATGCTGCAAAAACCTACGGGTACTCTCCTCCAAAGGCCAACTGGTACAAGTATGCCGCTCTGCCAGAAAAAAATTACACAAGAAGAGTTGGACGAAGCAATAAGAAATATTACACAAACTTTTGCTAATACCGTTTATACGCTGGAAAATGAAAATGAGGTTTTTGGAGATATTCTGGCTCTTAGTTCGACGTCATCGGAATTGAACCATATCGTTTCACAGATTATATCTATCCCTCACAATAAAGCAACGAATATGAATGTTCAGGCAGGTAAAGCTAAAGGAAAAGGACAAGTTTTTACCGTCCGCCATTTTAATGGTCCTATCGGATTAAAAGTGATTTGGGAAGAAAAAGCTAACTTTATCTATATATTTGGTGTCTACAGACATCACAATGATGGCCAGCATTATGAAATAGTCAGGGGACCAGGTCCTGACTATTTAGCGATTACCAAAAAAAATGTTACAACAACTAAAATATCAATAGATGTTGAAGAACCTGAAAAACCAAAGAAGCCCCCAAAAAAGCGTCCTCCAAAAAAGCGGAAATAGCCAGAAAGGTAATCGGGTGTGACTCCGATTCGCCCTCAGCAAATTTAAAAATGCAAAAGAAATAGCATCCAAACTTTCTCAGGGCTCGGGATGCTACCTCTGTAAGAGTATCTATCTTTTCTCCAAAATGCCTATCTCCCAAAATCCCCCCTAGGGGCATGATATTTCGTCTGCTGTCTGCCCTACGATCCGAAAATAAGTCCTGGACGTAAGAAAATAAACGAGAGAATACACAATGGCGAAGAAAACATAACTGACACTCATCACCTGATATACTAACAGCCTGTCATCAATCACTGCATACTGCAGCATTAGATACAAGATCTGTGATGTGAATATGAGATGAATCCCTGCCACGGCCAATGGCAGGCTGAACACCGTCAGTATCTGGGAATGAATGCTTTTCTTAATCTCCTTCTTAGTCATCCCCAATTTTCGCATAATCAGGAATCGTTTCTGATCCTCATATCCCTCGGAGATCTGTTTATAATACAGGATCAGTGTTGTCACAAAGACAAATATTATGATCAGTACCAGCATAAGAAAGAGAAGTCCGCCCGACAGCCCATTCATGTGTTCTGCCCTTTCTGACCGCAGATAACAGCTATATTCCACTTCCCTTTCAGCTCCGAAAGCACCCTTGGCATTTTCATCCATTGCCTCATAGATCCTCTGTTGGCCGTTATCCCCCTCCGGCATATTGATATCATATTCCCATTGATATGTCAGATCGTTATTTTTTATATAGGCGGACAGGACAGTTTCATTTTTCAAAAATGAAAGATCTGGGACCACCAGGAATACTTGCCGGATCTTTCCTGTATCCACTCTTTGGTCATATTTTCTGGCTGCAGATATTTTGGGTATGTTTTCCGTTATCTCATCCACCAATACTTTGGTACCACCTTGCAATACAATCTCATGGATTTCCTGGTGTATATCCGCCGTTGCTGCCACCCCTCTTCCCGCAGTCAATTCCAGTGAAGTTCCACACAGACTCTTATAGTCATCTTGAGACAAGACACGGAGCAGGATAATCTGATCACTTTCTATCCCGGCCATGTCCACACTCAGGTCTATCCTCCCGCCTGATAACTGCGCAAGCATATTAACTGAATGGATCTCAAAGCCTTCCACTCCCTCGGCATCTTTCCCTTTCGACACTTTCTCAATCCCCTGACGGCATTTCTTTGTAAATAAACCGGAGGATATCTCACCCACTATCTTTTCTGCCGGTATCTCTGCCGTCAGTCCAATGTCATACGGATAATATTCCTGAATGGTATTCTCTGACCCCACATAGAACCCCACTGCAGCAACCAAGGTCACCAGAATCAATGTGACAAGAATACAGACAGATGCCAGACTTGCCCCATTCCGCTTCATCCGATACTGCATCGCTGACACAGTGACAAAATGGGAAGTCTTATAATAATATTTTTTCCTGCTCTTCATGATTCTACAGAGTGCGACAGAAGCACAGATAAACAGCAGGAACGTTCCCAGAATAATCAACGCTGCTATGATAAGGCAGCCCTGAACCGCCTGTCTTGGTGTATCCAGCCTTGCCGCCAGAAGATAAGCTGCCACAATACATCCAAGACTGACCAAGGCAATAAACCAGTGATTTTTGGGGGGGCGTTCTCCTGCTGATTCACTGCGCATCAGTTCAATGGGATTGTTATTATGGATCTGGCGGAACATATTCAAAAGAATCAGCACAAAAATAACAGCAAATACCAGGATCGCATTCAAAACTCCTTTCCATTCCACATAGATCTGGTAATCGGTTTCTTTTCCCATGATATTGACGATGCCCAGCTCTGCCGCCTTCGACAATACGATTCCTGATAAAATTCCACCCATCACTGAGACACCATAACTGATCAGCGCCTCCCAGAATAAGATAAGGAAGAGATTCTTTTTATTCATCCCCAATACATTATATAATCCCAATTCTTTCTTCCGTCTCTTGATCAGAGTTGCGTTTGTATAAAACAGAAATGGAACAGAGAAGATACCCACCAGCCAGTCCCCAATACGAAACAGCTCTGTGACTGCCTCCCCGCCTGGCAGTCTGTGAACCACATCCGACGCCGACAGAAAGCCAAAGATATAAAATACCATAACCATGGTAATGCAGGCAAGGAGGTAAGGATAATATAACTGCTTATTTTTTCTGATATCAATCCATGCAAACTTAGCATACATCCACCGTTTCATCTGCCATCACCACCTGTCATAAGAATTGTCAGTGTATCTGCTATCTTCTGGTATAATGTCTCATCGCTGTCATTCATGCGGTAGATCTGATGAAACACCTCACCATCCTTGATAAAGAGGACACGGTTCGCCCGGCTTGCTGCCGCAGTCGAGTGTGTCACCATCAGAATTGTCTGTCCTGACTGGTTCACCTGTGCAAAAAGGCGCAGAAGTTCGTCGGAAGCACGGGAATCGAGAGCGCCTGTCGGCTCATCCGCCAGAATAAGATGCGGATCGGTGATCAGTGCCCTGGCAACCGCTGCCCTCTGTTTCTGCCCACCAGATACCTCATAGGGATATTTCTGCAATAGATCCTGGATTCCAAGCATCTGTGCAATGGGCATAAGCTTTGTTTTCATCTCCTGATAAGACTCACCCGCAAGCACCAGGGGAAGATAGATATTATCTTCCAGCGTAAAGGTATCCAGAAGATTAAAGTCCTGAAACACAAATCCCAGATTATTCCTGCGGAATTCGGCAAGCTTCCGTTCTGGAAGCTGAGTGAGTTCTTCCCCATTTAATAATACAGAACCACCTGTTGGCTGATCCAGTGCTGCAAGAATATTGAGCAGTGTAGTTTTTCCTGATCCCGACTCTCCCATGATCGCCACATATTCTCCCTCTTCCACAGAAAAATTTACATTGCGAAGAGCTGTGACCTGATTCGAACCGAAACGGGTGGTGTATACTTTTTTTAATGAATTAACCTCTAATATACTCATACTTTCCCTCCATTCACACATGTTTTACCGCTTCAAAGAATTCTTCGTATTTATTGTAGCGAAAAAAAGAAATGTATTCCATTGAATTGGCTTACATTTCTCTCTGAATTGTTACAGTTTTGTAAGGTTGGGAAAGATAATTTCATCTCTTTCCCTATCGCATTTTTAATAATGCTCTCAACCATCTTTTTATTTTTCCCCAAAGTGACTGATCCGCAGCTTTATAATATAGAATAAATTCATCTTTATACTGGGGAGGAACCAGATCACGCGCCTTATCCATAGCAAGATAATACTTTCCTGCTAATTCCGGCTGGTTTGTAATATGATAGCAATGTGCAAGTTCAAAGTACAATCCAGCACGGATTTTATCATGGTCGGGATTATTACTTAAAGCAGAAATCCTGTTATTCAATATATCCATCATCAGCTTAATTCCATAATCGGAATCACCACAGACAGCCAGGCCTTTTTTTGCTGCTTCATATGCCTTTTCGTATTCTTTCATTTTATTATATGTGACAGCCAGATCCAGATAACGGTTCCCCAGGGTATCATGGTTTTCAGAATCCTCTGGCAGAGAAAGTTCAATCAGTTTCTCCAGGCACAATACTGATTCTTTAAACAGGCGGGGGCACACATCCACTGCCTCCTCCAAATCGGTCCAGAAAGACCAGTATGTCTCATATCGGTCAGGCTCTTTTTCAATGGCCTGGTAAAAATAATCAAGTGATCTCTGAATTGTTATGCTGTCTTCTGAATCTGCATACATCAGAATATATTCTGCTGCCCTCGCAAGCACTTTGGCAGTACCGCCCGTGCGCTGGATAAAACGTTCCAGCGCGGCAATGCCCTCTTCCCTGCGGTCCGCTGTAGATAGGAAGTTCCAGAGCGCATAAGAATATTCTTCTTTATCCTGGAGCTCAATTGCCTTATTATAATATTCCTCAATCTCTGTTTCATGCCCAAGGCTTCTTACATGTGTAACAGCCCTGGCTGCCAGGTCACTGGCAAATAATAATTCCGCTGTCAAATAATAAAGTTCAGAGAGAGAAGCATCTCCTCTGTCCATCTCCACTTCATCTGCCAGACATTTTTGTAACAGTTCGTTTGCTTTTTCTATTAGCGGTCCATATTGGTTCCGGTCAGCCGCCTTTCTTCGCACCTGTAATTCATCCATTTCCTTACTAAACAGCTGTCTTTCCTGTTGATCCAAATTCATCTACTCTTATTCCCCTTTCCAATTAACATCGTTGAGCTGCATGCAAAGTTATCCCTGCCCAGTCCAATCCTCACTGTAGTCCCCTTCTCCGCCTCTGAGGTAATGGATATCGTATGCCCCAGACGGTCACAGATCTGCCTGCACAGATACAGCCCCAGCCCACTGGCACGCTTATACGCACGGCCGTTTCCGCCTGTATATCCTTTTTCAAAAATGCGCGGAATATCCTCTGCTGCTATGCCGATTCCGGTATCACAGATACAGAGGGTATCCGATTCCTCCATGGATATTGTGACAGATCCTTCACTTGTATATTTCAGTGCATTAGAGAGAACTTGTCCGATAACAAAAGACAGCCACTTTTCGTCTGACACTACCATTTTACCTGATGGGTGAAAGACCAGTTTTAATTTCTTCATGATAAAATCACCACGAAACCTCCGTATATTTTCCCGTAGAATCTGATCAATATCCACAGTACGGAAGACATAGTCTGTTGATTCCGAACCCATCTTCACATAAGTCAGGACCATCTCCACATACTGCTCGATGCGCAGAAGATCAGACATAATCCTCCGGGACAATTTAGTATCTTCTGGTTCAAGATACAGCCACATGGATGTGATGGGAGTCTTGATCTGATGCACCCACATAGTAAAATATTCTGTCATCTCATGATAAGAATCTGCCATATGGTCATTTAGCTGCTGCATTTCCAGGCACAGCTTCTGAATGATCCGTTGGTAATCTTCTTCCTCCCATGTCCTGCATTTCCCCATGGAATCCATCAATACATGGGCTGGCAGGGAATACAGTGCGGTCAGCTTTTTGTGCTTTTGATATGCCATGTACATAGAACGGCAGGCAAACAGGCCACCTATCAGAAAACAAACCAGTGCAGGGTAAAGAACAGCAGCAGCCGGAAGATGATACAGCCGGAAAATAACAGCAAAGATAAATACAAATGATAACTGCATCAGAATCATGCCCCTGTGTTGTCCCAGATACCGAAAGATAAATCTCATGATGCCGCCTCCCCGATATAATATCCAACACCAAATTTCGTTCGAATAAAATCAGCAAGCCCATTCGTCTCCAGTTTCTTCCGAAGACGGTTCACATTGACCGTCAATGTATTGTCATCCACATAGCAGTCAGATTCCCACAGGGTATCCATGAGACGTTCCCGGCTTACAATCTGTCCTTTGTTCTCCATAAGCAGGGATAAGATCCGATTTTCATTTTTGGTGAGTTCTATGATAGTATTCTGGTAGACAAGTCTGCAGCTTTCCCTGTTAAGGACGGCTCCCCTATGTTCCAGTACTGGTACCGTCCCGGAAAAATCATAGGTCCGGCGCAAAAGTGCCTGAATCTTTGCGATCAGCACATCGCAATCAAATGGTTTGGCAACAAAATCATCACCTCCCATGTTCATAGCCATGACCATATTGATGTTATCTGAAACAGAGGACAGAAAAAGAATCGGGACATGTGATATCTTGCGGATCTCTGTACACCAGTGATATCCATCAAAGGAAGGGAGCCCGATATCCATTATGACCAGATGGGGCTGGATCTCAGAAAACTCAGAAAGGACCTCCCTGTAGTTTTTTACACCAAAGATCTCCAGATCCCATTTCTCCCCTCTTGTTTTTACCGCCTCTAATATGCCCGTGTCATCCTCTATCATATAAATCCGATACATTGCCTTTCCCTCCCTTGTTGCTGCCCGTTGTACTGAAATGAACTTTTGACACCCAAATCCTGCCATGCTATAATATTAAGATGCCAAGGTCAAAAGGTATAAATTGTGCTCGTGCTTGCACGAAAGCACAATTTTACCTGAGGACCGCCAAAACATGAGCATGTAGCGATTTTCATTGAAAATCAGCGGAATGCGAATGTTTTTAGCACGACGGGAATTGCGAAGCAATGTAGTCGTGCGTATGGCATCCGTTGGGGGCAAAATACCTTTTGACCCCAACATCATATTAAGAAAAAAGGAATCTTTCTTTCATATTCTGAAAATATTATAATTCTTTCAGAAACAGATGTAAATAGTCAACTACCCCGCAGCAAGTTACAGGTGGGAAAAATCAGGGAGGACACAATGAGAAAAATATGGTTTGGAAAATACCGATGGGCAAAAAGAATCCTTTTAATCCTGACAGTACTTGGATTTGCCGGGGGAGTCGGGATACTTGGGATCAGCAGTTACATAAAGACCAGTGTAGCAGATTTGATCTATGAAGAAGATGAGTTCAGTCAGCTTCCTAACGTAGACTGTATCCTTATACTGGGTGCTGGCCTTACAAAAGAGGGTACTCCCAGCCTCATTCTCACTGACCGCCTGAACCGGGGAATCGAACTATACAAAAAAGGAGTCTCCCACCGCCTCCTCATGTCTGGAGACCACGGCAGAACAGGCTATAACGAAGTGGCGGCAATGAAACAGTACGCCATGGATGCTGGAGTACCGGAAAGTGATATTTTCATGGATCACGCCGGATTTTCTACTTATGAATCTGTCTACCGTGCCCGTGAAATCTTTGAAGTAAAAAGCCTCGCCATCGTGACACAGCCCTACCACGAATACCGTGCCGTATACGCTGCAAAGAAGCTGGGACTTACGGTATATGGAACACCCTCTGTTGCCACAAAATACCAGAATAGCTGGATGCTGGAAGTAAGAGAAAAACTGGCACGGACAAAAGAATTTTTCAATCTGATGATCCAGCCAGAACCAACCTATCTGGGGGACAGAATTCCCATCAGCGGCACAGGCACTGCAACGAACGATTAGGAACTGGAAATGAAAAAAGAAGATTAAGCCATTGAGCTAATCTTCTTTTTGTCATGCCTCATTTCGCTGCAGCATAGTATCTGCCTATAACAGTTCCGCCCTCAGTTCTTCCCCACTCTTTGGGCTGAGATACGCCGGAGCGATATCAAATACTGTCTTACAGCCACTCTGTCCTTCCTTCGCCAGACGATGGGCTGCCCTCGCATATGCTGCCAGAACACTGGAGGTAAATTCCGGATTGGAATCCAGTTTCAGCCGATACTCCACCAGATGCTTATTTTCCTTATTCAGTCCTGTCACACCGCTTCTCAATACAAATCCACCATGAGGAATACCACTGTGTTCCGCCAGCAGTTCTTCTTCACTGATAAAATGAACGGTGGTGTCATAATCAGCAAAATAATTCGGCATCGTCTTGATCTCCTGCTCTACCTTTGCCGCATCTGCGCCCTCTTCCAGTACAACGAAGCATTCTCTTGTATGTTTCTCCCTCGTGGTAAATTCCGGCTCGCTGCCAGAACGCACTGCCTCCAGGGCACTCTCTATCGGAATGGTATATTGCTTCGCATTCTTCACTCCCTCAATGCGGCGGATGGCATCGGAATGTCCCTGGCTCACTCCCTTACCCCAGAAAGTGTAGTCACTCCCCTCTGGCAGAATAACATTGCCGTACAGGCGGTTCAGGGAAAACAGCCCCGGATCCCAGCCCACAGAGATGATCCCCACATGGGAGTTCTCTTTCGCCGCTGCATCTACTTTCGCATAATGCTCTGGAATCTTCGCATGGGTGTCAAAGCTGTCTATCACGTTGAAATATTTCACATACTCCGGGGTCTGCTCAGGCAGATCCGTGGCACTTCCGCCACACAATATCATAACATCGATCTTATCCTTCCAGTCTGGCGCATCTGACACATTACAAACGGCTGCCCCCTCTGTAAGGATGGAAAGAGAAGCCGGATCCCTGCGGGTGAATACCGCTGCCAGTTCCATGTCCTCATTCTGTCGGATGGCACACTCCACCCCTCTTCCCAGATTTCCATATCCTATAATTCCAATTCTGATGCTCATATTCTGTCCTCCTGTCACACATGATTCACTTTCATTCTACCGCATCAAAAACCCATTGTCTACCAGAAATTATTCTTCCCAATCCTCTTGCCAATCCTCTTCATCCTATCCCTCATACTCATCGTCATCCAGTTCCCTTCCTTTTTTTGAGGCAATATCATAGCCCACATAGATCCCACTCATTTCAAAATCTTTCTCTTCCTCCAAATATTCCATATATTCAAAAACAGCCATTTTCCCCTCAAATTCCTGGTACTCATATGAATACGAAAAATAGGGAATTCCCTTTTTGATCTTGTACTCTCCAAATTCACCATCTTCATCCAGATAATCCATCAGCTTATCCTCAAAAAAGATCTTATCAGGCTGTCCTGTTTTTATATAGAATAACTCATCTCTTTCATATACTGCTTCCTTTCCTGTGTCAGGATCTTCTTTTTTCCACTGTACTCCGAAGGGAAGATAGAACTTATCCTTATAAGGAACGATGTCTCTTAATGTCAGTTTCTTTATCTCTGCTGATTTCAGTTTTCCTACAGCCTTCATCATTTTCTTTTTCGTAATAAGGCATTCTGCTTTTTTACTTTCTCTGTTGTAATGATAAAGGGCACTGTCATTCTCAAAATAGAACTCACCTTGGTAGAAAACATACTCTATGCGTTCCTCATTTGGTTTGGAAAATATAACTGCTGCTTTCTCTGTCTCCGGATTCAGCCGATACAATTTATCCTCTGACTCTTCGATCAGTTCGCCATCTATCATAAAACAGTAATTCTGCTGCCAGGAAATCTTCTGATCATCAATATAATGCCCCGTCAGGTCCAAGAAACCGAGATTTCCTTTGTTTGACATAAGCCTGTTCTTCTTTTTTTTCTTCAGGTCATATTTATATATCCCTGTCTCTTCCCCCGCTTCCTCTCCTATCTCCAGGATCAGATAAGAATCCGTGGCATAACTGACCCAGATAACATCTGCTTCCATTACCCTCTCTTTTTTCTTTATCTGGAGACGGTCTCCCGTTTTTGTTTTCCTGATGGGGATCCGCCATAGAACATCACTGTCTTGCTCATCCTGTACCCTATAATAGAGCCAATTGTTCGAAACCCACTCCACCTGATCGATCTCCATCTTTATTTCCCGCACTTTTGTCTTCTTATTCAAACGGTACTGTATTAATGCAGCATACTCCTCATCTGCACCATCCTGCCAGTCATACCAGTTATCATCGTTTTCAAAAAAACTTTGCCCAATGTGGGCAGCCTCCACATCTTTCTCTGACACCACACTGCCGCTGACCACATCTCCGCTTACTGCCCTGCCACTGACTGCCCCGTCACTGACTGCGCCACCACTGACCACTCCTTCGCTGACTGCTCCTTCACTCACCGCACCACCACTGATCACGCTGCCGCTGGCAGCCTCTTTCCTTATGGTTTCACTGCTGTCTTTCTCTCTTTCTGTATTTTTGACTCCACATCCGGTAAAGATAAGGACAATAAGCACCATAAAAAATATTTTATTCCATCTTTCTTTCATTTCGATCACTCTTCCTTCTCTTCTTCTGAATCTTCTTCCGGCACTTCCCCGATAAAGTACATATAAAATTGTTCTTTGCCGCCTCTTTCCACTTTGTGGTACTTTCCTGTCTTTAAGTTGTAGAACATCCAGGCAAACTCATCCGTCTCTTCATATGCTGTCGTTGTGACAATGGCATAATCCCCCATGCAGCATCGGACATATCCTGTCTCATCATAATAGGGCAGTGGTTCTTCCATGGCAAGTTCTTTCGCTATCCCGGTATGCATAAGGGACGAAAGATCTTCTTCATACCTCAAATCTGTACCATCTTCCTCCTTACAGCTTATGACAAAGTCTGCAAAATACCGGAGTTCATCATCACAGTCATCTTCCCAGCACAGCTCAATAGAGATATACAGACGGTCTCCATATACAAAAGAGGGATAAGCGATCCAGTCCGCACCGGATTCTTCACAGTCCCATGGTTCCTCTTTTTCCAGAAGTTCTGCGACAGCTTTGCCAGACAGGATCTTCTCTGATGTATCTGATGCCACATTATATCGTAATACCGTTCCCTTTTCCTGCTCAGAAGTGCCGAAGTACATATTGTCCCCACCGGCACAGATCCGTGAAGCAACACCATTTTTAGTCAGTTCTGAATCTGCTTTCTTATAATTCCCCTTCTTCAGGTCAAGCCGGAAAAGCTTTCCCTCTTTGTCATAACAGAAGGTAACTCCATCCTTCACAAGAGGGTTCAGATAAGGGTCCTTCACCAAACACTGCCTTGGATCACGATCGTCACGAAAGCGGATTCCCTTGGATATCTTCTTTATCTCCCTGCTCTTCCTGTCATACCGGTATATGGCATCATAGCTGAGATATGCAATATAATCCTCTGTGACATCCAGAAAATCGTACCAGTCCTTCACCCGAAATAATTCCTCTTTCTTCTCTGTGGCAGGCAGTTCCCTGCCCTCCTGTACGGTCAGTGGAATGCGGCAGACTGCCCCGTCCCGTTCTTCACTGTACATGGATACCGTGGAATAATAGAGCCAGTCCCCTGTCACCCAGATATCACCTGTGTCCCCGCCAGGCTGATATGTCTTCTTATCGGTCCCATCCAGCAGATACTGGCTGACCACAGATTTACCATCTGTTGTATATAGACATCTGTCATTGTGGTAACGCTGATATGTAATGGAACCGACTGGTATCTGAATGGCATCTGTATCTCCGCCTCTTGTATCCTTCTCTGACTGCAGGGCTGTTCCGCTGGCATTCTCAGCTCTTTCTCCGGACTCTCCTCCCCTGCACCCTGCGCATATGCTGATGATCACCATAAAGGCCAACAAATTCCCAAATCCTCTTTTTCCTTTTCTCATATGATATACCTCCTCCTCTTTCTGTTCTGTTAGCTCAACGGCATTCGCACGTTACCTTCACGTAAATAAAACGAATGAGACTGCCAGAATGTTGCAGTCCCATCTATTTTCACCCTCGCAGGTACAATTTTTCCAACCTTCAAATCTTTTCTTTTATTCTCTTTGTCATGATATCATACTGCATTTCCTGATACCTGCTATCTTTCTTTTTACGATACCATACATAAATAATCCCATTATGAATATCACTAATGCCGCTCATATAATCATAAATAATACAATCATTATCTTCTGTACTTTTTTTATACCACCCTTTTGGGTTCAGGTAATCCATCCGTGTATCCTCATGATGAAGCTGTGAGAGACGGTCTTCCGGGGCACTGAATAATTCATCTTTCATATTTATCTTTTTCTTATTCATCCTGCTACTCCCCTTCCCTGCTCCCCTGCAGCAGACTCTTCCCATGAGCACTTTTGTATCTTTTGTGTCCGTGTATCGTATTTCACATAATGATACTCTTTATAGTTCTCCGTCTGATAGCAGGCATAGACCATTCCATCACGGACATCCTCAATTGATTCTGTATGGTAATAAACACAATAATCGCCCTCTCTGGGATCATCCGAATCACCTTCCTCATATATCCCTTTTCTATCCAAATAATCTATGAGCTTATCTTCCCGGCAGAGCTGTTCCGGATCATCTTCCGGCAGGCTGAATAACTCTGTTTTATTGTAGTATTCCTTTCTGTATGGGGTATCTTCCCGACTCGGTTCCAGCCTTTCTGTATCCATAACCAGATACACCCTTCCTCCGTCCACATATAAATCACTCACATCAATATCCCATATCTTTCCCTTCCCCAGTTTCTCCACTGCCTCTTCCAATGTCTTCTTTCGGATAAAGGGAGCAACCCTCCTGCTGGTCCCATCATACGAATAAAGGGATTCATTCATGAGCAAATACAGGATACTGCCAGACTGCCTCTGGCCCCACACTCCTTCGGAATCCAGTGGACACAGTGCTGCACTCTCCCCTGTTTCCGGATCCAGGCGATAAAGATCCCTCTCTCCCTCTATGACCAGATCCCCATTTACAACGTGGGGATTCCCTGAATCGTCATCGAGGACATAACCATAGTCTCCTAATTCCTTATTTCCTATAAGTTCCTTCTGTTTCCCGGAATTCAGGTTATATTTACACAGGTCCCGCCCTTCTTTATCACCGATCACCATAATCAGATAGGAATCCGTGGCATACACAACTGATATTTCATCTTTAGTAATCAGTTTTTCTTTTTTATCCTTCCTTACCTTGTCTCCTTTCTTCGTCTTCTCAATGGGCATTCTCCATAACTCTTCCCCTTCCCAATATGCATTATCCACATATACCGTGTAATAGATCCACTCATTAGCCACCCATTCCAAGGAATCAATCTCGATCTCGATCGACTTGTCATATTCATCTGATTCTGTATCCAGTTTCCCCTGGAACAGGGCGCCACCCCCTCTTTCCATTGCATATTTATTATGATCATTGGCATATTTGCCCCCCGCCTGCCGGGTTGTTCCGGTCTCTGAATCCGTTCCCGGTTCCGCAGACATGACAGAGGAACCTGTCACAACACTTCTGATGGCGCTTCCGCTGGCCTCTGATGCCACACCGGCAGTATTGCCCATGCTGCAGCCAGTAAACAGACTTGCCGCCAATATCAGGGAAATGATATCCCGAATCACTTTCTTCATTGCCTGGCTCCTTTCTTTCAGTGGATATTATTATCTAAGGATATTTTTATCCGAGGATATTATTATCCTTGGATACGCTTCTGCTCCTGGTCCCATAAAGCCTCTGCCTGGCTCAGGACCGGCACCAGCTCCCGCACACTCTGCCATGCATGCATGGAATCCATCATCCCGTGGCCGTTATCATAAAGGGGATAGAATGTCTCTGGCGAATTTCTGCCGATCACCCGCAGTTCCCTTTCTTTCAGGTCATAGATATCAATGGCAAGCTTCCCATCTTTTTTATATATACCTTCAAAGTAAAATATGCCATTGGCGATTCCCTCACCGATCTCCACCTCATATTCTTCTATTTCCCCATCTTCATCCTTCTCTATCTTATAACTTCCCTCTCCCACCTGCTTGTAATACTTCAGGATCTCTCTTCTGGCATGTGATGTAATCTCTCTCTCCACTGTCCAGCCTTTCTCTTCGTCCATATTCCGGCTGACGCAGACAGCATCCCGAAATGGAATCTCCCTCCCCTTCTTATCCTTCACCATAGTGGGATACTGGATCTCAGCATAGACACGGTGGTTATAATAACCAATGTATTCAATGGATATGCCATCCCACTCCCAGCCATCCGCTTCCAGCCATTCCTTATCCCATGGCACCGCCATTTCCTTCGCCACCCGTTCTCCTTCTTCCTGGGAAAGCACCTCCAAGGCCTCACCACTGTTCAGATCCAGCAGGATAGCACCTGTCGTGAAAGGAGAGTATGGAAACCGAAAATAAAATTCTCTGCCAAGACGAAGCCAGGGATGCCTGTCTGTCTTCATGACCTCGCTCTTACCAGTAGTAAGATCAGTAAGGACATCACACTGCTTCTCCCCCTCTGCAATCATATACTTCGTCCCTGCTGCCTTCATATATTCTTCTTCCCTGTCACGGACCGGATAAAATTTCCGTTTCCTTGTTTTCAGGTTGTATGTTCCCAGCCCTCCTCCGGCATGATAATAAATGGTATCATCTGTGAGCTGCAAAAAAGAATTTTCTGTAAAATCAGAATTTGTAAATCCTTCTGGCTCAGTAAATAAAAATTCCTTTTTCGAAAATTCCGGTGTCTCTTTTCCCTTCTGGCGAAGCAGCGGAACACGGTATAAAGATTCTGAATCACTTACCTCATCCCAGTCAATGCCATCCGAATCAGGTTCAACATCATCCAGTTCAGAATAATACAGCCAGTCCTCATCCACATAGAAAATTCCGGCGAAATTCCTTCCCATGTAATAGGAATCCGTAAGCTCCCCCCGCAGGCTTCTCTGGCAGATGGTACAGGCATCTTCCTCATCCGTCTGTACCACGGATTCCCCCTCAAAATCTGTATAAAAATGTTCCTTTGATACATAGCGGAATAATTCTTTTTCCTCATTCCCCTCCGCATTCACACCAGGCCCTGTCTCTGTCTGAGCTACAACGGCATTTCCTCCAGGTAAATCCCTGGCTGCACCACAACCAGACAAAAGAATGACGCCCACTGCCAGACAGACTCCTATTGTTTTATTTTTCATGGTATATCGCGCTTCCTCTGGCATCCTGCCATTCAATACATAAGGTATTCATATTTTTCCGGTACTTTGATATCCTTAATCTCCCCTGTGTGGAGATCATACAAAACAAACCGTTCCTTTCCATTTTCATAGGAAGCAAGAAGCTTTCCATCTGCGCATCCACAAAAACAGCTTGTAAAATCAGCATAAAAACCCTCTTTTTCATATGTCCCTTTTTTATCCAGATATGCCATCAGCTTATCTTCACAACGGATCTGGTCCCTATCACTCAATGATATACTGAATACGCCAGCTTTCGAATAAAAGGTCTTCTCTCCCGAATCGTTATCCTTCTCCGTCCAGAACACAGTCAGGAAAAAGTACAGCCTGCCCTGGTCCAGATACATCTCCTCCACGCTGATCTCCTGCTGCTTCCCAATGTTATGATTCTGGACGGCTTTCAGAAACTTCTTTTCCGGGGTCACACAATCTACGTTTTTACTGGTACAGTCTAACAGATACAGATCATTTGCCAGGAGGAAATAAAAACCATTTTCTGTTAATACATAATCATCTATGGCCTCTGATTTATCAAAGGTATACAGGGAAGATACCTGCCCCTTTTCCGGATCCAGGCTATACAGTTTACCAATTCCCTCATAAAACAGTTCTCCCCCCTGCATCAATGGATATTCTGCTTTCCAGAGAGCTTCTGCTTCCTCTTTTCCCGGGATCAGTTCTGTCAGCTTTCCTGTCTTGCATTCATACTTATATACACCACCCAATTTTCCAGTATCATCCCATATCTGCATAATAATATAGGAATCTGTGACATAGTCTATCTCTATATGACATGCCTTCCATAACTTTTCCCTCTTATCTTTCAGAAGCCGGTCCCCCTTCCCTGTCTTTTTAACAGGGACTTTCCAGAGGACATCATCTGCATGTTCATCCACCTCTATGAAATACAGGCATTCATCTGTAACCCATCCTATATGTGCACATTCTCCTATCTTACTCTTCTTTACCAGTGTCCCATCCAGATGGTACTGGTCAAAAACATATTCGTCCCCGTCATCATCATACAATATATCATAGCGGTTATCACTATTTTCCAGAATGCTTTCATTCCTGCCTGCAGGTTCTATCTCTCCGTCTTCCGCTGCCACACTGCCACTGACGGCGCCTCCGCTGGCTCCCGGTGTATCACTTGCCGTATTCGCAACGCTGCATCCGGTAAACAGGCTGGCTGCCAGCACCAGGGAAACGATCTGCACCGTTATCCTTCTCATGACCTGATTCCTCCTTATATCCGCTTGATATCATAATACTCTTTGCCCCGCTGTTCACTATAATAAATCATCATACTCTTTTGGCAATTTATCTCTTGCCATATCCTCAAGCTCACCGGTCTGGAGGTCATACAGAACATAACGGCAGTTTTCCTTTCCCTTTTGGTATGCGGCAACAATCTTGCCATCCACGGCGCCATCCAGCCAGCTTGTATGACATGCAGGCATGCCATTTTCCCTTCCCCATTCAGAATTCTCATATTTTCCCTTCTTATCCAGATAATCCATCAGCTTATCCTCATGTCTGATCCTTTCCAGATCATCTATCGCAGAACTGAATAATTCACTTTTGCTATAAGAGAGTTCCTTCTTGGAACTGCCATCCTTCTCTGTCCAGAATACGTCTGTGAAAAAATACAGCCTGCCCTGGTTCAGATACATCTCTTCTATATAGATCTCCTCTACACTCCCCAATTTCAGCTTTCCGACTTCTTTCAGGAATTCCTTTTTCGAAATTACACACTTTAACTTCTTGCTGCTGCAGTGATATTGATACAACTTATTCCCTGCAAGAAAATAGAATTCATTCCCTGTCAATGCATAATCATCCACACTTTCGGATCTGTCAAGATGGCAGATAGAAGAGACCTTTTCCTTTTCTGGATTCAAAAGGTAGAACTCATCCAATCCCTCAAAGAACAATTCTCCCTGCCACATCACAGGATACTCTGATGCCCAGAGGCACTCTGCGTCAGCTTTCTCCGGAATTAACTGTGTCAGCTTTCCTGATTCTAACTCATACTTGCATACCCCATCATGCTCCTTCTTCCCATCCCATATTTCCGCAATAATATAGGTATCTGTAATATAATCTATGTCAATCGACCATGCCTTCAACACCTTTTCTTTCTTATCGGTAAGCAGCCGGTCTCCCTTCGCTGTCTTTTTGATA
>CANRWA010000003.1 GCA_947643415.1 uncultured Clostridia bacterium | reverse complement strand
ACACTCATTTTTTGCAAACCCGCTATTTGTTACTTAACAGGAATGCTCCCTTTATTTTCCGGCAAATACAACCTGCCGTCGAATTGAAATCTGTTTTTTATTTCTATCAGGGAGTATATACTCCCCAACTGCCTCTACATCCATTGTTCCGTTTCTTTCATCCAGATGATGAATCCTCATTGTCAAACTTATATTTTTATCTACCTTCTGCAGCATGGCCTGCAAAAAGGCAGCTACCAATTCATTCCGGCTGCTGATCCCATAACTTCCCTGTTCCATCACCTCTGTCATCGTCTGGTTCATTGCCGAAGCCAGTGCATCACTGACTTCGACGGTCTGAACAGATTCCTCATTCACTGTGATATGGATCATGACCACAAGAAGAATGGAACTGATACTGATTACTGATAAAACCACTGTTTTCACCTTTTACCTCCCGTTTATCTTGCATATCCTTCAATCGTATAGCGTCTCGTCACCTGAATAACCGGAAATATAAAATCCATATCCAGTATTACCCTGGCGTCCCGGTATCCTTCCTGCCCATATGTCTCTATCGTCAGATAATAGCCATTTTCTTTTGCCTTTGCCTTACACTCTTCTATTGTATCAACAGAGAAATAACTGTTTTCCAATTGATGTATAACACTGCTGTGAAACTGCCTGGCGTTACTGTATTGTATATTTTGCGAGACATAGGTGACACCGATCCAGAGAAATATGGTCAGAAAGACCAAAAGAACAAAATGACTGATCATACCTGTCATTCTCATCCGCTCACTCTCCCATCCACAAGTACAGTAATATTTTTACTGCTTTCCCTGCCAGTCACTAAACTGCGAACATAAATAAAAAGAGAATATATACCAGGTTTTTCTGTATTCAGATATCCTGATAACGGATTTCCTTCTTCATCCTGGAAAATAAGCTCCGATGTCAGGTCATCACCATTTACATCTCTCGCAGATGCCATGCCGGCAAACTTCACTTTCTGATTTTGTAAGAAACGGCAGCTTCTCACATCAATCACAGGCTCTTCTCCCCATAACGGATTTTGTCCAAAATCCGCCTTTTCCCCATCTGAGACAACACCATACTGCTGCCAGATCAGCCGAAATAAGAAAAAGCTGCCAATTGCCATAGACAACATAAGCAAAATGCTGAGACAGTATTTTCCGTATAGCGCAAAGAAGTTATGCACTGGTCATCCCCCCATAATTAACTGAAAACATTCAAATACAAATAGAATCAGTGCACCAAATATAATAAGTGACAATACTTCTGCTATTTTTTCTATTAACTCCCCATAACTGACACCACCACCCTTTCACAATACAAGATATCTTCCCATAGTAAGCATCAAAAGAAGAACAAGGTCAAACACCACCTTAGCACAGGCGAGGATCATGGGAATCTGCTTTAGAAATCCCATTCCGGCAATCTGGCTGTCAAACTGCTTCTTTTCACATTGATCCATTACTACATTATTCTGTTCCACTAGGAAACGGATCTGCCGTCCCATATCCTTATAATCATTACTGTTCACCGCATAGAGCAGCTTCATCCCTGTCTGTATTTCTGTTAGTCCCAATTCCCGAAAGAACGATAAATAAGGCTGCAGGGAAACCGGGTCATCGTAAATCGCCCCAAGGAGCCTTCTCACTTCCTCCTGAAAAAAACCCTGTGCCCCCAGACTCTGGGACAACCTTACTGCCTGATAAACACCTTCCTGCTGCAGATACAACGTTAAAGAAAGCAGCCAGTATGGAAATTCCCTCTCCACCTCTCTCTGGCATATCTTTTTCGCCATATACCCCGTTATGCCTTTCTTTTGGTCTTTTACCTTTCTATAACTGTTCTGCATCCTGATTACATCTCTTTCTGTCTGAACAAATATATCCAGCCAGGATCCCGTGAGATGATACAGCAGGACTACCTCTGCTGTCATAAGCACAATAATAAATATCGCTGTAAAATACTGAAACATTCTGGTTCCGGTCAGGATCTCCCGCAGATTCCATGGTATAAGGCAGAGAGACAGATCGCATAGAAGAACAGATATAACAACAGCAAATACACTCTCATTACGGATAAACTGTTTTTTCTTCTGGTACAAGATAACCCTGCGTTTCCACGACTGCATATCTCGTAATAGAATATCCAATTCTTCTGTCCTGTCGCCCCCTGTTTTTTCTGCCTTACACAAAAATCCGTGAAGAAGCTGCAGCCTTCTGCTTGGGTACAAATCCTGTATCTTTGCCAATGCTGTTTCTACTATTTTATGATCGCCGACTCCTTCTCCCGTCTTCAATATATATAACGCCTGCTGTAAAACCTTGCTCATCCGGCTCTCCTCCGGATATAATGTCCTGCAGTCTTCAAGGGCTGGCGAAATCGTACCCCACCTCTTATAGGAACAGATCAGTTGCTCCATATAAGCAGTCAGTTCGAAAAATTCTGCCTTTTTCCCATAAGTGCGCCATATACACCGGTTCACGACCGGCAGAAGAAAAAGCCCGGCACCTCCCACACACAAAAGCGGGACAAGCTGCATAGCGAACATCACATGCAGTATCAGCATACAAATAGCCAGAGCAGATATCTCCCACAAATATCTTTTCACGCTTTATCCCCCCAGCGGGTCAGGAAATCCCGCTTCAATAAATCTTCTCTCTATGTTCACCGGAAATTTTCTGCTGACGATCTTTCCATCCTCTACTATCATCGCAATCTCATTAATACTTTCCTTCCACTCCCTGCCATATCGGTCAAATACGCCAATCTGTTCGATCTTTCGCCGTATCCTTCCCCGATCATCCTGAAAACTTTTTACAAGAATTCCTATATCAATAAATCGGTAAGTATCATTTTCAATACGGTTAAGATCTTCTGTCCCCCCTGCCATATTTTTCATACGGTCCGGTATATTCCGAACATCATCTGTATGGATCGTAGTGATCCCATGGGCACCCGTACTCAGGGATTCCAACAGATATCTGACCTCCGTAGACCTTGCCTCCGACAGAATAATCCATTTAGGCAACTGCCTGAGACACGCTTTAATCGCATCCGTATAAGAAAAATTTTCTGCCACTTTCATTTCCACGCAATCTTTATTGGGATTGATCTTCTGATAGTGGATCTCCAAAACATCTTCAATTGTTATAACTCTCTCTGTCGCTGGAATAAATTTCGTCAGGAATTTCAACAATTCCGTCTTTCCTGCCCCCGGCAGGCCACATATGGCGATGGAGCAGTGTGACTGCACACATCGGATCAGGAAATCGCAGATCTCTTTACTGCAATAACCGCTTTCAAACATCTCGGTCCTTTCCAGGCGTCTCACAGCCGGTATCTTCCGCAGCGAGATCGTAATACCGCCATGGGCCACACAGCCATGTACGATACTGATACGTAATTCCTCGGTCTCTGCCTCCAGTACCGGATTCATCCGGTTAAAGGGCAGTCCGGAAACATTCGACAATAACAGTACAAAACGGTCCACAAAAGCATCTGATAATACTTCAGGTGCCATAAAACGTCCCCTGTTCAAATCATCGATCCAAAGCTGTTTCCCATTCCAGTTAATATCGGTCACACTGTCCATCATGATATAAGGATACAATATGCCATAATCCTGCCTTTTTAACATAAATTTTTTCTGAAAATCATTCATTACATCCCTAACTCCTCCTTTTGATCTGACATCTCTGAAACCGAACCAGAAACTCCTTGTTTGTTTCTGACGAAAAAGGATCTCCCCTTCCCTTCATAAATTCTCTGGCATCCTTTATGTCCTGGCTCTCAAAATGCCACACCTCTTCTGGCCCATATTCTCCCTTTTCCACAGATGCCTCATATTGTGTGTCTGGGATCTGAAACCGGACATAACCCGCCTTTTGTTCTTCCGCGCTCTCCTGCACAAGGGTTACGGGAATTACCGTCCTGTCTCCTCCCTCTACAGACACCTCTACCTGATAACTGCCAGGGCTGTTCTGCAGCAGTCCATTCCAATGCCACTGTAATATTATCTCCTCTTTCTTCTGATCCCCGTACCAGATCTTACATCCCTCCAGCAATTCCTCCCGCCACTTTTCTTCTGTATATGATCCCACTTCCCCTACAAAAAGATAACGTGGAGCTGAACGAATCGATATTTTCCTTCCTGACTGATCCACTGATCCCTCTTTTGAATCTTTTTCAGATCTGCCTGCTGGCTTTTTAATTGTTTTTTTGACCCTTTTTGTTGTCTTAGAAGTAGTCCCAGACAAAGGCTTTTCCTTTTTTCCGATATAGAGTCCACGATTCTGTAAAACCAGCGTAAATGTGTCCTTACGCTCTAAGGAAAACATCTCTCGTAATGCAGTTTTTTTCCCCTGGATCTTTACCAGCTGCACACCTGCTTTATACTTTTCCGGAGAAATAAGAATCTGGTGCTTTTTCAGCGACAGGGAATCCTCTGCTGTCAAAACAACACCTTTGGCAAGATACACAGACGGCAAATAGAAAAATCCGCCCATCCTGCATCTGCCGCCTGCCAGAAAAAGACCCTCCCCCAGATCCGCTTCATTGCCACTGATCATTCCACCCATAATCTGCAGCCTTGATCCCTGATCACTGTATATTGCCCCTCCTCCATAGGAAGCACTATTGTCCGCCAGATTTCCACCCTGAATACAGCACTCCCCCTGATTATAGAGCATCCCTCCAACGCCGCCATAACTGATGCCGCCGCTGGTATATCCCTTTACCCGGTTATGGCAGATACTGCCCCCGGATATGGTTGTCTTTCCCTGATTGTAAATGGCGCCGCCACGTCCGTCAAAACCTTCTACTGCACCAATTCCAAAGGACTGATTGCCTGAAATTGTCCCACCCTTCATGACAAAATTCCCGCCCTGCCTAATATGCACTCCTGCGCCCCCAAATACATTTTGATTTTCTGATATCTCACCGCCATTCATTGTCAGCCTTCCGCCGCTTTGTACCAGAACCGCACCACCTCCATCGTTATTATATCTTTGATTCACATTTTCCCTTAACACAGATCCACTTTCCAGTATCACCTCACCGCCCTGGACATCCATCAGCCTGCCATAAACTTTTTTCTGTACTTTTGCATCCTTTCCCCCTCCGGACAAGATCGTATCATGGACAGAAAGCTGTCCCTCCTGTACCACAAGAAGTGTGCCGCCAAATACCTCTCCTCCTCTGTGCAGACGGCTCAATGTATATCCATTTCCATTGAGTGACTTATCCCCCTTCACATACAGAGTATCCTCAATTACAAGAGAGGATTCAAGATCGATCTCTGCTTTTCCTGGTGCCTCCAGCTCTTTTTTTAACTCCTTATAGCTGGATACCATGACCGCTGCTTGTATTGTTTCTGTTGGAATGACTGACAGAATACTTTTAGCCACACCATTTGCCAATAAGAAAAAAACTGCAAAAAGGAAACCCTTTCTCCCTATCCCCACTCAGTCACCTCCATTTGCCAAGGCAAGCTGTCTTTCAAAAAGATCTGCGGCCTCCTTTACTGATGCCATAAAATGATAATTGCAGTCACTTTCTCCACAGTGATAATTCCTCAACAGAAAAGGAATTAATTCCCCATCCGACAGAGCATCAGAAAATTGAACATTGTGAGGAATGATCCCCAACTGGCTGCCTGGAATCTCATATCGCTTTATAACTTCTCCCCTAGTCAGCTCGGAACCTTCATCATAATTCCCAATAAGATAGAATGCCTTCTTGCGTATCTCTGAGTAATTTCGAAAAAAATGATCCAGCATCTGCCTGTTCTGGCTTAAATTTACAACAACCAGATCCGCCTGCCTGAGAATCTTGCGTGAACTTGCCAAAGGTGCCGCTGCTGTATCCACAAGCACCAGATCTCCATATTGTTCCAGGAATTTTATTGTGCGGACACAATCCCGCTCAAGACGATATTCCAGCATTTCCTGATTACGGGTACCACCTGCCGGAAGATAAAACAATTTCTTACCCAAAAAGTTTTCCGCATACCGCAGAACCGTATTCTCTGATATTTTCTCCCCTTCCTCCATGGACCGAAGCAGTCTGCTCAATCCATATTCTACCTGATAACTTTTATTTTCTCTTACTTCCTGTCTTGATTGCTGGCTGAATAATGCATTGCCAAGATTTAAAATGTTCTGATGATTTTCCAAAACGATTGTTCTTCTCTGATCAGAAGAAGACAACGTGGATAATACACTGATACAAGCCAGATTGCTTGTGACACATGACCTTCCCCGTGTGTTACTCCAAAAAGCAACCTTCAAATCTCAACCTCCTTTATGACTATATTCGGGTGGAATGGATTCATAATAACACCAGTTCTGCTATTTGTAAATTATGAAACATTTACAAAAGAGGATAGTAGTCTTTGTGAAAATACACGTTTTTTAGGCGTATAACGCCAAAACAAAAGGGGATTCGAGCGCAATACGCCAAAAGTCCAAAGATATTTTTATAAAAACACCTTTCATATGGCTTTCACTTTTATAATAAAGACAAAAAAGCCCATCTGCAGGAGTCATACACTCCTCAGCACGGGCTTTTCCTGATCATTATATATTTCTCATTTTACACCATATATTTGAAAATACTCGTCAATGGCAGCTTTCAATTTATCATCGATCACGACCCTGCCATGACATTCTTTATTGTACAACCGTTCTACCACATCTTCCATAGTCACAATGGCAGCAGTCGGGAATCCATATGTTTCCCGAATCTCATCCAGGGCACTTTTCTCCCCGCCCTTTCCTTTCTCCATGCGGTTCAGGGATACCATCAGTCCTACGATTTCCACATCTCCCTGCTCTTTCAGGATAGGAAAGGTTTCTTCTATGGATTTACCGGAGGTTGTCACGTCCTCGATAATGACAACGCGATCTTTATCTGTGATCTTGCTTCCCAAAAGGATCCCCACATCACCATGATCCTTGATCTCCTTTCGGTTCGAGCAATATCGAATCTCTTTTCCATATAACCCATAAAAGGCAATGACTGTTGCCACACTGAGCGGAATTCCTTTGTATGCTGGACCAAAAAGAACATCAAAATCCTCCCCGTAATTGTCGTGGATTGCCTTCGCATAGTACTCACCCAGCCGTTTCAATTGGGAACCCGTAACATAGGCTCCTGCATTCATGAAAAATGGAGATTTACGACCACTTTTTAATGTAAACTCTCCGAATTTAAGTACGTCCGATTCTACCATAAACTCAATAAATTCTTCTTTATACTGTTCCATATCTGCTATGTCCTCCTGTTTTTCGTTGTTTTTATCCTCCCACTGCAGACCAGAAAACTCTCCAATTCTCATGCCTGTTTCAAGTGCTACTACAAACAACGGATAATAAGATGTATTCTGGGCTTCTTCAAGAAATATTCTTGTCTCTTCTACCGTCAAAACCCGTCTTTTCTTTTTCTCCTCCTTTGTGTATTCAGTTATGAGCTGTTTTGCCACATTCTTATATATTAGATCAGATGCCGCTGCCTTTTCCAGCATATCAACAAGAATCTTCTTTGTATTTTTCCTCTCATTATCTGTCCTCAAACCATTAAGAGCATCCTGCATTACCACCAGATTTAATCTGTTCAGCTTTCTCCATCCCAAAACTTCTTTTACACGCTTATAATGTCTGACATATGTTTCTTTCGAATTATTCCGACAATTCTTTTTGAAGACGTCCATCCATTTTTACATTGATTTCTCTGTTATCAGCTACCCTTGCCTCACGCATTTTATTTTGAATGGTATTCTCTGACTGATTCCTATTCCTAGTTCCTTTCCTTTTAATGATTTACCCATGATCATCACCCTTTCTGATTTGTACAATAAACCAAAAAGATAAGCATAGATATATTATTCAGTATACCATCTATCTTTTAAGTTTACAACTTGCAAATCGTTCTTATCTATTTCTTATACTCAAAACTCAAGTGTCATACCGTTTCTCTTTCAATCCACATATCCAGTTCATTTTTATTGGCATACCAACGATTCCCTATTTTTACTCCAAAACCATTACGCCCTCTTAATAATTCCCGTGGTTTTGTTTGTCCTATTCCCAGATATTCGCATAGTTCCTTAATATTTAATAATGCTTTCTCTTGTTTTGCCGTCCTCTCTGTCATTCCTATACAAATTCACCATCCATTATAAGTATTCTTATCATAAAAGAGACACCGCCCGGTCAGCAGTGCCCCTTTCCTTACATATTATAATCACTCAGTAATTCGTGTCTGTCAGTTTATCTTGTTCCAGTTACATTCTCCAGCCTATCATTATACTCTTCAAAAAACCTATCGGTGTCCTCTGACAAACTTTCATATCTTTCCTTTACAATTTTAACCTCATTGATTAGCTTCTCATAAGCTTGCTGAACAATGAAAATCAATTCTTCATATTGTCACCAAAAGCAAGCCTATTTTTCTGTCCTCATTTTTTAAAAAGAAACACTTCCATATTTCTAAAATTGCGCAACATAAAACAATACATGTCCTCATGTAATGTTCCATGTTGAGTACAAATATATCCATGGATATCATATTTTCTGTAGTCTCTTTCAGTTTTGCCATGATAAGACCCAGTCCGAGTTTTCTTTTTCCGTTCCCGAATTTTCCTTCCACAACTCCGCCCATTGGTGTTTAGTCATCATCATTTCCATTATCTTCTTCCTCCATGGGAAACATCTTTTCCGATATTTCTTCCATCATTTCGGCAGTGAGCCTTTTCCTAAAGGTAACCAGAAGCCTTGGATCAAACGGCTTTTCCGTGATGTATTCTTTGTAACCAATGAAGTACTGCATATATGGATTCTCGCTGATCTGATCCACAAGTTCCCTGTCCGTAAGGGAAAGCTTCCGTTGTATGTAGAGTGGCCCAAAGGCGATCTCGGTAGAAAGAGCCGGATCCCCCGTCTCTTTATTGTAAAAATTTTTTTCATACACTTCATGGATGGTCTTCCGGTCAATGGATTTTCTCAATATCACCCAACGATTATTTTCGTCCAGATGCCCACCGAACGGAAGTATAAAACCATAGCCCGTAATCTGGTTTTTGATACATGAAACCGCCTCCAAATGCAAAGTATTTAAAACAAAAAAACTAAAATTCCTGCATTTATTATACCAGATTTCAGAGAATTTGTAGCTTGAGAACGGCATATTTTCAGCATTTTTATCGAAAAGTTTTTATTGTTCAGCAAGCCCTGCTTAGGTGTAAAGACAATATGGTATTTACACTTCCATTTTGTGTGGGACAGACTGTTTGCTTTTTTAGCCATTAAAATTACCTTTCCTTTCGTTATAAGATATCTTGAACAACTACATTATAATGAAACGGTGATTTTTTGTATAACAGCTTATCTTCCACCCGCATAGCAGGTGTTTTTTTCCCACGGTTTCGTTTCTCCTTTGAGAAACTCCGCTCGTAATCAACAGACCAAAGTCCATAATAAAAGAACACCATTGTACTTTCTAACAATGGTAGTTGAAATTTATGTATAAGATTGATAAACATATAAATTTACAGCCGTAGATTATTTCAAATCTATCAACTATACCTATAAAATTGCATCAAGTAACTTCTGCCACAAAGAACAATCTATCACACTCTGTTTACTTTCTTTGAATATATCTTCCCAATCACTCATTGGTCTTTCATTATAATAGTAATTATAAAAACCCTCCCCTGGTAACTGAGTATCCTGATTAACTACTATGCTCGAAATTAACGGAAGATCATTTTCCTTGCATTCATCTGAAATATTTGAATGATATATATCAAGAATGCGAAAAAATTATAGCAGATAATATTCAATAAATTCAATGAAACAATTCATCTAATCCAAAAAGCCAGCTCTTTATAGGGACTGGCTATATTTATTTTACTCGTATCGAGTAATTCTTACGTTGAATAAGTAAGATTGCTGTTTATTCGTAAAGCATGTTTTTGATTTGTAGTAGACATGTTGAGTTCATTGGCTATTTCATCAAAGTTGATTTAGTGGTCGTGCCATTCTGGCATGTCCACTGATTATCATGTTGTTTATATCCTCTCAGTTCAACATTAGTTTCTAGTGCCTTTCTATCTTTTGCAGGATCATTTTTACGTCTACTGATTTTTCTTATATCATAAGATTTTGAAATCTAATTTTTATACACTGTCTCGTAAAACAAGTTTTAATAATTCATCAGGTAATATAGCCCTGATTTTAGAAAATTCATAATCTTTGATATTTCTTGTTACAATATAATCCATCTGATTACGATTAGCACAATTAGAAATAACTGCATCCTCATAATCTTTTATTCCTGAAGATAACGCCTGTTGACAATCGTTGGAAGTCACGTCCAAAATATCAAACAATCCGTACAACTTTGACATAGTTTTCTTTGCCTGGTCTGTATTATGCAGATGCTTTCTTATCAGATAATAAATATCCGTAGCTGAACTTGCTGTAATATACATATCCTCCGCCTGATTAGCTGCCAACAAAAATATTTTCTCTGCTGCCTCTCTGTAAGGCTCCCTCCCTGTTAAAGCATCAATTATTATATTTGTATCCACAAGTATTTTCATTACTTAGTATTCAACCTTTCTGCTTTTGCATCTTCTAAACTGGCATCTTGAGGCAGTATACCAAACAATGACTTGGCAGTATCTACCCTATTCTGATTAGGATTTGATAGTTTTGCAATTACTTTCCCATTTTTCGTAATGTAAATATCTTCATTGGCTGATAATAATAAATATTTTCCTAAATTCTGTTTCAATTCCGTAGCTGTAATGGACATATCACTTCCCCCTTTCGTACTATTATTATATATCATTCGTACGATTCTGTAAATATATTCGCATGATTTCGCAGAGTCATTCCCCTGTATAATCTCTCTCTATCATGGAAACCCTAACAATATACGGAGGTGCCAACAATGAAAATAATGCTAAACCAGATTTTAGAAAAGAAAGGTATATCACAAAACCAGCTTGGAAAGGATACCGGAATATCCACTGCCACATTAAGAAACTTGAACCATAACAGGACTACACGGATCAGTTTTGATGTACTGGAGAAGATTTGTAACTATCTTGATTGTGGTGTTGAGGATATTCTTTGTGTAGAAAAGTAAAGATTGAGCGTTCGGCATCAGATTTACCATTTCAAAAAATCATATGCCAGATTGCCAATATTTCTAAGTTCACCAATGTCTTCCTCTTCTTCTAATTTCTCCTTAATCAATTGCTGGCAAATCATATATTCTTCTTTATTTACTTTACTCCATGAGTATTTTTTATCTAATTGTAATTCTTCTAAAATTACACTGTCCAAAGGGCAGTCACATTTTGAAAAATCAATTTTCCTACGAATATAATTGCTAAACACATATAGGTATTTATATGTCATATTTACACACTTCTGAGCTAACCCATATCTTGTTACATATCTATTACCTTGTCCTATTTTTTCTCTGTCCCCAAACAACAAACAAGTTTTCTCAATAATATCATGAGAATATATATAATTACTCTCTTTAAGAATTGATTTCAAGTTACTACAGCGTGCATCCATATCTTGAGAGATATAATATCGTCCTGCTGCCAGCATATCATTATATGCAATTCTAATACATTGAATTAATACCTTTTCAGGATCATTTAAATCTGTTTCCCTACCTAATAAAGATTTTTCTAAAAAAATTGTCTTGTACATTATCTCTTCTCCTTTTATGTATTCCCCACACATAAACCGCATGGTCACTTGATCAGCCAAAAACAGTGCATTTTCAGCAATTATATTACAGTAATCCAGTAAAATCAATATCTCCCATATGGTCCCTATCAAGTAATGACGACTTTTTGTATAATTCTGTAATTTTCAATGTGGAATTTGGCTTATTTTCGTTGTGGCTGTTCACACTGGATATTATAAACAACTATATTACCAGAAATCTACATCATGATCCTCTCCATTATAATGATTATAGTAGTGGTATTCATCCTCTATTTTTTTTACCACAATCACAACAAACCATCCAATATCCGAAACTATCCTCAAAGCCGGATGTTACTGACGTACTTTTTTCACATTTACAAAAATCGTATTTTCCCATTTCAACAGTTCCTCCTACTTTTCTACTCGTATCATTTTTCTGAAATTCTATTTTGACAGTGCTCAAAATACATTTGATTTTTTTAATCCAAAAGCATTTGACAATGAATTAAATACAGGTTCTAAGGCTTCTTTTAATAACTTACCTTCTGTACAAATCCCTTCATGTGACTGAATGATATCTCTTTCTATAGGTAATGTTGAATAACTCCATCCGCAATCAGCAACATATCCCCTTGCGTTAAGAAATGAAGCCGATAAATGCCAGGGTTTAGGAACATTCATTTTTTCTAAAATTTCCCCATATTGTTCAATTCTTTGAATTGCTAATTGTTGTACCTGTATCCAGTCATGCATCTGCCTTTTCTTATATTTTGAGATAAGACGAATTTCTACAACTTCTATTATCCCATTATGAAATACTTGGGTATATGTATTAACAGATTCTGATTCATAATCCATTCCATATATACAATAGCCATCAGCATTATAGCGATAATCCCATCCCGTCCCTGATAATGGGCGAAACTGAGCATTATTTTCTAAAAAGTCAAAGTCTATGATATTACCTAATTCAAAACTCCATTCTGGTATCATGTGGATTACTAATTTTGCACCACTACTTAAATCACCAACACATTCATTCGCCAGAATCATTGAAATTCTATCCCTGCGAAATTGTCTGATCTTATCCTGAATCCCATTAGCATACAAAAATTCTTTGCGTAAATCATCAATATCCATATAGGTAATACCATTTGCATAGCGTATAAAAAATTCATCTTTATTACCATCCCAAAAACTATGAGGACGTGCATAACTTTTAGGAACAGAAATAACAATAGCAATATTGTTCTCATTTAATTCTACGGGAATACACTCTACACCATGTATATGTGGGCGAATGCGTGATAAAACTAGTTGCCGAAAGGAAGATAACCAATTATCAAATTCCCTCATAGATAATCCTGCTCCAGTTAATCGAATCGGCAATCTATCATCGTCCTCTTGTAAACCTATAATAATTGTACCACCATTAGTATTTGCAAAGGCTGCAATTTCTTTCATGAACTTATCTTTTTGTTTATCGGGCATTTTCCCATTTGTAAATGAATAATCTTTATATTCCAGTTCTTTATTTTCAAAAACTTTATTATCAATTAAATCTTGTAATTGTTGTTGTGTAATATTCTTAATATCAAATAGCATTATATAACTTGTATGATAATTAGGAAGTTAATTACCACACGTTTCCTTTCTTTTAATATCGTGGTTCAATACAATTCAGATACTATGGACTTTTGATTTTATCCTGTAGCTTGACTACTCGACTGGAGTGTACTGCCGCTATCTTTATCTGAATTGTTTATCAGCTGGATGTTGCCGGAGTGTTTTTCACTCAGAGTACTTATTTCTATCAAGTCTACGATGATAATTGATGGTGGATATCATGGTATTAGACTTTATGAAAGGGAGGTACAACCTCATGAAAATTTATGTAGGCATTGACATTGCCAAACTCAACCATTTCGCCGCTGCGATTTCTTCCGACGGTGAAATAATTCTTGAGCCGTTCAAATTCACTAACGACGCTGATGGCTTCAAAATGCTGGTCTCTAAACTCGAATCATTCGACAAGAACAGCAGCATCATCGGTCTTGAGTCGACGGCACACTACGGTGACAACCTTGTTCGATACCTTGTTGCTGAGTTTTACCAAGTATGTGTGTTGAACCCCATTAAAACCTGTCAGATGCGAAAAAACAACGTTCGCAAAACGAAGACAGATAAGGTCGACACATATGTGATTGCTAAAACCCTCATGATGCAGGATGACCTCAGATTCGTCAGTTTCTATGATCTTGATATGATGGATCTTAAGGTCTTGGGGCGCTTTCGGCAGAAAACCATTAAGCAACGCACCCATTTGAAAATCCAGCTGACAACTTATGTTGATCAGGTGTTTCCGGAAATTCAATACTTTTTCAAATCCGGTCTGCATCAGAATACTGTCTATGCTCTTTTAAAAGAAGCACCTTCTCCAAAGGAGATTGCTTCCATGCATATGACTCATCTGGCAAATCTGCTCAAAGTGAACTCACGCGGACACTTTACCAAAGAGCAGGCCAAAGAATTAAGAGTTCTCGCACAGAAGTCTATCGGTGCTAACGACAGCGCTATATCTATTCAGATAACTCAAACCATTCAACAAATCGAGTTACTGGATAGCCAATTAGATAAGATTGAAGCTGAGATGACGGATATCATGAGATTCAACGATTCTGTCATCATGACCATTCCTGGTATCGGATATATCAATAGTGGAATGATCCTTGGTGAAATAGGTGATATTCACCTTTTCTCCAATCCTAACAAGCTGCTTGCTTTCGCAGGTTTGGATCCTTCTGTTTATCAGTCTGGTAACTTTCAGGCTAAAACAACAAGAATGTCCAAACGCGGCTCGCGTGTTTTACGCTACGCCCTTGTAAATGCAGCTTGGAACGTTGTTAGAAACAACGCAACCTTCAAGGCTTATTATGATGCCAAGAGGGCTGATGGCCGGTCTCACTACAATGCACTTGGGCGCTGTGCCGGCAAGCTTGTCAGAGTCATCTGGAAGATGCTCACTGACGAAGTAGAATTTAACCTCGAATAAGAGGTCTGTATACCAATATCGATAGATTTTGATAATGCACCCCTAGGAAGCTCTATTAAAGTTACCCTTTTTTACCATCGATATGAAAAAGAAATTTGGGGCTAACTTATGCTTGACTCTTCATAGCTGGTCTCTTTATATCAAGCTAATTCTGAATCATAATCAGTGACAGTTCCTTTCTTACGCATCTGCTCTAATCATTCAAATGCTTCTTTTTTCTCAGATTGATTATCATTATATAAACCATTTACACCCTGCATAATTTGTAATATAAAATTTACTTTATCATCTGGCAGCTTTTCAAGTTCTTTCATTGCGGTTTGTTTTAAGGCTGTCATAAACAATACTTCCTAACTAACAATTAATTGCATCAATGTTTCCTCTCAAACCTCTAAATCATCAACTGTCATACACTTAATTTCCCTAAACTGTCTTAACTGCTTATCATTGGTCAGAAACAAATCACACCCTGTCAAACATGCTGTAGCCAGTTGTAAAGCATCCATAGGTTTAAAAAACTTATATTTTGCCCTAATTTGTGCAGCCTTTTTTGCAATGGCAACACTTATATCATAAACATTTATTCCCATGCCAATAATGAAAGTATCAAAAGTATTTATACAATCCTGACAATTATTCATATATGGTTACACACAGTATTCCTCTATAGTAGCTGTGCATGTTACCATTACTTTCTTGGCTTTGTAACAATATATAAATATTTCCTTTGTCTTAGCAAAATGAAACTCATTGTGTTCCAAATAATATATGAAAGGAGCTGTATCATAAAAATCTTCTCAAAACTTATCATTTTCCCTCATCTCCTTCATATATTCATCCACATTTCTACCTCTCTCAGTAGAAATCACAAATCTATCATTCTCTAAATCTTCTAATATGTCATGTCTTGTTGGATATTCCAGTAAAGTAACAATAACTTCCTGTCCCGTTATTATTTGTTTCCTATCTTCTTCATTCATTACTATCTGTTTACCATCATAATATCCTTTTACCGCTGCCAGCATAACACATTCCTCCTAACCAAAAGCCAATACACTTTCATTACTTATATTACATTATACCGCTTTCAGGGCAATATTACAACAAATTATCGCACTGATTCCCACCCCACCATAACGACTTTACCATATTTCCCCAATTCTTTCTCTCGATACTTTCCACTCGGATTCTTTCCCTTCTTCCTTATGTATCAGATATGCAGGATATCAATGCAGAATATGACCAGATGTTCAATATATTAAAGGATAAGCATGAAAGCAGCCAGACAAGCAGTAACAAAGAAAAAGAAAGTCTGGTACTGGCACAGTGAAGCATTCAGAAAGAAAGGACATAAAGTACGATCAATGCATGATATCAGGAGTTACTACGGGAGTACAGAGGTAGAGACAGATAAACGGATACTGTTAGCCCATGCGTAAAAACAGGGTGCAGCTATGAATGAATCACGGCTACACCCTTGTATATTGTGGATAGAATTAGTGTTGTAGGAATGGATCAGTTAAAACAATCTCAATCATTGGAATCGTGGATAATGGATACTTTGCTTGTCCTTTCCAAATATGTTATCATGAATAGGAATAATAATTAAGAAGTATTGTATTAATACAGATAGTAAGCAAAAAGATTGATCAGAGTTGTGGTATACGGATTGAATTAATATTATGGCGCTGTATCTGAGTAGTAAATGATATTACAAGCGAAATTTTAAGTGTTGTTTTAATGGTTATGATTTTTCGCAGATCATAGCCTTTTCTTTTGGTGTAAATCCTTATTGTAGTGTTACTATTTGGCTCAATTACAGCTTATAGTGGTGTAGGTGTAAGTTGTTAGGGTATGTGCGTAAAATGGCTATATGGGCTTGTAAATGCTTGTGTGTTATAGGTTAGATTGTTGACACGAGGCAGCAGTGGGAAAGGGTAAGCAGGGTAGGTTTACATTTGTAAAATCTGATTCGTTTGCGTGAAAGGGGCTATCTGTTGTTCCCACATAGCAACATTTTTTGACATGGAATAAACAAGAGCTATAAAATCGTTTTTGCTTTATCCCAATCAGGTATGTCACATCACAGCGTGATATACTTGAACAAAAAATGGCAAAGTATGTCACACTACAGTGTGCAGAATCAGCCGTCTTTTTATAATAAGAGACTGTATTATTAATAAAAGACTACTATCGTAATGAATTACTCATATACACTCATAATCCATTACTCTATTAAAAACTTTTTGATTGTTGATGGTTACAGAGTTAATATTTAATCCCACACACAAGGGTAGGAGGGTATGTAAAAATCTGAAAATCGAAAGTCCCATATTACGGTATACCCTTTGTAAAATATAGACCCTCAATATCATCCGTAATTAAAGACACATGTTAGATTTACAGAATCAACTATTGTTGCCTTACCAACTTACCACCTACACCAAAAATCAAAGGTACACCACTGATTGTACGGCAATTACAATCACCCATTTTGATACAAAAATGATGTTCCATATAGACATGGAGAGGTGGGTAGGTTTCAATTCCTGTATATAATTTTCTCTATATAAAGGTGTACTCCCATATAAAAATACTGCCTATGTAATCAACATTTCTCCCATATGAAAACCTCAAAACTCCACAGGCTTATATTCATCCATTAGGGGTAAGAATGTATTATCATAAAAATCAAGGAAAATACGATAACACTCTTCTTTTGAACACATCTTATAATATAATCGTGTCCCCTCCTCTTCTATCCCAATTTGAACCTCAATATCCCCATCATGCATACATGCCTGGATATATCGGACTTTGTTTCTCTTCTCAGGGGCAGTCAAAGTCACAAACTGATCCGGCATATCAAACATATCCTCCAGATAGTATTCTATATCAATATCCCTAATATCTGTTAATCTCCCATCCTGATTCTCTAAAGAGAACCCTTGCTGCGGACTTACATTTTGAAAAACCATTTCTTTTCCCTTTTTGTAAGGTAATTCCATAGCTATATACCTCCAGAATATAAATATGTAATATGGACTTCCGTATAAAATAAATATTTATAAAATGATATCCACCCATTATGCATTTTATTAAAAGTAATTTCCCCGTTTTATGATAATTTATTTCCTTCTCTAACCAGTTCTTTCATTCAAAAGTAAATTCTATTCTGAAATCTCATCTTTGATTTTATCTAAATTTTTGCTCCCCACTGATTTCTCAATCATTTTAGAATATTTTACACTATCACTTATCTCTTTTCTTTTACTGGAAAAATCATTCACTATTTGTAAATTTTTCTCTAATTCCTCAATTAAACAACCGTTAATAAAAGAAATTTTATTAAATTTTTTATTGAACTTTTCATCAATTTTTTGTAATTGAAACTCCTCAGAAAGTAATTTGTAAAAATTTTTATAAATTTCTTTTACTGCTCCCAAATATACCTCTTGACTATATAATCGTTCTATTTCCTTTTTATTTACCAATGAACAAAATGAATTCATAAACAATTCTACTTCATCAGCTAAGGGAATTAATTTATTGCTAAATATATCTACAAATTCTATAAGATATTTGTTATATACAGCTATCTCTTCATAATAGTTCATAAATTTCCCAATAGCCATTTGCAAATCTTTATTTTCATTCTTAATTTCATAAGAATACATTAAAGCAATAATTAAATACCAATACTTAGATATAACATCTTTTAAATATATATCAAGGCTCGCCATCTTTTCATTCTCTCTTATTCTATATTGAATACTAAGCATGAGATATGAAATAACAGCACTGCCTAAACAACCTAAAGCTATATTTGTAAAAAAATCTTTATGATATTGTAAAAGATCAAAAAGGCTACAAAATTCAAACCATTTGCAAGATTTCAAAATATCAGGTACAAATTCACAAATTATACATGCTACAGAACACAAAATAATAATATATTTAAGTTTCTTTAATGTAATATTATCCTGGTTTCTCTCAGTTTCTTTTTCGTTTGCCATAATTATTTTCTCATTAATTTTATTATTTGAGTTAGTTCTTTCATTGCATTATTTTACCAATATATTTTATATTAAAAATTTAATTCTGGATCTGATACATGCCAATGAAAAGGAGTATAATATGAATCTCCTCCCATTATCCCTACCTCACACAGCCAATGATTTCACTGATATTTGTCAGCCCCTCTTTTTCTACATATGTCTCCAATCCATCAATGATCTCGGAAGTGGCATACGGATTAAAGAAATTCGCTGTTCCCACTGCCACCATCGTCGCCCCTGCCATAAGAAACTCCAGTGCGTCTTCCGTATTCTGGATTCCCCCCATGCCAAGTACAGGGATTTTCACTGCATTTGCCACCTGATATACCATCCGGACAGCAACCGGTTTCACACAGGGACCAGACATACCTCCCGTCTGGTTGGCAATGGCAAAAGTCTTTCGCTTCACATCGATCTTCATACCTGTCAGTGTATTGATCAGGGATACCCCATCTGCACCTCCTGCCTCTACTGCTTTTGCCATCTCTGCGATATCCGTTACATTAGGGCTGAGCTTCATGATCACAGGCTGTTTCGCTTTCTCCTTCACTGCCCTTGTAATCTCTTCTGCCATTTCCGGTTTCTGTCCAAAGGCAATACCACCGGCTTTGACATTCGGACAGGAGATATTGATCTCAAGCATATCAATATCTTCCTCTGACAGCCGCTCCACAACCTCTACATAATCCTCTTTCGAGCGCCCACATACATTTACGATGATTCTGGCATTCTTCTCCTGTAGAAAAGGAAGATCCCGCCGGATCAGTGTATCGATCCCCGGATTCTGCAATCCAATAGCATTCAGCATGCCAGCATGTGTCTCAGCGATACGGGGAACCGGATTTCCCGGCCATGGTACATTTGCCACGCCTTTTGTCGTCACTGCTCCCAGTTTGCCAAGATCCACAAATTCACTGTATTCCATTCCTGATCCAAATGTACCAGAGGCGGTCGTCACCGGATTGTCAAATGTAATCCCGGCAAAATTCACTGCTAACCTGTCGCTCATCTGTCTGCCTCCCTTTCTCACAATTCAATCTCCGTTGATAAAAATACTGGACCATCTTTACAAATCCGTTTATTTTTTACTTTGGAGTGATCGTCTACTTCTGTAGTCTGGCATACACAGCCAAGACAGGCACCAATACCACATGCCATCCGTTCTTCCATGGAAAGCCATGCTGGTATTCCTTCTGCTGCTGCCCATGTCTTTACCCCTCGCAGCATTGGTGTTGGACCACAAGAGTAGACAACATCTCCATGTACATCATTCTCTCTGATGGCATCAATTACATTCCCTTTCGTACCAAGACTGCCGTCTTCTGTAGCGATCAACAAATGGTCTGCCGCCTTCTTTAATTCTTTTAAGAGAAAAGTATCCGAATTCCGGTATCCGACAACAACTGTCACTTCGCCAGCCAGTTCTTTGGATAACTGTAGCAATGGAGGTATTCCAATGCCACCACCGATGAGGACTGCCCTCTTCCCACTTTCCATCACCGATACCTGTTCGCACCCATCCAGTGGGAATCCATTTCCAAGAGGTCCCATAATCCGAATCTCTACGCCGGAACTCATCTGGGAAAATTCCTTTGTCCCAGCGCCTGCCACACGATAAACAAGACGGAGTATTCCCTGTTCCCTGTCAATCTCGCACAAACTGATGGGTCTGGGAAGAAGCCTGTCCCTATCCTGACAGTAGAGTGAAATAAACTGCCCCGGCACCGCCTGTCCTGCGATCTCCGGTGCCTGCAGCCACATAGAAAATATGCCCTCTGCCAGTTCTGCCATCTCTGTGATCTTTGCCATACTTTGTATCTTAGCCATATAATATCTCCTACTATATCCTCTCAAAATATACCTGCAATATCTTCCTTCATATCAATGACTGCCTGCCGAGAGGCATCTGCATAATTTTTCTCACCAAATTCAGCATATTGTTCCTGTTTATAAGCACAGATGATACCGCGGGAAGAATTAACAATAGCACCCAATCCATCTTCATTAAAATAGGGTTTCAGATCTTTTGCTGAACCGCCCTGCGCCCCATAGCCCGGTACAAGGATATATGTCTTTGGCATGATCTTCCGGAGAACTTTTCCCATTTCCGGATATGTGGCACCCACGACAGCTCCCACATAGCTGTAAGAGTCACCCATACAATCTGCACCCCATTTCGCCACATGCTCTCCGACGATCTCATACAGAGGTTTTCCATCCACCTTCTGATCCTGAAATTCCCCGGAAGAAGGATTCGAAGTCTTCACCAGAATGAAAATTCCTCTCTTCTCTTCCTTACATACATCAATAAATGGTTTCACACCATCACTTCCCAAATATGGGTTTACGGTAATGAAATCCTCATGAAACCCTGACAGTTTCGTCTTGCCCACCTGTACACTGCCGATATGGGCATTGGCATAAGCAGCAGATGTGGAGCCGATATCTCCCCGCTTGATGTCACCGATCACCACCAGCCCTTTTTCCCTGCAATAATCTACGGTCTTATTAAATGCTGTAAGTCCCGGGATACCAAACTGCTCATACATAGCGATCTGTGGTTTCACAGCAGGGATCAGATCATATATTGCATCAATAATCCCCTTATTGTACTCCCAGATTGCCTCTCCTGCTGCCTCCAGAGTTTCCCCCCGATCGTTTACTGCCTTTTCCATAATATAGGAAGGGATATAACCAAGCATGGGATCCAGTCCCACTACGATAGGTGCCTCTGTCTTCTTAATATTCTCTATCAGCTTATTGATCATTTCTATCTACCTCCGTTGTACTGATATACAATTTCACCGCCTACGATAGTGTAATACACACGTCCCTGAACCCTTGCACCATGAAACGGTGTGTTTTTTCCTTTTGACACAAAAGTATCCTTATCAATCTCATATACTGAATCCATATCTGCTATGGTAATATCTGCGGGCATTCCCACAGAAAGGTTTCCCCCCGGCACACCAAGTATACGGCATGGATTGGTACTCATGCGTTCCACTAACTGCATCGGTGTCAGATAACCTTTCTTTACCAGATGCGTCACGGCAAGGGCATATGCCGTCTCGGAACCAACGATGCCAAATGGTGCCTCTGCCATGGATTTCTTCTTTTCCTCCTCCCCATGAGGGGCATGATCAGTGGAAATGACTTCCATCACTCCCTCAGAAAGTCCCTGGCAGAGCATGTCCACATCTTCTTTGCTGCGCAGTGGCGGATTCATCTTATAGTTGGCATCATCTGCCGGAATCTCATCCTCTGTCATAGCAAAATGGTGAGGGCACACTTCCCCGGATACTTCAACCCCTTGTTCCTTCGCAAACCGTATCATGGATACGCTGTCTTTTGTAGAACAATGACACAGATGCAAGGCAGCACCTGTCTCTTTCGCCAGCAGGATATCCCTTGCCACAATGACATCCTCCACCGCATTCGTGATACCTTCAATTCCAAGTGAATCTGCTTTCTCTCCGGCATTCATCGCCCCATTGCCCACCATATTCTTATCCTCACAGTGGGCCAGCACAGGAATCCCGGCTTTCGCTGCCTCTCTCATCGCCTCACGGTACAGCCCCGCATTCATAACTGATTTGCCGTCCTCACTGATCGCCTTTGCCCCAGCCTTTACCATACCGGCAATATCTGTCATTTCCTCTCCCATCTGCCCCTTGGTCACGGCACCCACCGGATACACATGAATCTTACTGTCTTTTTCTGCGATATCAAGAATCTTCTGTACCATTTCCGGGCTGTCTGTGGAAGGTTTTGTATTCGGCATTGGACAAACTGCAGTAAAACCGCCTTTTGCCGCTGCGGCAGTTCCCGTCCGTATCGTCTCCTTGTACTCAAATCCGGGTTCCCTCAGATGTACATGCAGATCCAGAAATCCCGGCATCACATATTTACCAGACGCATCAATTACTGTTACATTTTCCATCTCCGCATCCGAAGAAAGGCTGCCGATCCCGGCAACCTTTCCCTCTTTAATATATATATCACATATTTCGTCACAGCGATTCGCCGGATCCAGAAGATGTCCATTCTTAATCCATAAATTCAACCAATCAGTCCGCCTTTCTTACAATTTTGGTATAGTGTGAATGGCTCATTCACATTTTCTAAGCATGAAAATCAAATTCATCCAGACCAAAATCTTCCAGATTCAGAGAATTTGACAGCCCCGCATTTTCCACATCCTGGACGACAGCCGGGTTGGTAATAACCTGTGGGATCTCTTCCCGGACCACCCAACGGTATCCATGAAGATCCTCAGAAAGAATCACTTCATCTGAAGCTGCCTCACACAAGTAAGCAATTCCTATTGTACAGGTCTCCCCTGCCGTAAATCCCCATGTATACAAAATCTTATCCGGCACAACAGGAAGTCCTGTTTTCTCTGCCACAAGGCGTTCCAATGCTTTGTCTGGTACCTCTCCAAACTCCATCTCCCCATCGATAAATTCCCACTGATATGGCTCAAAAATCCGGTCATCATACCAGCGCTCTACTGCCAGATATTTACCATCATGTCTAACAATTCCTTTTATCAGAATACGAAACTTTCCCATGCAGTATACACTCCTTTCCATGACCTCCATTTTTATTTTTCTGTTATATATCCTTTTGCTTTTAACAGCTCTGCCATCAGTACTGCACCACCCGCTGCACCGCGGATCGTGTTGTGGGAAAGCCCCACAAATTTCCAGTCAAAATATGCATCTTCCCTGAGGCGTCCAATACTCACACCAAATCCATTTTCATAATTAACATCCAATGCCACCTGTGGGCGGTTGTCTTCTTCCAGATACTGGATAAACTGCTTCGGCGCATTCGGCAGCCCCAGCTCCTGCGGCGCCCCCTTAAACTCCACGAGTGCCTGGATCAGTTCTTCCTTTGTAGGTTTCTTTGCAAAATTTACAAAAACTGCCGCTGTATGCCCATCCAGAACCGGAACCCGGATACACTGACTGGTGATCAGCGGAGCCTCCGCTTTCACAATCTGTCCATTCTCTACTTTTCCCCATATACGGAGAGGTTCCTGCTCACTCTTCTCTTCCTCGCCTCCGATAAAGGGAATAATATTGTGCTCCATCTCCGGCCAGTCCTTAAAAGTCTTTCCAGCGCCGGAAATTGCCTGGTATGTTGTGGCAACCACCACAGTTGGCTCAAACTTTCTCCATGCTGTCAATGCCGGAGCATAACTCTGGATCGAACAGTTTGGTTTCACACAGATAAAACCTCTCGTAGTGCCAAGACGCTTTTTCTGACTCTCGATCACTTCCAGATGTTCCGGGTTCACTTCCGGTACAATCATCGGTACATCTGGTGTCCACCTGTGGGCGCTGTTATTAGAGACAACCGGAATCTCTGCCTTTGCATAATCTTCTTCTATTTTCTTAATCTCTTCCTTTGTCATATCCACAGCGCTGAATACAAAATCAACCTCGGAACTGACAGCATCAATATCATTGACATTTTTAACAATGATCTTCTTCACTGACTCTGGCATCGGTGTCTGCATTTTCCAGCGGCCGCCTACTGCCTCTTCATAAGTCTTTCCTGCACTTCTCGGACTGGCTGCAATTGTCACGACCTCAAACCACGGATGATCCTCCAGCAAAGAAATGAACCTCTGCCCTACCATTCCAGTACCACCAAGGATACCTGCCTTCAACTTACCGCTCATGATCTACCTCCATTTGTGCATGTTTTCTCTATTCATATTCACAGTCTTTCTTATCATACACTATTTTGAGGCCGATTTCAAGAGTCCTTTCCACGGTATCTTATCAAACAGTGCCCGGATACCATCAGGGCTGAAACTCAGATGCTGATCCATGTATTCAAAATAAATGCCATTGATCCGAATCACGCGGCAGCTATCATCTGCCCAGGTAACCGGAATTTCCCTCCCACTTTCAAGCTTCAGTGTCAAAACGGCTGTCCCGAACGGACATGCCGAAGCTCCCCCCATATCCTCTGCTTTTGAAAGTATGCCTTCCAATGTCCCCAGCTTTGACTTGTCCTTTATTGTCTGCCTTACATATATCCCATCTTTTTTCTTATAGGATAATTTTGCTGATACCACATCTTTGATCTCAGATGGCTCGATCCGCTGGTAATTCAGTTCTGTCTTACAGATCTGTCCAGCCTCTTTGCACAGCTCTGGCAGATATATAATCGCATTCTTCTCCGGATCTTCTTTCTCGTCCCTGCCGTACATAAGGGCTACATAGCCTCCTGTGTACACATCCCAGTCATTTCCTTTATAAGAAAGAAAATAACCCGTCTGTTTTTCCTTCTGCCATTTCTTCAATTCTGCCTTTGTGCAGCTATGCTCCGGATCTAACCTTTCTGCCAGTTCCTGCAGCCGTTCTAACTTTTCTCCGCCCCCATAATATACCGGCTCTGCTTCTGCATCCTCTGGTCTCCAGAATCCGATCCTTATCTGATTCTCCACCGGTTCTACCTTTTCCGCCGATGCCACATCTTCTGCTGTCACTCCAAGATCGGAGTACTTCTGTGCCATATTATGCTGCTCCCCCTCATTCCCACTTCTTTCGGTCTTCCTATTTGTCAGGCATACAGCGGCTACTGCCAGCACTATGATCCCCGCCAGAATTCCCATCCATCTCCCTTTTTTATGAAAGTTCAAGATATGCCGGACCCGCCTTCTTGTATCTGTCTCACCGAAACCCAGCAGCCCTATTGACAGATGACGCTGGTTTGTGGCAAAAGCAAGCAGGGACTGGCTGTATTTTTTTCGGATATCCTGCCCCATGGACGTCAATACATACTCATCACAGCTTATCTCCATATCTCTCACCATGCAAAAATATGACACCCATACCAGCGGATGGAACCAATATGCCGTCAATATAAGAAAAGCAGCCGCTTTTATAATATAATCTCTTTTTTTGATATGATATTGTTCATGCTGCAGAATATATTCCCGCTCTTCCTCTCCCAGGCGGAAAGGAATATAGATCCGGGGCCGAAGCAGCCCAAATACAAAGGGAGATGCAATTCCTTCACACTCATAAATATTCTCTTTGTACAGAACTGCCTTACATAGTTTATGCCTGACTCGCACTGTCAGATAGATATTCCACAAGAAAAGCAATGTGATCCCCGTCAGCCAGATAAATACCACAGCTTTCCGTGCATTGGGAATAACAGAGGCACTTTGGCCTTCCAGAACAGAACCTGTCTGGCTTTCCTCTCCTATTCCTCCCTGTGACAGTCCGGCCATCGTATCAAACTGCCCCATTGCTGAAACTGCGTCATTATTTCCCGTATTTGTTTCCTGTACAATGGTTTCCATTGTCCCATCTGGAAATATCTTATATTGGTTATATTTCAATCCTTCTGATAGATCTGCCTCTTTCCTGCTCTCTGCCTCTCTGTCCTGCCCTGGCAGAAACTGCAGGTTAAACAAACTCAGAGAGGAGGGAACTGCCACCGGACATACAAGACGGATTCCCACGATCAGCCACAACAGATAAGAATATTTTCGCGGAAAACGCTTCAATAGTATACGAATAAGCAAAACCGTAGCTATCACAATTGATGCCATTACACTCATCCATAAAATCTGGTCAAAAAATGTATGCAATACCTTCATACCCCTACCCCCTATGCTCATCAATGAGCTTTTTTATCTTCTCTGCTTCCTGATCTGATATCTTTTTCCCTCCCAGAAAAGCGGTCAGAAACTGCGGCAGAGATCCTCCAAATGTCCTTGCTACAAAGTATTCCGATTCATCTGCCTGAACCCGGTCTTTTTCCACCAGCACAGAGACAATGGCATTCTCATTGACAATATACCCTTTCTCACTGAGTTTCCGTATCGTCGTATAAGTGGTAGACTTCTTCCAGCCAAGGATCTCATTACATTTCTTTACCAGATCACCAGAATTGATCGGTGCATACTCCCACACAACCTGCATAAACCGATAATCACTGTCACATAATTTTAAATATTCCATAGCGAACCTCCATTCCAAAGCATCCAGAAAGAACAGCCCTGATGTTCTCCGTATGCCAACTATTAGTTTATAACCATAGACCTATTGTTATGATAAGTCTATAACAATAAACCATTTTTGTCAAGAAGATTCCCTTTATTATAGAAAATTTATATGTATTTTTTTATGAAATCATAGATAAAAGACAACATTTTCTGACTCCAGAATGCATCTTCATGAGGTGCCCCTTTCACAGTGGCCATCGTTACCTCTGCACCTTTTTTATCCAGTTCCCCATACAATTTCATACTCTGGCTGTGAGGGATCAGTTCATCGGCATCCCCATGGGCAAGAAGAATGGGCGGGCAGGTAATAGAAGAACTGTCTTTTACCTTATGATATGGACTCATTTCCTTCAGTATGCTCATTTCTTCATCCACTTCTCCCCCGGACAATGCTTTAAAGATTTCCTTGATTTCCTGATCTGCACTGTCATCCTGCATATATTCCACCAGATCCGTAGTAGGAAAGCAGGCAACAACAAAATTGACTTTATCTGAATACTCCTGATATTCTTCTGTCCTATACCGCTCCTCCCCCTCTGTCAGGGCGGCAAGCAGTGAGAGATTGGCACCAGAGGAAGTCCCCCACAGGCCAATGCGGCCTGCAGCAATACCATATTCAGATGCGTTCTTTCTCAGAAACCGAATCGCTGTCTTGACATCCTGCAGACAGGCTGGAAAGGGATGCCCTTCCATGCTGTTCCGGTGAGTGATGGTCGCCACAACATACCCTTTCTTCGCCAGTTCGGATAACTGTGGGATCTGATACCAGACACCCGGGAATGTCCATGCACTTCCCTGTACAAATATGATCAAGGGATACTTCGGTATCTCTGTGCCCTCACGGTCCCACCACGGTGCGATGATCTGCATTTTCAGCTCGTCTCCCCCGGCATGTGAGAACACCACATCCGGAAAGATCTCTGCCATGCCCTCCCAGGATGGATTTGACTGAATCGTTACGATTTTTCCCATACTAAATCTCCTTTACTTTCCATTCTCCAGAACGGTTATTTCCTATCCGCACAAGCTTTCCTGATCTCTGCAGTCCCGCTGTCATGCGTTTTATCGTCCGAAGAGACAATCCTGTTTTCAGGCTCATCTGTTTTTGCGTAATCCTTCCATTTTCACGAATTATAGATAGTAGTATGTCTTCTATTTGCCCTTCTTTATATACTGTATCATTCGTGTCAATGGTGTCAGAATTGGTGTCAATGGTGTCAGATTCACACTCATTTATAACATATATTCTGTCTGATTTAACAATTGTCTTTGGATCGACAACCCCATATGCATCAATCACAGGCCTCTTACGATACAAATTAATCCGAAAATCACTTCCCATATCCAGAAGCTCCGGCTCCCGTAGTCCATACGCCTTCACTTCCTGAAATATTTTCGGAATCCCAGTTCCCCATGCTTCAACCATATTCATATAAGAAAACACCTTTGCAAGTGCACCATTTCGAATCTTGGATATCCCTGCTTTCATCTTTTCGATCGTCAGATCCTTATCCAGCATACCTGGTGATGTTACTTCCAGCCGGTCATCAAACAACGCTACCTGTACTTTTCCAGGACAAAGATATGAGCGGTGGCATACAGCATTTATTATTATCTCACGAATAGCACGAACCGGGAGTTCATATATATCCCGCCGGACAAGACCATCAATGCGGGCACCAAGGTTTATATGCTGCAGCACAAAAGCATATGCCAATTCTGCCTGTTCATATATACTGCCGGCAAACTCTTTCCTTGTAATAAAAATATTTCGGGTCGTTCCTTTAAAAACAGCACATTGAATCATCGCATCTGGATACTCTTCCAGTCTTCCATCCAATAGTTGATATCCATTTGCTGCATAATATTTCCCTTTTTCCTCATGTATGATCTTATATGAAATAAGCTGGCTGACCCCAATCTTTTTCAAAAAGGTTCCTGATTCCTTTTCAGCAGACAATTCTGCCGCATGGCTATACAGCTTATTACAGAATTTATCTATCTCTTCCTCTGTCAGTTCACGTTCCGTCTTTTCTGAATCAAAGCTCCGGTTTCTTGCTGACAAAGCCATCTCCTGAATCTGATATATTGCCGCCTTCCTTGTCGTGCCAGACACACGCAGATAGACACCATCTATGATCCCCTGGCTTCTAATGCAATAGGGACGCTGCATGCCAGTGGGAATATCTACTACAATAATGTATCTTCCATTAAATTCCTGTATCACAATGCCAGGAGTAATCTTTGGCTCACAACTGTCATATATAGCATTGGTGACCGCATCTATTTTCTGAAATACCTCTTCTTTAGTAAAACCGATTATCTGCCACGTATTATCCTCCACACCAAAAACCAGGCGGCCGCCATTTCCGTTGGCATAAGCAACAACTGTACGCATATAGCCCTCACTTTTAGGCGGAACATCAATCTTATATTCAATCTTTTCATTTTCTCCAGTTAAAATTTCCTCAATAGTCGTATGTCCACCTCCCTTGTCCTAGCTCAACGGCGCCAATTCCATAAATTCATTATACCCTCTGTCCTGTGATAAAGCAAGGGTCGTTTGACGCTGATTTAGGCGTCTGACGCTTTCATAATCTAGTATACTGTTTACGGTGCTGTTAAGCTACAAAAATAGCATCCCTGCCATCTAAGGTGAGGATGCTATTCTTTATACCCATTTTTGCTGAGGGCAATCAGAGATTCCATTCTGATTCATATTAGTTTGTTCCAACTACAGGTGTAAAGTTGAATAAACACCATCTGTCTCTGAAACAGTTGTTGCTGCCTGTGCCGCACTTCCTGCAGAAAGTACCATAACTCCTGCCAGTGCTAAAGATAAAATTTTCTTTTTCATAATCCATTACCTCCCTTGTTTTTATTTGGATTTGATATATACCATAACCTATTCCTCCACATTCAGTACATATGTTACCACCGTCTGTGTATGAATGGTCTTATGGTCATCTTCGACCAGTGTAAATACCAGCACAACATTATGCTGCCCCGACTCCAGTTTTTTCTTAGATTTAAAATTCTTAATACCGGAACCCGGTTTCATAAGCTGGGTTAGAAACAATTCTTCTTTATAACTTGCATCCGTATAGATTCCCAGATACATGTCATACTTATTCTTTGCCGAATTGGCAATATAGCAATCAAAACTACTGCCATCACTGCTGTTGGCGACATTTTTATACTCAAGCGAAATCTGGCCGTCTTTCGCCTGCATTTCGTCAACCATTTTCTGAAGTTCATCCTCATCGGTCACTACCATGGCATTCGCATCATAACCAATCCCGCCGCTTTCCTCCTCGCTTCCCCTGAATCTCCAGAAAAAGGCGAGGAGGCAGGCAGCAATAAGAATGGCTATAGCGATCACCAGCAGAATCATCCATTTATTCCGTTTGGATAATGAACTTTCCTGTCCTGGGAGTTTCTCCAGCACTTTGTTTTTTCCCTGATTTTCTTCCATGAATTCTTCTGCCTCTCTGGCCGGACAGTATAGCTATCCCGATATCACCCGGCTGCCCAGTCGCCCTTACTGTAAAAGGGAAAGTACACCCTGGTTTGCCTGATTTGCCTGGGCCAGCATAGAAGTAGCTGCCTGCTGAAGGATGCTCTCCTTAGAGAATCTGGTCATCTCATCTGCCATATCTGTATCGCGGATACGGGACTCAGCAGCCTGAAGGTTCTCAGCAGTATTGTCATCTACCTTGACCGTGTACTCCAGTCGATTCTGATACGCGCCAAGCAATGAACGCTGCGTACTGACATTTTCCATCAGTCCATCAACCGTAGCCAGCAAAGCAGAATTTGCTTCTCCATCTTCACCCAGTTCAAGATCTTCCCAGTCATATTTTTCAATTTCAACTGTTATGCCCTGACCTTCATTTGCTCCAATCTGCAAATACCCACTATAATTGCCATCCAGAAGTTTTTTCTTATTAAACTCTGTATCAGTATTGATTCTCGTGTACTCTTCACCTAGTTTTGCCAACTCATCATTAATCTTCTGGAAGTCATCGTCAGCATCCCCCTTGTTTAAGACACCACTATTCGATCCCTGTACAACCAGTTCGCGGGCTCTCTGCAGAATCGCATGCTGCTGGTCCATGGCTCCTTCTGCTGTCTGGATCATGGAGATGCCATCCTGGGCATTATCCGATGCCCGGTTCAGGCCGCGGACCTGTGCTCTCATCTTCTCTGAAATCGCCAGTCCTGCTGCATCATCCGCTGCACGGTTCACTCTGTAACCACTGGCAAGTTTCTCTGTGGATTTGGAAAGATTGTTCCCTACAATGCCAAGCTGCCTGTTGGCATTCATTGAAGTTAGATTGTGCTGTACTATCATAATGATTACCTCCTTGTTTTTTTCGTGCACATCCATATGCACGATTGCTTTTTTAGTTCTTTTTTTCTATAATATCCAGAGATGCAGCAGCTTCTGTTACGGGCCCGGCTGCAGCGCTGCCTCCCCTCTGGTTATTATCTGTACTAGCGATTACCGCTTCTTTTTTTGCGGTACTTTTCCGGAAGTTCCGGTTCCGCATAATACTTTGGCGTTTTTTCTTTCATCTCAGGATTCTTCTTCTCCAGAACTGTGCTCCGCACGATATTCACGTCTTTCGGTGCATCGATCATAATCCGGAGATGGTGGTTGGTTCCCCCTAAGAAGACAATCCGAATGTCCTCTCCCAGCATCAGGTACTCTTCTGTGCTAAGTGATAACCTAAGCATTGGCAAGACCTCCCTGTCTTTTGGAATAAATACAACAAATTGTTATATAATGTTACTTTTTTATCAGAAGGAAGGTTTAATTATGTGTGCTACAATGCCGATCAAAGACAGCAAGAAACTAACCATGTTTCGCAATTACTACAAGAATGTACAATATAATCCCAGAAACTATGCCCTTATCGTTCTTGGGCTGAACTCTGCCCTCCGGATCAGCGATATTCTGTCTCTCCGCTGGAGAGATGTTTATCAGAATTCCAAAAAGAAATACCGTTCCCAGGCATTCCGGGTCATCAAAAAAGCTGCTATTTATTGTGGCCTGGACCAGGGGGGGCAGTTGCCATTCCCTGCGCAAGACTTTTGGATATTACGCATGGCAGCATGGAACCCCACCTGCCATGCTGATGAATATTTACAATCATTCTTCTTATGACATAACAAAACGGTATCTTGGCATCGAACAGGCAGAAAAAATGCAACATTTTATAACAAAACGTTGCATTTTTTATTATTACATATAATCAGTTTTTTATACAGCAATCAGAAATTTCTTTTTATAACAATTCCTAAAATACCAGCTCCATCTGTTCCACTACCTCAATCTGCGATACAACCATTACATCCGGCTCACTTCCTTTCACATGATCGGTCTTGAGATACTGCATGCCGTTCCGCAGGCTGGCGGCAACGAGGTTCAGCACATAAATATTATCAAAACGGTTATATATAGATTCCCCGCCCAGTCCGCTCAGGCAGATGAGCTGGGTATTTGCCTTCTTCGCCATATCCATCAGCGGTTTCAACAGATGAGAGGCATTTGTCTGTGCAAAAGGGTTGTCCATCACAAGAACCTTTCCTTCATTCCTGTCGGCAAAGAAATCCGTATCGTCTTTCCTCATATAATACAGGAGGCTGGAAAGGATCACAAAGGCAGATAGAAAACCCTCGCCGCCAGAGTTCTTCGCCACTTCTGCCCAGGTGATGGGATATTCCCTCTGTTCTTCCACCTTATACAGCCTGATCTGAATCTCACTGATACCAATCACCGTATCATACAGATTCTTCGTTGTAATCTGTGTGCCAAAATACTCCTGTGCATTTTCATTCCGCTCAAAAATATCAATTCCCCTGTGGGTGATTTCATCGATCAGGTCCGAAAGGCGTATATGGTACAGGGTTTCATTTTCTTCCCATTCCGGAAGCTGGATCTTCAACATTTTCAGCGAACGCTCACGTATCGTGATCGTTGAATTGGCATCGATCTTACCAAGGCTGGTATGCACATCATGGATATACTCTTCCATCAGTTCCACGATGCGTTCTTTCTCCTTCTCCACCACAGAGATGTCGATCTCCAGTTTCTCCATCAGGTCCTCATAGGATTGTACCGTTGTATCCAACTGCCGCAGTACCTGGGATGCATTCTCTGTCAGTGCAAGCATATTCTCCAACGGTTTCTGGTAATATTCATCTGAAAATACCTCCATTCTGATAATCTGGTTCAGCACCCTGACAAGCTGTTCCCTGGCATCCCGCCCCCGCTCCAGGATCTCCTTATAATCCCGGACCAGTTCTCCCTTTCGGCTGCGGAGCCGGACACGGTTCAGTTCCGCCAGTGGTTCCTCCCATTCCACAGGCTCTCCCACCGGCAGTTCACTATACTCTGCCAGTGCTGTCAGATTCTCCTCATACCCCTGAAGTAATTCTTTATGGGCATCCGCGGTCTTCTGTATCTCCTTCCTCTTATGTTCCAGCCGGTTTCTCACTGCATCAAAATCCTGATCCTGTATCTTCTCTCTTGCAAGCGGTTCTTCTCTGCCGCACTCTGTCCGGATCCGTTTCACACAAGTATCCATCTGGCTTTTTAATACTGCTGCCTCCGTATTCTCCTCATTCCAGAGCACAGTCTTGTAATCTTTCTTTTTCATCAGGTCTTCACACTGAATCTCCAGGTGTGTCTCTTCCTTCTTGCTATACTGCACTCCCACCCACTGCTCTGGCCCCAGATGATATTTCTCCTGCAGGTCTTCCAGATCCTGTTCTGCATCCTGATATCGCCGCAGTGCCTTCTGTTCCTGTCTTTCAAGCTCCTGCAGTTCCTGGGACAGATTCGCTGTGACAGCCCGGAATCTTGCCTCCTGATCCGCAATATCCATTGCCTTCAGTTCCTCACTCACCGCATCTTCTGGAACACTGCCATCATACCCTGCATATTGGCGGCAGCTCTCATGGAGTTCCCGCCTTATCTGGGCCAATGCATCAAGTTCCATTCTCAAGCTCTCCCGTTCATTCTGCCGTTTTTCCATCTGACTGTATGCCAGCTCTTTCTTCTCCTCCAGCCCCTTTCCCTCTTTCCGGCAATGTTCCAGTTCCCGTCGGTTCTCCTCATATACTTCATATGCTGCACATAACTGGGAAAAATCGGCCACTCTCCGTTCCGTCCGGTCGATCTCCCGGTCTGCTTCCCGAATCCTCTGCTCCAGCAGTGCCACTCTGTCAGCAAGCTGTGCTAATTGCTCTAATGCCTGTTGCTTCTCCTCAATCAGTGTCTCTATCTGTACCCTAAGTTTTTCCAGTTCTTCCTTATTAACTCTGTCGCGCTCCCTGCTGACTTTCTGATTCCGTATCGTCTCCCTGCGCTGAAAATATTCTTTATATTCCTCATTCCTGCGGGCTGCCGCCTCCTTCTTCCGCTGTATCTTTTGTTCGGTTGCCCTCACCAGCTCTTCCAATTTCTCTTCACTCAGCAGATTCTCATTGAAGAGTACATAGAAACTGACCCTCGGAAAATCAATGACACTGCTGTCTGGCACCCCATCCGTTTTTTCCTCCAAGAGTTCGCGCCGGATAACAGGGATCGGGAATGAAGTGTAGATACCGTCTGTGTGCTGTGACAGTTTCTCCAGTTCTTTTCCTGACAGGACCAGCGCATATGGCAGCAGAGGATGATTTTTCACGATCTCCCTGTTCCGTCTCTCAGAGTACCCGTTTTTCCTGAGCCATTCCATTCCGTATACAATATGGATTCCAATATCTGCCAGATCCTGCTGCAGCTCTTCTGACAGCTCCAACACCTTTCCCTGGGTAAGTTTCTGGTATTCTTTCTGCAGACTGTCCCCTTCCTTCTCCAGCGCACGGCGCAATTCTGCGATTTCCTGAAGTTTCCGCTCAGACACACGCAGAATCTTATCTGTATCAAACAGATCCTCCTCTCCCAGCTCAAGATATTTCAATATGGCAGACCGGACGCTTAGCTCCTCCTCATAAACAGTACGCAGCTTCTCCTTCTGCTGCCTCCCCCACTCTCCCTGCTGGATCTCCTTCCCCAGATGTTCCGAATGACGCTGCAGATTCCGGCTCTGCTCCTTTGCATCCTCCAGTTCCTTCCGCCTCTTCCGCTGCCGGCGGACAGCTTCCTCCAATTGGCGCTGCTCCATCTCCCTCTGGATCTCCAATGCACCCGGCTCATACAGCCCCAGAATATTCCGGGTCAACTTTGTTCCATAACGGTCATTGAACTGCCGCTCCTGCCCATCATATGCCCGAACACTGCTGCCAAGCGCCCCTTCCCTTGCGGCATTCTCCCGCAATGCATGTTCTGTCTCCTGTATATTATCCTGCCAGCCAAGGATATCCTTCTCTGCCTGTCCTCTCTCTCTGTCTTTTTCTTCCTGGTCCGCCTGATTCTCCTCCAGCAGTCCTTCATAATGGCCTTTCAGGACATGTCCAAGATAATCCCTCTCTGGCGTCAGATCCTCCTTTTCCCGCTGACAGACTGCCAGCTTCTGACGGATCTCCTCAAGGTCTGCCCTCTCTGCCGCCACTATATTCTGCTGCCGCACACAGGAGAGAAGATGCCGCTTATCCTCACATGCCTGGTACTCCCTCTCTAGTTCCTCCTGCTCCATAGCGATCATATCCCGGTTACTGATGTGAAATCTCTGCCTTTCTGCTGTCTCATGGTATTCATTAGACAGTTTCTCATACTGTACACGCTCCACGGCACGCTGAACCTCTTCCAGCTCAGCCTCCGTCTCCTGCAGTTTCCCCTGTACCATATCCTTCAGCATGCCAATATCCCGGATAAAACATGCGATCCGGTTTTCCTGCTGTTCTTTTTTCCCCTCAATTTCCTGATAATACAGAGCCTTCTCCTCAATCCGTTTCCCCTCTTCCTTAAAGAGGCGGATGGTATCCCTCCGCTGGATCTTAGACTGGTTATCCTTATACTGCCCCACATATTTGCCCGTGATAGCCTGAAACTCTTTCATCCGGTTCTTTTCTTTATTTAGTTTCCCCTCCACTGCCTCCAGAAACCATTTCTCCACCAGCCCTCTCTCATCCCTGCAGTCAGCGAAAAGATTCGACAGGCCCGACTCCTCCAGATTTACCTTTTTGATGATAGATTCCCATTCCCTGTAATTGATCTGGTACTCCATCAATTTATCAAAATACTGCCTGGACTGGGCAGAATTCGCCATATCATAACAATAAAAGTGGCTGGAGGAATCTTTTTTTAATTCCTCAAACAACTGGCGGCAGGCAGCAAAGTTCTTCAGCGTCATCTCCTTCTTCCCCTTCTCCACCACGGGAAGATGATGGATATCTGTCGAACAGGATTCCCTGTACTCACAGACAAAGTTCACCATCTCCAGGTTGTCTGACCGCCCTTCCTCCATACTCTGGCTTCTGCGCACCATCATTCCGGTCAGCACATACCCCGCCTTCTGGTCTAACACCCACTCAACAAGGATAAAAGTCGGCTTCGCCGTTGTAAAATAACTCTCAAAGGGACGGTCCTTGGCATCCCTGTAGCGCTTATGAACAAAGGGTGCCATCATCATCTGCACCAAAACAGACTTACCGCCGCCATTGCGCAGAGAAAATAGCGTGCTCTCCCCATTCATATGAAATGTCTCATCACTGACTTTGATGGCATTATTATTGTAATTCAGATTAATCAGCCTCACTGCATTGATCTTACTCATTTTCCGCCACCCCCAGTACCTTACGTATTCTCTGGTAATTATTCTGGTTCAGAAGATTCCAATCCATAAAGTTATCCAGTTTCCTGGTCGTCTTGATCATCTCATCCTGTTCCACATATTCGATCAACCCCTGCTTCTGCAGAAAAGTAAGGATCTGATGTAAAAATCCCTCTTTCGTCGTGCGGGCACGGGAACCTCTCTCATCGGACCTGAGCGCCTCATATGCCTGCAGGATATCTGAAAAGGCAATACCATCCTCCTCCTGCTGTTCCTCTGTGCTCTCTGCCCCCTCCTTAAGGCGCCCTGAAATACAATTCTGCAGCTCTCCCACCCGGATATATTCCCGTGTCTTACTGCTGCTGCCCTGTCCGTCAAAAAATTCCACCAGCAGTGTCAGGATCACAAACTGTGACAGGTAATAGTCCCGGTCTGTAGCGTTCGACTTACAAAGTACCGACTTCAACTGGGCTTTGGAGAAACCAAGAAAATTATTCTCCTCTCTGGGGATCAGGTAGATCACATTGCCATACCTCTCAATGGTACTGCCTGCCACCTCTCCCTGGGATTTCACAAGATTCTGCACTGTCTCCTGCTCTGTATATGCCCTGTACAATACCTGTTCTGTCTCCTCCCTGAGCTCATGATTCTCCAGAAGATAATAAAAAATCTCCTGGCTGATCCTCACTTCCTCTATCTCATATGCCATCTTTTTCCTCCCGTATAATGCGAATCAGCACATCCGAACACCGGATGCTCTTCCTCTCACCCTTTTCGTTCTGAACATGTTCAAATATAACTGCATCCTGTCCCTCACGACGGTATGTCTCAATCCGGCGGATCCCGTCAAGCCCTGGTTTTTCTTCGATTAGATGCAGCACCATCTCATTTAGTTGAAATTCGGCTGGTATATCCTGGATAAATTCACTCCGTTCCTTCTGCAGTGCTGGTACATCGATCACCTGATTCTTTATCAGCTCTACCATGATCTCCCGGAAGACCTCCACATTCGGGATCAATCTGTCCTGTTCTGCCTGCACTTTCAAATCCTGTAGTGAAATCTCTCCCTGCCTGTCCGCCATCTCTATGAGATAATTCAGGCACCCCTCATACTTTCTTAATCGTTCCTTCCGGATACGGTCCTGTTCTGCCTGCCACTGCTCCTCATCAAAGTCAATCTCCTCCATAGAGTCCTTCTCCTCTTTTTTCCGGACCGGCCTCTGAAGTTCGAATGCTTTGTTAATATTATAAATCTTCCCGGCATCCTGGTTAAAGAGCGGACGGAGAAAGAAGTCCAGCTCTTTCAGCGCAGAAGGTGATTCCAGCACCTTATCATACAGTTCCGTCCGCAGCGAAAATCTCCGGATCAGCGACATCTGGGACAGGGCTTCCAACTCCTTTGTATAAACTTCCTTCAGATCAAAATGGCTGTTCAGTATCCGCTGATGCTCATCAATGGTCTGGTTCAGATACCGCTCAATCTCTCGCAGATTCGCCAGATTCTCTTCATCCTTCTTACTCAGGCGCTTCACATTAATATTTTCTTCCTCCAGCTCCCTCGCCCTGCTTTTCACCATCTCCCGGTAATTTTGAAATTTCTGTTTGGTGTCGCCAATCGTATCCAGGTTCTCCAACAGTATCTCCTCATAATCCTTTACCGAATAACTCAAAGCATTCCGCCGGATCCTGCTCATCGCCTCCTGGATCTTCTGAAGCTGTATCCGCATCATATTGAATACATTTTTGATCTCATCCACTGCTTTATCATAACTCTGCTTCTCCAGATGCATCTGGAAGATCATCTCATGCACTGTCAGCTTCAGATTATTCTCAATCTCAAGGGTGGAGAGCAGCAGATTGTAACCATCGTCAGTGAGATAATAAGAGGTCCGCCTCAGCTCCTGGTCCACATAGACGATGCGGTTTGCCACATAACTGATATGCATGATGTGATAGGCATTCTGGTCAAAATCATATCCATCAAAATACATCGCCTTTCCCTCATTGGATAATATTACATTAACGATAAAATCGCCGAGCTGCCGACATTCGTCATAGGTCATATCCTTCTTAAAATGCTGGACATTCATATTGTCGATACAGGCCCCGATGTCATCCATCGTACAGTTTTCCTCCCGAAGCGACTGCTCCATAATAAAGAGCAGCACGGCAAAAATCAGATTGATCTGCTCATCTGCTTTTGTAAAACCGTACTGCTTCCATGTCGTTTTCTGAATACTGTTTTCAATCAGCAACACATACATTCCTACATGCTTCATCCGCCTTGGAAAATGCTTCAAAAACTCATACTGCATATTTTCTCCTTATCAAGCCGTTCCCTCTTCCCCTTCTGCCTGAAAATCTGAAATATTCAGGATTTCCTGGGGAATATATTTTCCCCTGTACAGGATTTCTTTCATATAACTGGTCTGTTCCTTCTGAAAATAAGAAAAAAAGACATCAGAAATATTCCGGTTCTGCCCCTCACTGGTATCCGGAAGCCTTTCCGGTTCTGGTGCTTTGGACAGCATCCTCTGATATGCCGGGACGAAGGGTACGATCTCCCATCCGCTCTGAAATAATTCTGCCAGATTCTCATAAATACCGATTCCCTCATAATCCAGATCCCCAAAATAAAATATCTTGTTTCCTGGATCCCTCATATAAGGTTCCACACAGAATTCAAAATCCCGGAATGACCGCAGAACCCGTTTGCCTGCCCCGTAAATCAAAGTTCCGATGTCCTCCCCCAGGATCTTCTCCCCTTCCTCCAGCAAATGACGCCGCATACTATAAAAAGTATCTTTATTTTCCAGGATCAGAAGATTTTGTGGTGTCTGCCTTGTATGGGAATAATAGGATAATGGCTCCGCTGTCTCATACACATTCAGATAAACCATATCCAGCCCACAACGCCCAAGAATCTTCTTTCCCTGTTCTCTTGTCAGGAATTTCTCCCTGTACCATACCTCAAAGCTCCGCTCATTCACAGATTCCGGATATACAAGCTGCCCCTGTTTCCCTCTCAGATACCGGTTCAGCAATAAAACATAGTCCCTGTCCCTTTCATAGTTCTCCAGATGGGACAGGTAATAATCCACCGAGATCATCGGATGCATCTGATATTTCAATTCTTCCTCAAGAACACGATAATCCTTTTTCTGTTCCCGTTTCCAATAGAAGCGGTACAATGCCGGTTTCTTACCGTTTGTTCCAGCAGCCTTCACCGGCTTAATATGTCCCTGCTCCAGTAAATCTATAATGTAATGATACTGTTCTTCATAGGAATCTGTATGACAGGCTTCCAAAAGTTCTTCCAGTGAAATGCGTTTCACCTTTATTCCCCCAGAGGATTTCAATCCTCATCTCTACTCGACGATCTCCAGAAGTTTCCCGGTAATATCTGCCATATCAGAAGAAACCTGTTTCGTATCCTGTGAGATCTGCACATTTTTCTCTACCACACTGGAAATCCTGCCCATCTGGTTCACCGCATCTGCTACAATATCCACATTCTGTTTTACCATATGGGTGATCTGACCCACATCCTGGCTCGCCTTTTTAATATTCTGCACCGCAGCGCCAAAAGCCTCTGCCGTCTGATCTGTAATTACTTTTCCATCTTCTACCGCCCGGATAGAATTGGTAATGAGTTCATTGGTCTCCTTCGCTGCCTGTGCACTTCTGGCAGCCAGTTCACCCACCTGGGCAGCCACAACAGCAAATCCCTTACCCATCTCCCCAGCCCTTGCTGCTTCAATAGAAGCATTCAGTGAGAGAAGGTTGGTCTGCTCCGCAATAGAATTAATCTCTCCAATGATCTTTTCAATCTCCATGGACATATCACTGATCTTCTGCATGGAATCCTTCAGCAGATTCATCTGTGACTGTGTCTGCATAATCTCTTCTACCGTATCCCCTGTTGCATTCATTACATCTGCAGATACATCAACACTATTGTTGAGTTCCTCTTTCAGTTGTCCCATAATCTGTCTCAGGTCTTCAACAGCCCTCTCCTGCTCACCTGTTCCATTATAAATATTATCCGCATTTTCCAGGGTTGCTCCTGACACATTCTCCAATTCCCTGCAGACATTTTTCACATTCTGGATCATGTTCCGGTTATTCTCCACATCTTCCTTCTGGTGCTTCAGGAGATCCTCATTTTCCTGCATATTCTGTCCAATACTCTGAACCATCTTGTTTATGCTTGTGGAAAGCAGTTTAAATTCCGGATTTCCGTCCTCATCCACGACAATCCCAAAATTACCATCTGAAATCGCTTTCATGGAATTTGTGATATGGTTGATCCCCTTCACGATCTTCCGGTCAACCATCCAATTGATCATCACCAGTAATATACCAAATATAATCAGCATACTGATAGATACTACCACCGTCTGACTGGTACGTTCCGCATAATATTCACCGGATGGCATAAATGTTCCGATGATCTGCCCCTCATACTCTTCTGCCTGATAGTAGCCCTTAACTCCATTGACTACAGCCTTGCCACTCCCTTTAAAATCTCCCGGAAATCCAGCATCTGAAGCGCTCTTTCCAACCAGGGAACTGTCCGGATGTGCCAGAATATTTCCCTCTTTCGGATCAATGGCATAAACATATCCATCCTCGCCAAAATCGATACCGGCAAGTACAACATCGAGCTGTGTACTGGCAAGCGTTTTCTCAAGAACTTCTGGCTGGACTCCTACCTGCACAAGACCTTTGGCATCCGTTCTTGCCACACCGATATACTGCATCACAACCCCTTCTGCCACATTTACCTGCGGTTCCTGTGCAATCTCCACCGTGGGATCATCAACGATCACCATAAAAGCGTTGGATTGTTCACCACTCTTCATGTCAAATCCAACGTAGGAATCAATCGTGCTGCTGGTAATGATTCCCTCTTCATCTATGATATGTAACTCATTTACTTCCAGTCTTTCTTTAATCTCTTCCAGCTTTTTCTTGTCTTTGGCAATCTCACTGTTTTCCGCCAGCATATCTGCAAACGCCCTTGCCTTTGCCAGATTGTCCGCACTGAGATTCTCTGTCAGCGTCTTCACATTCTCTTCATTGGCAGCCAGCTTTTCCTTTACATCCTCCAGTTTAGCTTCACTGGCAGATGTATTGTTCCTTTGAGTAATAACCGTCTGTAAGACAAATACACCTGTGATTGTAAGTATAAATGCTGCAAGCATATAAAGAAACAATCTTGTAGTAAATATTTTCTTCATTTGGCCTCTCCTTCTCTAATGTTTTATGAACATATTATATCTTACTGTCCTGCCCATTGCAAGAAATAATTATATCCAAAACCTCATCTATCGGTATCACAGTACCATCTGACATAACGATACGGCGCCCATACGAATCTGTCTTCCTAATCCTGCCTGATACTGTAACATATGCGCCTCCCTCCTTTTTCTCATCTGGCACAAAATAAGTTACCGACACCTCTGGCATGGTCTTTTCCTGCCCCATCACCATCCGGAGTTTCTCATCCAGCAGTTCCCGGCTGTCCTCATCCAGTTCCACCCGGCATTCCGTGAGCCTCTGTGCCTCTGTAATGGCGTCCTCATATCCCGTAAGGGCAGAAAAGGGCGCAAACTGTGCTGCCCGTTTCATTGGTTCCATCTGCGGATGAACCTGTGAAACATGATGCGGCAGTTCAAGCATATCATCATATCTGTGGGGATCTCTCTGATCTGTTGCCATTGTTTCCCTCCTTTCCGGCAGCCCGCTGCCAGAACACTAAGAAACCGTTCCTAAGCTTTGTGTCCGCCAATCTGGTTATTCCTCTCCCTCGCCATAGAACCCTCCTGAAGATTTGTTCCCTTCAATATCGCATTTTTACCATACTTTTTCTTGATGGAGATCATTGCCTTCTGCAGCCTCTTTTCCCTCTCCAGCCTCTCTTTCTCCATCCTTCTCTCCTGCTCTCGTGCCTCATAGTCGGTAAAAAGCCTGAGCTGTTCAAACCTCTGCCCTTCCTGCACAGATGTTTCAAAAACAACATGGTTTGCTGTGACATTGATCCTTCTCACAAGCAGGTTTTCATCCACAATGGAATCATAGAGTCCGAGAACGGCTTCCAGGATCTGCTTTGTGGAAGAAGTCAGCCGGTCGAGATTCACCGTACCATGGGCATGCTTCGGCACTTTCCTTCCATAACGGTCTGATGTGACTGCTCCCTTATATTTCTTTCGTCTGGCCTCATCCATAAGATTTTCCCTGTCATACCCCACAGTAAGAATCATCTGTTCTGTCACAAGTCCTTTCTCTACAAGCTCCAGCACAAGAAGCTCTGTCATCTCCCGCACGATCATCCTGCCACCAGCAAAATCGTAAGGGCACTGCAGTACCTGCCCTGAACTAATACTGTTAAACTTCGGCTCATATTCCCGGATCTGCCGGATGGTACATGGCTCCCATCCCCACGCATGGTCAATCAGCAGTTCTGCATTGACACCAAACAACCGGTACAAAAGTTCCTCATTATAATAATCCTGTTCTGTTCCTATCGAGCACCTTGCTATATCTCCCATGGTAAACAGTCCGTTCTCATTCAGTTTTTTCTCATATCCCCTTCCCACTCTCCAAAAATCGGTCAATGGTTCATGAGTCCAGAGCAGTTTGCGGTAAGTCAGCTCATTCAGCCTGGCGATTCGGACACCATACCGGTTCGCCGGAATATGCTTTGCCACAATATCCATCGCCACCTTACTCAGATACAGATTCGTTCCGATCCCGGCTGTGGCAGTGATCCCAGTTTCCTGCAGAACATCCAGGATCATCTTCATGGCAAGCTTCTCCGGAGTGAGCCGGTACAGATTCAGATAGTCTGTCACATCCATAAAAACCTCATCAATCGAATAGACATGGATGTCCTCTGGTGCAATATAGTTCAGATAAATATGATAGATCTTTGTGCTGTATTCCATATAAAGTGCCATACGGGGCGGTGCAGTCACATAAGCAAGCGCACATGCCGGGTCATCCTTCACCTCAGTGTCATTATAGGATTCTTTTAAGAGCTTTCCCTTCGGCGCCTTTGCCTGCCTTTCTGCATTTACCTCCCTCACCCGCTGAACCACCTCAAAGAGCCTTGGCCTGCCAGGAATCCCATATGCCTTCAGGGAGGGAGACACTGCAAGACAGATGGTCTTTTCTGTCCTGGCAGGATCCGCCACCACCAGATTTGTCGTCATAGGATCCAGCCCCCGCTCTTTACATTCAACGGAAGCATAAAACGATTTCAGGTCAATCGCTATATATGTGCGCTGTTTCTGGCTGTCTGGCATGTCCTGCCTCCTTCCTCCCTACTGATCTTCTGGTACAATATGTTTTACTTTCCTGTATAAAAATGGCGCCTGCAATGCCATCTGTCCAAGGATCAGAAAAATAAATATGGACTGATGGCCTGTAATGCAAAAATCAGCTTTCAACAAATAGGCAAAAAAATTCACACTCTCCTCTTTGGAATATAAAAACTTCAGCATATAGGTGATGTCATAGAAAAATATTCCCACAATACCAGCACTGATCTCTAATATGCCCCATATACTGCATAGTATGACCCAGATCCCGCCTTTCCATGCCTGCTCCTGTCTTATGGCAGCCAGACCAGCCAGGGCAGCCAGTATACAAACAATAACAAACATACCTATCGTACCCTGACCCTCGAGCCCTATACAAATCACCAGCAGCAGCTTTAGAACCGTGATAAAAACACCAGCCATAAGAAACCCATCCTCAATTGCCCAGACAAACATGGCAAAAAGAATGATCCCTGCCACGGCTCCCACTATTATTCCAATCAAATCCTGGCGTACAGTAAGTCCAGCGATTACGCCAAGTACTCCTCCTGAATAAATCACGGTCAGAAGAAACTCCAAAATCTTCTGGCACTGATCTTTGAAAAAGGGCAAATATACCATCACACAACACAGTAGTCCTGCAACCAGTTCAATATAATTCATAACCATAAAAAAGGTTCCATGGTTATGTATACATTCCCTGATAAATTCCATATCCCCTGCCCTCCATCCATTACTTCTGATGATGCAGCCATCCCGAAAAGCCCTGAATGACCTGTGCCCTCAACCTCTCTTTCTCCTTTGCAGTGACAAAAGCGCCCTGCGCCGCATTGAGGGCAAGCCCCTTTAATACCTCTTCCCCTAAAGAAAACTGCCTCTGCAGCAGATCATATTCCCGCCATAAGGTAGTATCTGACACTGTCATATTATCTGTATTAACTGATGTACGGATCCCAGACTCCATAAAACCAGCCAGAGGATAGCTCTGGGGCGAATCTGCTGCCCTCGTCTGCAGATTACTGGAATAGCAAAGTTCCAGAACAACATCCCGTTCTTTCAATTCCTCCATCAACGCCGGGTCTTCTATGGCATGTATGCCATGGCCGATTCTCACTGCCCCCAGTTCCAAAGCACTTCTTACGCTCTCTGCCCCTGCTGCCTCCCCTGCATGTATGATAACAGGAATTCCCTGCCCTTTCGCCTCTATAAAGATATCTGCATAATCACGGGTAGGAAATGCTGCTTCATTTCCAGCCAAGTCCAGCGCACAGATACCCTTTCCCAAAAATTCGCCCGCCATAGATACTGTCTCCCGATTTTCAGCACGGTTGTCCCTTCCCCTCATACAGCACAGGATCAGGTTTGCCGGCATCCCACTCTCCCTTATTCCTTTTTTCAATCCATTAACCGCAGCCTGCGTCACTTCTCTCTGCGTGAGCCCCCTATTTGTATGAAACTGTGGGGCAAACCGTATCTCTGCATAACACAGCCCCTGTTGTGCCAGCCTTTTTACCAGCCCACAGACAGAAAGTTCCAATGTCTCTGCTGTCTGCAGTACCTGAAGGGGCAGTTCAAATTTCTCCAGATACTCACTAAGATTTCTGCAACCCGGCTGTACCGTCAGCAGATCCTTTATCTCACCCACATTCTCTGTGGGCAGGGAAACACCTGATATCCCGGCATATGTAAGCACTTCTTCCGGAGTCAGGGAACCATCCAGATGCAAATGCAGATCGATCATTTCCTCACCTCTCCCTTACCTGGCGGCAGAACGCCAGTATCTCTTTTTCTTTCATTATACCTTCTCTTATTGTGCCAGGCAACTTTTATTCCACAGATCCATATTCATTCCCAATATTATAAGTTACAGAACTGTCACTCTGCAGTCATCCTGCTGTCATCCTGCCCTGTTATGATAGAAACCATGAAAAATAAATTTATAACAATCCTATTTATCCTTCTGACACTGATGGTGTCAGGACTTCTTTTTAATGATAATGTGTGGTTTGACGAGACTTATACACTTGCCCTGGTTCGGCACTCTTATGGGGAAATGACCGATATCCTGAGATCAGATATGCATCCACCCCTCTATTTTGCCGGACTAAAGTTATTCTGTTCCATCTGGGGTTATGACATCATAATAACCAAGCTATACTCACTGCTTGGTTTTGTCATGCTTCTCTCTCTTGGATGGCTCATTGTAAAAAAAGATTATGGAAAAAAGACTGCCATATTCTATTTGCTCATCATTGGGATAATTCCTATGTCTTTTTATTTCGCAGTGCAGCAACGCTGCTATTCCTGGAGCATGTTTTTTGTGACATGGTGTTTTCTTGAGGGAATGCGGCTGCTCCGTTCTCCAAAGTGGCAAACTGCCATTCTTTTCGCCATAACCGCATTATGCGCTGCCTATAACCATATCTATGCACTGGTAGCAGCTGCAGGAGTTGTGATCAGCATTAACATCTGTATCCTTTTTAAATACCAGAAGGAATGGAAAAAAATACTGACGGCTGATGCCCTTATGATACTTGGTTATGCAGGCTGGCTGGGTACCCTTCTTACACAGACCAGACAGGCATCCCAGAATTTCTGGCTTAGCTCATTAGAAACAAATTCCCTGATCATCCTTGCCCTTTCAATCCCACTCTTCGCCCTTTTACTCTGTCAGCAGAAAACCCTTTCAGAATCCCGGAAATGTCTCATCAAATCAGGTATCTTTACTATTATGTTCGTACATATGACAGGATTCGGAATCTCTCTGCTGATATGCCCTCTGTACATTGCCCGCTATGCCTCTCCTCTGCTTGGTATCTTTGCACTGGTAACCGCCGTTGAGCTAGCACATCATATCAAAGGCAAAATTCTTATCCCCTGCCTTCTATTGGTATGTATCATCGAATATGGGATAACAGCATCCTTTGAATACAATCCATCTTTGAGAAATTTCAGAAATGAATTTGACACCGTCTGTTCCCCTGAAGACATTTTCATCTACTGCGACTCTTCTTTTGGAATTATGTCATACTATTATCCAGACCACACTCATATTTGTACTTACTATGAACCCTGGTTTGATGCTTTTGAAAATGTGGAATATGTCACAGCAGATCATCTGGACGCTATATTGTCTACGGATCAACAGATCTGGCTTGTTATAAATGAAAAAAAGGAGCTTCCAAAATGGATCATCCAAAAATTCCACTGCCGCCAGACACTTTCTTTTCAATGCGATTTTAACAGGTTTACCGTCTGGAAACTGCAAGTGATATCTCCTTTACAAAAAACATCTCCATAGGCTGTCTGTATCCAGGAAGGTCCAGGATCAATGATCCTGCCTCCTGATATCCAAGTTTCCGATAAAAATGCTGCGCCATCTCATCCGTCTGGGTCGACGTCATCACCATTCCATACCCCTTTGACTTCATATCCTGTTCCCAATATACCATCAGATCTCTCCCATAACCCTTTGACTGATACTCCTGCCCGATATAGATCAATGTGCAAAAGGGTATACTATCCCAAAACAGATTGTACCGGAGTATCCCAAGGAGGATATTATCTTCCAGCAGTAAATATCCTCTTTGATCCCTAACCTTTGCATAAAACTCTTCACGTGACAGATGCCTGTCCAGTTGAAACCAAAAAGAGGCATCTTCTTTTGTAACATAACGAATATTTAACATATTTACCGATTACCCCCTACAGTACAATAACGGGTTCAAATTGGCGCCGTTGAGCTAAAACCGAAACCCCTCTCCGATCTCCTCTGCCACTTTCCCCGCAAGCTCCTTCGGATCCCTTATCCCGGCATGGCGTTCCATTGATTCTATAATCAGGATCAATGGATTCACAGCACATCCCTGTTCTTTCAGAAGATAAATGACAACCTGGCGGAGCATGGAATAAGAAACCACATCTGGTATGATATCCTGAACTACATAAGGATACTGTGCCCGCAGATTTTCCACCATATGATATATTGTCTGATTGTTCAGCACAAATTCTATATTTTTAAATATCGTATCTTTCAGTTTTTCCAATATCCCTTCCAGGCTATCTTCATCCATATCCTTCTGCCTGCCCTCATACATGCATACCCCATTGATATTGATCCGGTACTGATCTGATCCCAGTGCCATCTGATCCAACATCCGGATCACGGGAAGAATCACCCCCCATTGCGATGCTGCCTGGCAGCGCAATCCGTTGATATGGGGAAACCCCTGCCTGTCCTCAGACAAAAAAACAGGAACCAGCCCCTCTCCAAATTCAAGAGAGATGATGTCCGGCAGCAAATGCCGGTTGACCTCTGCCCTTCGCTCAATACTGTCCTGATCCAACAGGTTCTTTTTGCCAGACTCATACTGGAACAGATAATCCAGTGAGCAATCCATCACTTCCGATATCCCATTTAGCATAGAAATATCCGGATAGCTGGTCTCCCGCTCCCATTTTGATACTGCCTGCTCTGTCACCCCCAGCAGGCCTGCTAACTGCTTCTGTGTAAATCCTCTGTCCTGCCGTATTGCCTTAATGCGGTTTCCTATTCCCTGTAATGCCATATCCTGCACCTCCGTTTTATTTGATAATTCTATTGTATCCTTTGGATGCGCAAAATACAATCAACTATATAGGTGCATAGTGTCTCAACTTTAAGTTGATTACTCTTTACATGATCCCATTCCTTTTTCTTTCCTGAAACATGACATTTGTCCTCTCAGTAAATATCAGCGGAGTAGACACCGGGTCCTGCAGCCCGGCCCGCTGCCAGTCTGCCCACCACAGCAGATACTTCTCCAAAGGCAGCTCATCCTTTACTTTGATATGGATTCCATCCCGAAGCAATATCCCATCTTCAGCTATTGCCTCTGCGTCAAGATAGAAACGTATCCCTGTCCTATATTTACCATTTCCATCCATAACGATCTCTCCTGCCTGTTTTGACATTACTACAATTTCTGATGAAACCGCTCCCTGGGAAAACATGATATAATCTGAAAAATAGTCCGGATCGCCCAGGCTTCTTCCAATGGGAACCTCTTCTGTGATCCTTCCCTCCTGCCTCAACCGGTTCCAGCTTTTCAGATGCCCATCTAGCAAAATCTCCTTTCCACTCTCATATGTTGTGCTGTGCACCAGAAAATCAGGTTCATATATTCTTAATCCTCTCTCATTATAACAATGGCCCTGATATACTTTCCTCACCTGAGCCAGTCTTTCTCCTGAAACACATACCACCGCCTCCAGATCCTCTGCCCTGGCATAGTCGATGAAATCTCCCACCGCCATTTCCCAGTTTTTGTTACCTGTTGCCATCCGTACAGTATATATTCCATTTTCACCCCTGCCACAGAACATATCAGGGGTATCCTTTTCCTCCAGAATAATAATTGTACTATCCTTTGTATATTCTTTTCTGGTAGCTGGATTGATCCCACGATCCAATTCCAGTTCTTCTACAAAATAAACCATTCATCTTCCCCTCCTGCCCACAATAAGATCATAGCTCTCTGCGATCATTCTCCGTATATCTCCATCCGGTACACTCCCATCCAGTATCACCGTATTCCAATGCTCCTTATTCTGATGGTATCCTGGGATCACAGCCTCATAAGTATTTCTCCAGAAATCCCTCCATTCCGGATCTACTTTTATATTAATACGCATCTGCCCCTGATATTCATAGGTCCATAAAAAAGCTTTTTTGTTCTTTTTATACCGAACCAGTATCCAGTTTGGATCACGAAATGGTGTATCCTGGTATACATCCTGAAAGGCCATCCCATAGGACAGCGCCTCCTCTCTTGTAGTCATCCTGCCTTCCCCCTAACAATCCTTTCCTCATCCAGTTCAACAGAACCACCTGCATAAGACCAACAGTGATTATCACTTCTGAGCTGCAATAAGACCCTCCATAATTGAATATTTCCTTCCCAGAGCAAATGGAGTATAATAGAAAAGGGCTGGCTGAGAACCTCAGCCCTCCAAGAATCGCAAAGCGAATAAATTCGCTATAGCGATTCTTGCTCCGCACACATCGAACTTTGCCCGTGCGAGAATAAGAGAGGGGAATATTTATATGAAGCTCAAAAAAATAGATTATAATTTTTCAGTGTGTAAAGTGAATGACTATTCACAAACTGACCTGAATCAAGAATACTGCTTTATCGGAAAGACAGAAGAAGAAAATTCTCTGGTCTGTATCACTGAAAATGTACCTGCCAATATAATCTTATGTGACGATGGCTGGAAAGCATTCCGGATCGAAGGCACTCTGGATTTCTCCCTGATCGGTATCCTTTCCCACATATCCACTCTGTTAGCCGAAAACAAAATCGGGATTTTTGCCATATCAACTTATAATACCGACTATATTCTAGTCAAGGAAGAAAATTATCAAAAAGCAGCAGATGTATTAGGAGATGCCGGTTATGAACTGCTCTGATACCCATCCCATAAAGCAGTTTCAGTCCGCCAGCGGTCTCTGCTGCCACTTCGGTGCAGAATATAACCTCCACTGCCAGCCCCCCCTCTTTTAATGCAGTCATGATCTGGACACCCCGCACTCTAATTGACAGTCATAAGGCTCCTTTTCTGTATGTTCCCTGTTATAAACCTTTGCCTCCACACAGCCCATCGCCTTATAAAATGCCTGGCTCTCGACTGCCGAATGGGCAGAGATATACAGCTTTCCAGCCCCTTTTTTACCTGCCCATTCTCTTGCCATGGCAAAAAGAGTACCTCCAATGCCTCTCCCCCGCATATCCTCCGATACATGGATGCTGGAAAGATCCAGATATCTGTTCTCCCCGCCGAACAGCTCCGCTTCCACCGAGACAAATCCTTTTAGATACCCACCACAAAAAGCCCCCTGTACAAAACCACCTGTAGTTACTGTATTCCGAAGGCAGTCCACAAGGATACCATAGTCTTCTTCTGACCAGTCGTCTATAAAGGGATCACTTTTGACCACCCATTTTCCGTCCTCTCTGCGCCAGCAGTCCGTAACCTCCTGTCGCCGGATAAAATGCCGGAACAATTCTCTGTTTATCTCATTTTCACATAAGCCTTTGTACCAGATATGGCTTCCTTGATGAGACATCCTTTAAGACCTCCTTTTAGATTCCTTCCTTTGCGTGTTTTTATATTATACTCCTTTCTGATAGAATAAGCAATTTTTATAACAAAATATTGACAAGCCTTTCAAAAATTGTTATCTTTTAAATGATATTAGGCGCAATGCCTGATCCACGCTTGTCAGGGAAAATCTTTCTGACAGGCGTTTTTTATTTTTATATCTTTAATAAGGAGGATGAAAAAATGGTATCAATCAGCAGATTCAGCCACAAAAACCCAAGATTTATCAGTCTTCTCAACCGAAGGGGAAGTATCCCATCTGAGGTCGAGGACACAGTGAAAGAAGTCCTAAAACAGGTAAAGGCCAAGGGGGATCTGGCACTTCATGCTTATATGAAACAATTTGATGATGTGGATATCCAAAAGATCGGATTATTTGTATCAGATGATGAATTTGCCCAGGCAAAAGAAACCGTATCCAATGAATTTAAGGCAGCAGTAAAAAAGGCATGTGATAATCTGTTCCAGTTCCACAGAAAGCAGGTGCCTTCTGGTTTTTCTGAAAAATACGAAGATGGCGTTATCCTTGAACGACGGTACACGCCACTGAACCGTGTTGCAGTCACGGTGCCGGGAAATATGGCGCCCCTTGTTTCCACTCTATGTATGAATCTGGTTCCTGCCATCGTCGCCGGAGTACCCGATATCTATATCCTTACCAAACCAGGAAAAGACGGAAAGATTGATGAGCACCTGCTCTATGTGGCAGATTACTTAAACGTAAGAAATTATTACAAAATATCTGGTTCCCAGGGATTAGCTGCCGTTGCCTATGGGACAGAAACCGTGCAGAAAGTTGACGCCATCACCGGGCCTGGAAACAATTTCACCCAGATGGCAAAGCGCCTTCTTTTTGGTGAGGTAAAGATTGATTCCATCGCCGGACCATCTGAAATCGCGATCATCGCCGATGAAAAGGCAAATCCAACCTTTATCGCTGCCGATCTCATGTCGCAGGCGGAACATGGAACCGGATTTGAAGCCAGCACCGCTTTCTGCCTGTCAGAAAAACAGGCAGAACAGATCAGGGATGAGATCCTCCGGCTGTGCCAGGAACATAATCTGGTAAATGCCACCAGACAATCCTTTGAAAATTATGGTGATATCTTTATCGTGGATTCCATTCAGGAAGCAGTGGATGCGGTAAATGAAATCGCACCAGAGCATGCAGAGCTGCTATTGACAGATTATGAAGATGCCCTGGCCCGACTGACCAATGCCGGGGCCGTATTCGTGGGAGAGTACAGCACAGAGCCGGTAGGAGATTATTTTTGTGGAACGAACCATATCCTCCCCACCTGTGGAACTGCCAGATTTTCCTCTGGCATGTCAGTCCAGGAATTTATGAGGGGCTACAGCGTGATCCGGTATACGAAAAAGGCTCTGGAGAAAAACGCCGGCCATATCACCCAGCTTGCCAGAGCGGAAGGCATGATGGCACATGCCCTGGCAGTAACAGTTCGGAAAGCATGAGCGTCCACCTATCCATTATTTGTAATAGGATAACTCATCTCATGCCACCGCTCGCCGCCCCATATGGATTTTGACAGACCCTGATCATGAAATCCCATCTTTTCATACATCTTTATCTTATCAGGCAGACAGGTCAGCAGGACGACCTGTCTGCCCCTCTCGCCCTCCCGGCGAAGATACCGCTGTACCAGTTCCCTCGCCAGCCCCTGTCCACGGTACTCGGGAAGTACATTCAGCCCCAGCACCATAAGATTTCTGCCGTCCGGATCATACAAGTCAGCATCCCAGAAAAATTCATCACGGAAAGAGGTCTCATTGGTAGATAATCCGGTTAGAAAACCTGCTATCTTACCCATATCTGTATCCTCTGCTACCAGAAACAGATCTGACACTTTTACAATGCGCGACCGCATCATATCTTCCGTACATGCCTCATTCGGCGGAAAACAGATCTTTTCAATAAGGATAGCCTGTTCTGTCTCCTCCTGTCGGATTGTTCTGAATATATATTTATCCATAAAAGCCTCCACTCTACTTCAATTCATATTTCCATTCATCCTTTTCTCTTGTATAGTGAAATTCGCTGATATCATCCTCCAGAAAAACTCTCAGCATGTCTGCCATGCCCTCTGCCAGTTTCCCCCGTTTCATTTCCTCCAGCGACATCCATTTCACTTCTCCCTCTGTTGAAGATCTCAACTCACCTATGAACCGATCTGTTTTATAAAATACCACCAGATATCTTGATCCATCCTCATTCAGCCAATCCTTCGTACCACAGATCCTTGGATTCGTTATTGTAAGTCCCGTCTCTTCATACACCTCGCGAATAACAGAATCTACAAACGACTCTCCTTTCTCAATATGCCCGCCAGGGAAAGTAAATCCACCCCATTCCTTGTCCACTTTGTCCTGCACCAGGACATTTCCCTTCCTGTCATATACCATACACATGTTAGTAAGTGTCACAAGTTCTGATCTTGCCATATTAATCAAAACCCTCCCTCATTATATGCCCTTGTGATCGCATAAGATGGTTCATAATATGCACTACAGTTATAATTGTCGATCACATCACATATTTCATCGTTGTAAACCCGTATCATTCCTTCCACAAAATCCTCTCCTGGTTTTTGTGTTGACAGGATCAGCCGCATATAAACTTTTCCCATCTGAGTCTCTGAAGGTATCACTTCCACCAATTCAGCATCTACATCTGCGATATCAAAATTCCCTTGATCCAAATGATACTCTTTGATCCATTCGCTTTCTATCTTTAATGGATTTTCCGAATGAAACACATTGGCAAGACGAATAACCAGCTCCCATTCTTCCTGGGAGATATGATTTACTACATACCGATTTCTCTGATGAAGTTTTCTCGCAACACGTTCGATCATATAACATACAAAATACAAATCATTTTCTGTAATCTCTTCTTCTGGAAAATAGCAACTTGTCATACCACATATCTCCCTTCAAATGTCAATGTCTGTAATTATTGTAAATAACTCAGTCACAATCAATCCAAAGACGGTATTTTCCACAGTGCAGGCACTGGAACAGATACCCCTGAACACCGCCGCCATTAACCATATATTGGATCATATCTTCCCGTTCTTCTCCCCACTCATCCCAGACAGAATCATCCAAGATATCATCCACAATGTCCATCTGCTTTAATTCCCGGTATCCCACATAACCTATAAAAGCACAGAAATCTCCACAGTGTGTCCGCCAATATTCCTGCTGCCAGCCATGATAGCCCGGAGTGCGGTGGATCAGCTCATCCAGCTTATCCGGACTGTCCACCCCCTCTTCCAGAGAACACTCATCCTGAAATTCTCCGTCAAATTTCTCTGCAGCCCTGCCACTGGAGATACACTCCGGGCAAAGATAACTAATGGATTCCACCGAATAGAACGGCCCTTCATAATAGATTGGGACAGACTTTCCGCAACAATCACAGGCCACAGGTGGATCTGACACCAGAAAAGCTTCTGTTGCCAGTGGATTTGGATGATACCGAAAATATGGCAGTGTCTTCAGCAGGGCTGCCTGACGCCCCCGCTCCTTTCCTCCCCTGGGGCGCGGCAGGGCAAACCTGTCTCCCAGCCCCTTGAGATCCTGCAGCTTACCCAGCCGTTTCAAAACCTTTTTATCTGCACGTGTGGCCAGTGGACGAAGGGTCTCGTAAGCAGTCTTATAGAGTTCCAGTGTCTCACATACATCCACCAGTACCCATCTGGCTTCTACCGCATCCTGCTCTTCCAGATAATCCTTATACTCATAGAGGTTCTGTATGCATTCCGTATCTCCCTCCGACTGCTCAAATTCTTTTTTTAATTCAATGTATTTTCTCCTATATTCGTTCATAATTATAGTTTCCCCTTTTTGTGTACCTTTCGAAGAGAAAGAAGCTTCTACAAAAATATTATAACAGATAGATATAAATATTCTATGTCCTATTCTGCGCGCAAACTCTCACTAAATAAGAGTCCTCATTATTCTTCACTAAAATAATCCTCTGCCAGTATTGCATACATTACCTTGTCAAATATTCCATTATTACATTTACAGGCCTGCCTCAATGTCCCTTCCCATCTCAAACCAGCCTTAACCTGCATCTTTCCAGAAGCAGGATTATCACTTGCATGATATGCAAATATCCGGTTCATCCCCACCTCTTTAAAGAAAAATTCTATGATCCTCCGCGTTGCCTCTGTCATAAAACCTTGATTCCACCACTTCTGTCCAATCTCACATGCCAGCTCAACCTGACGCAGCTCATCATCTGGGTGCATCCCGAAATATCGTCCGATCAATTCGCCGGAATCCTTTACCTGGACTGCCCAACTATAGCGGTTCATATTATCATAGGCATTCAGCCAGTTATCTGTAAACATGTTCGCTTTCGTTATTACATCTGCAATACAGTTCATCGGCGCATAGTTTGTCCATTTCCATACCTCCTCATCACTCCAGCAATTATAATAGGCCGGTTCAAGATCCTCTCTCCGAAACCGCCTTAATATAAGCCGTTCCGTCTCAAGATAAACGGTTCCTTTATGTGTTAATTCCCTCTCCCAAATTTTATTCTTCCTGTCCATAATTATCTCCTTGTAGAAATTTTCTTAATATATTGTGAAAAATATTATATCAAGTAATAAAGAAAAACTCAAGAGGAATATATAATAGGAGTGCTTCCGTTATGATAAACGGTTTCCAATGAGACCTGCCGCACCCCGCGAACCACCATAATAATTGACACACTGGTATCCCACTGCCTTTCACCGCGGTCATACTCGGCAATTCTGGCATCATATTTTGCATTGGCAAGATCTTTCATTTCCCTTATCTCTTCCCCAGTAAAATGTTCTGGTATAGAGTATAATACCGAATCAATCGCCTCTATATCTGAATATCTGCCTGCATCAATCATATTGTGTGCCAGATCGGCCGAAAACTTAGGATTGTCTGGTGTCAGATCGACCGTCATAAAACCGGTTTGGATATTCCTGAATCCATGTTGCTCCATTGCCCTGGGCAATTCTGCTTCATTCATTGGGTATTTATGTATGCCATATCTATCAAATGTATCATCATATTGCTGAACTCTTTTCCAGAAAAGCTGTTCCTTCTCACTTGGCGTTACACAGTCCGACAGGATAGTGATACCCTTTCGGGAAGACAGCACCAGACAAATTCCACCTGGCTTCAGTATTCGGTACTGCTCTCCATAAAACCGGGAGGGTTCAATATGCTCACAGACGGTATTCGATATTACAACATCAAAACTGCGATCCTCCAAAGAGAGTGCCGTAATATCACCCTCAGAAAACATGATTCCCTCCTCGTGTTCCCTGGCAAAGCGGATAAATTCACTGTCGCGGTCAACTGCTACAATCCCAGCATTCGGATACCAGCGGTGAAGCGCCCCCGCAAGGGCACCGGGACCACAGCCAATCTCCAGAATCTTCAGGTTTTTGTTTTCATCCAGACCAAATAATGTCTTATACTGTTCTGCAAACATATCATCAAACCGCAGTTTGCGGGAATAGTATAATGTCTTCGCACCCTGCACATATTTTGACCAAATATCATTCATATAATCTGTCCTTTCAATTATAGTTTGATGCATCTAATATATAGGGAAATATTGGATACGATATCTTCTTATAAAACATTATGGAACATAATAAGATAAAAAACAAGATAAAACTGAAAAAACGATGAATGGAATCCCCCACACTCTACGGAGCGTAGAATCAGCATAAATCCACCATACTCTGCGATCCATGGGTATGAAACAAATATAAAAAGGTTTATAATGAATACAGTGGATCAGGCAATATGCCCTGTGGACTGCCAGATCCCCAACAGGAAAGGAGGCTTCTATGGATCAGATCAAAATCGGCAGGTTTATTGCCGAAGAACGTAAAAACAAGGGTTATACCCAAAGACAGTTGGCAGATATTCTTGGTATCAGTGATAAGACGATCTCAAAATGGGAACGCGGAAATGGTTTTCCAGAGATCTCACTATTACTTCCCTTATGTAAAGAATTAGAAATATCAGTAAATGAACTTCTGACGGGAAAAAGAGTATCTGAGGATGACTACCAGAAGAAAGCGGAGGAGAATATGATGAATTTAGTAAGAGAAGCTCAGGAAAGCAAAAAGAAAATTATATTGTCTGCCATGGTTGCAGGACTTATGATCATCGCAGCAACCCCCATGTTTATAATAAGCGGTGCTTTGGTTATGGAAACATGGATGCGGTTTATCTTGATCGGTATTGGGATATTCATAATCATTTTTGGTATCGCCATTGCCTGTATCTTGGACAGAGATGCAGGAGCCTTTGAATGCCCTGAATGCCATGAACGTTTTGTGCCTGAAATGCGGACATATATTATGGCGCCCCATACCCTTACAAAACGTAAATTACATTGTCCAAAATGCGGTTCGAATCAATACTGTAGACATGTTTTGACAAAATGACGTTTTTCTGTTTATACAGATGAAGAGCCTCGATACGTAAAAAGGCTTAAAGTCCATGCCAAAAGACAGCAGACACCTCAGACAATGCCCGGGCGGCGTATTTTGCTGCCGGAAGAAACAATCATTTTTCGGGCTGTGATATAAGGACAGGAGTCAGTATGGGATCCGCCCGCTTTGAAACAAATTTTTAAGCGATTGCCCTGATGGGAAAGAATTTCTTCTTGAAAAAATAGGAGAAGCATGTTATATTAGACATATAGAAGGAACAACCGCCCACAAGGTGGGTTGACCGAATTAATTAGATAGAAAACCACCCTTCCACTCGGTCAAAGTTTTGGGGTGGTTTTTCTATGTATGGTTACTTACAAAACGTAAAAACAAATGTAAGTAATGCCAAAAGGAAAAGACCAAAGGTCATTAAATCCTTAAAATCAAAATGATTTTTCATAGGCATCACCCCCATTCTGTAAAAATGAGAGGTCAGCCCACCCTGCAACACGGTTGTCCTTGTGGAGTATCCTATCATAGGGCAGGGGCAAAGACAATCATAATTTAATTGGATTTTGCTTACTACTATACCTCTTCAAATATTTGTAAAAGGTATCAGCAGCTATGCTTTTCCCCCGTCCCTTATCGGAAATAATCTGTATAGACCGCCTGGGAAGTGTAGTTTTCAGGCATATCTGCACCAGCCTTTCTTCCTTTAACGCCGGAAAGGCCAGCTTTTCCGGCACAAAGCCAATCCCAAAATTGTGTTCGATCAGCGGCAGCATCAGATTTGACGTCGCCACCTCCATATCCGGCTCCAGATCTATTTTCTGTTTTAAGAAAAAGTCTTTGTACAGATCATAGGTGACACTCCCCCTCCCCAGTCCAATCCAGGGATAGTATCTGATATCACTTAAATCCATCGGTTCTCTGCAAAGATCTTTATATTGTGTACCTCCCACCAGTATCTCCTGAAAGTCCAGTACATCCTCACAATGAACCACTCCCGGCACCTCAAAAGGTCCTGTGACCACTGCAAAATCCAGACTGCCACGAATAAGCTGCTTTACTGTTTCTGGCGTGGAATGGTTATGGATCTTGATCCGAATAGCAGGATATTCCTGCCTAAAATCATGCAGTGCATCCAGCAGAAAAAGATAGAGTGCCGTTTCCGTTGCGCCTATATCCACAGTACCTCCTTTCTGTGAATCCTGCCGTCCGATCTCCTCCTGTGCATTCAGCAAATGCCTGTATGCTGCCTCCACGTGAGAATAAAGCAGTTCTCCCTCCTGTGTCAGGCTGATCCCCCGTGCTTCACGGATAAATAAACGGCAATTCAACTGCGATTCCAGCAGCTTCATGATCCGTGTCACATTGGGCTGGTTACTCCCCAGCGCAGCAGCAGCCTTTGTCATATTCTTATACCGCGCCACATAGTAAAAAATTTTGAAATATTCGAAATTGATATCCATATATTTTTTATATCTCTCTTATATCATATATATATTTTTAATATCTGTCATTTCGTAGTATAATGCATATTCGATGAAATGTAAAGGAAGGGAAGTTATCTTTATGAACAAAGACCTGACACAGGGAAATCCCCGAAAAATCTTGTGGGCGTTCTGCCTGCCCATGTTTGGCAGTATTGTATTCCAGCAGCTTTATAATATCGCCGATTCACTGGTTGCCGGCAAATTCATTGGAGAAAATGCCCTGGCCGCAGTAGGCAACAGTTATAATATCACCCTGATCTTCATCGCTTTTGCCTTTGGCTGCAACATCGGCTGTTCGGTCATCGTATCACAGTTATTTGGGGCAAAGGATTACCGTGCCCTGAAAACTTCTGTCTATACAGCCCTCATTGCCAGTGGCGTTCTGTGCAGTGCTCTGATGATCGGCGGCCTGCTGTCCTGTGATGTGCTGCTTGGCCTCATGAAAACACAGCCGGAGATCCTCGCTGACTCCGCCCTGTACTTAACGATCTATATCTGGGGACTGCCCTTTTTGTTTTTCTATAATATCGCAACTGGTATTTTCTCAGCACTGGGAGACTCCAAAACACCATTTATTTTTCTCGCCATTTCTTCAAGCGCTAATATCCTCATTGACATTCTCTTCGTGAAGGCTTTCTCAATGGGAATTTCCGGTGTGGCATGGGCTACCTTTCTCTGTCAGGGTGTCAGCTGCATTTTCTCCATCGTTCTGGTACTAAAGCGCCTGCGGAAAATAGAGGCTGGTGATATGGTCCCAGTCTTTTCCTGGCACCTGCTGAAGAAAACGGCCGCCATTGCTATCCCCAGCATTTTGCAGCAGTCCTTTATCTCTGTGGGAAATATGATGATCCAAGGTTGTATCAACGATTTTGGCGTAAGTGTCGCTGCCGGATATTCGGCTGCCGTAAAATTAAATAACCTGGTGATCACATCATTCACTACCATCGGAAACGGGATGTCTAACTTCGCCGCCCAGAATCTCGGAGCAGGTAAATATGAACGGATCAAGGCCGGACTCCATGCCGGGCTGAAACTGGTATGGTGCCTGTGTATCCCATTCTGCGCTCTGTATCTTGGGTTTGGCAAATACCTTCTGCTTCTTTTTATGGATCAGAATTCTGCCACAGCACTTATGACAGGCAGACAGTTCTTATGGATCCTGTCTCCATTTTATTTTGTCATTGCCGCCAAACTTGTGGCAGACGGTATCCTTCGCGGTGAAGGTGCCATGAAGCAGTTTATGGCAGCCACCTTCACTGACCTGATCCTGCGTGTCGTCTTATCCTTTCTCCTCTCCAACTGGACACATTCTTCCATCGGCATTTGGTGCTCCTGGCCGATTGGCTGGAGTATAGCAACAGTACTGTCCATTTTCTTTTACCAAAAAGAATACCGGAGACTGACGATACAGGTAAATACACAGCATAAGGCTGATAGAACATGAAACAGATTACGCCAGATATGCTCGAATATTTGCCAGCTATATCCACAGATCCAAAACTGTTCCATGCTGTGTCTGCTTCTGGTTATCCGTTTTATTGTCCTTATCCTCCCGGATAGCTTCCATAATAGTCTTAAAATCTGAGTCGTCCATATAGGCCACGCCATCCCTGGCAGCATCCATCTTTTCCTTTATAATCTCCTCTGCCCTGCCAGTTTTTTTCTCCCCCTTATCCGTTCTCTTTTCTTCTAATGCTTCCTGCAGTTCCTCCGTCTTCTTCGCTGCCTTCTCCTTCGATTTCTCAATCAGCTTTTCTGAGTTCTTTCGTCTCTCTTTCCGAAGTTTTTCACTCATTTTATAACCATGCTCATTTCGGATAAGGGCAATATGACAATATTTCCCATTTTCATCTATATAACTGTGCCGGAATACAGTCTTCCAGCCACTGGCATTATTGATACTGTCTGACAGCTTTGTCATTGTCTCAACACCCCGGATCAGTTCCTTCATTTCTTTTTCCTTCTCCGGGTCACTCTGCATTTTTTCCAAAAGTTTAGGATTTATGGTAAGTGTCTGGCCTGTTTTCGCCGATGCGTGGCCATTTCCCATCCTGAATTCCACGCTGGGGGCAAGTTTTGCCAGTTCACTCATATATGCGGCTGTACTTTTGGATTTACTGTCTGCTGTCCCTGATGTTTTTTCTGTTTCCCTCTTCTGTGTACTATTTGCAGCATCGGTTCCTGCTATGCTGCCTGCTGCATAGTTACTGTAATTGTTTGTAATCTCCATTGCCATATTTTCAACCTCCCTGACTCATATTAATTTTATAAGAACCGTCATCCAATTCTCCTCTGGCTTTTCATAGGGAATCTGGACAACCTTGCCCTCTGAATCTCTATCATACTGACAGGAATACCCGCCGCCTGCCCCCAGGCCAGGCAGCTTCTGAAATCCGCCAAATACGATAAAGATCTCACCCTCAGCACCCTTTTCATAAAGAAATTCCTCAAATGACACTCTGTCCACATAAGCAAAACCTTCATCATAACAGATCATCTTATGCAGAACATCACTGTCTGCCGACAGTAATGTACCCCTTCCCCCTTCATACTCATAAACCAGCATGCTGTCCAGTTCCTGATACCTGGCATAGGAAGCGCTATGTATCCCCCAGAACAGGCCTGCTATCACTGCCATTGTCCCTGCTGCAGCACAGATGCAGAGTCTTTTCCGGTAAGGACGGAAAGAAGCAATATTTCCGATGCGTCTCTTTATTTCCTCAAACTCTTTTTCCCCGGCATAGGTAACTACAGAAGATATATTATCCCTCTGGGAGCGAAGCAGTCTCAGGCTCTTTATCAGCATCTCACCATATTCACACGCCTGTCTCCCTCTCTTTTGTATGCACACCCGGTCACACATATCCTCCAGATCTGCCCGGAAATATTTCTGGCAGACGGATAGCAACGGATTGACCCACAACAGGCAGCGCAGGATATCCCAGGCAAAATAACACCAAAGATGTCCCAGGCGGCTGTGTGTCAGCTCATGCTGCACAATGCCCTCCAGTTCATCATCCTCATAATTGCAGATCATAATCTCTGGCAGTACAACCTCTGGTCTTATGAGGCCAATGGTAAATGGCGTCACATTCATAGCTGTGACGCGGATCTCCCTCTCCGCAACAATTCTTCTGTCCATCCTGGAAACAATCCGCCGCAGACGCATCCGCTTTCCAAAGATGTAGAAAAAAGAGAGAAAAACACCTGCCATATAAATGCGCCCAATCCATAAATGATGCATGGTGATCCCCGTCAGTCTCCATGTCAGCCCAAAAACAAAAGGATCTTCATAGAATATCTTCATTCTCCCCAGGCATGGAATGATAAGGAACACTGACCACAGTATCCCTCTTGTGAAGATCCCTCTCGCAAAAAAAGTCTTCCGCAGAAGCAGGACAATCCCAATCCATACAAGCGAGAAAACAGCACAGCGCTCAAGCTGTAAAGTAAGATACATGGCACAGAAATCTATAAAATTAACTAATTGTGACCAGCCAGACATAACTGTCACCCTTTCTTATTTTTTGATGACGGGGATGCCAGCCTCTTTTTTCGCAGGATTTCTTCCAATTCTTCCAGTTGTTCATCTGTCAGGTCAAAGCTCTGCAATAATGCTGCCATGGCATTTGTGGCAGCTAACGGCTTGTTTCCTGAAAAGTAACTGTCTGCAAACCTCTGGCTCTTCTCCTTCAGGCAATCTTCCCTGCTCCGGAGGGGTGTGTAGTGATACACCCGTGAATCATCCGCATCCACTTCATACCCAAGCAATCCCTTCTGGACCAGCCGGTTCATCAGCACCCGGATCATCTTCTGTGTCATGTGGCTGTCCCCCCTCATACGCTGGATCACCTCTGCAGAGGTAAGCGGCCTGCCACTCTCCCAGAGGACTTCCATGATCTTCCACTCACTTTCACTTGGTGTCTGTTCCTCTTTACTCATAGATATCACTCTCCTTCTTCTAGCTCAACGGCGTCAATTTGAACCCGCCGTGGACGGCATATTTGGGCGCCGTTGAGCTAGAACGAACTGTAAGTAAGTTATTTTACAATTCCTCACATATGATATATCGGATAATATTTGTTAATCGTTAACACGCGTTTATCTTTTATACATTTAACCCCCCCCCTCAGTGCGCTCTTCTCCCTATATAACCTCACAAGGTGCAAAACTTATCAATCAATTCCTAAGCCTTGCACCTTGTGTTTACTGTTATTGTACCATTAATCATGATCTATCATCATTACATAGAACCTCATACTTTTGGGTCAATTCCTGATATTGTTCGATTGTCTTAAATTGTTTTTCACTTCGTTTTTCGGGACGCCTTCTTCCATTTTCCGTAAATCTTCTTTTTATTTTTTCCCTTTCCCCCGGTTCCCATATAAGCCCGGATACGAATATAATATTTGGTCTTCTTTTTCAGCTTTTTGATCGTATAAGACTTTTTAGACTTTTTAACATAGACCGTCTTTGCTTTCTTGAAACTCTTATATCGGCTGATCTGTATCTGATAGCCCTTTGCCTCTTTGACTTTACTCCAATTGATGCTAATGGCCTTTTTCTTTGCCGTGAGTTTTAGCTTCTTAATCGTATCATTTCCATTATTTAAAGTTTCAGAACTACCAGTAATTCCACCTTCACCACCGCCATCCGTGATATCTGTATCATTCCTGTTTCCAGAGCCGTCGGTACTTGAACCACTGCCTCCTGTACCATTACTATTTCCAGAATTCCCGGTACCCGAACCACTGCTTCCTGTACCATTACTATTTCCCAAGTTCCCGATACCAGAGCCGCCATCTCCTGTTTCACCACCACTGCTTCCATCTGCCTGAATGATATAGCGGATATAACAGATATCCGACGCATCCTCTTCGGATATGCCATCTTTCATGATCGCCATATCCTCTGATACACGGACGACAATCCGGTACTCACCGATTTCCTTCGGCTCTGCCTCCTGATACACCCCATTCACGTTTCTCTCATATGAGATAAAGTAGTCCTTTCCTTCTGTCAGCCACCCGACCGTAACCGTCGGTTTCTGCACTGACCCATTATATATGGTCTGGGTATATGCCGCTTTTATGGAATCTTCCTGCAGAAAATAGGGCATGATCTCATAGGTACAAGTCAGGGTTCCCTGATATTTCCCTTTAGCGGTGGCTGTAACAGTAACAGTCCCTGGGTGTTCCGTACTACTGTATGAGATATCATACTCCAGTGCCTCGGAAAGAATATACATCCTCCCCGCTTCATTCTGCCAGTATACCCTCGCCTCAGCCGTGATGGGAGAAAAATTGAATGCAAATTTCTGAGACTGGAGCGGCTTCCCATTTTTATCCATGATAGTATATTCATCCTCATTCCACACACCCGGTTTGATATCATACTCTTTTGTTATAGAGCCTTTATAGTTTCCTTTGCCTGTTATGACTAACTTCGCCCTGCCAATCTTATTAAAATCATAATAAGCTACACTATAATCCCGCTGGTTCAGGCCAAGATCCACCTGTGGTCTGTAATACTGCGTATCTGGCCTCCATGTAAAGCTTGTCTGGGACAACGTCACCTCCCGATCTGAAATATCGGCCTGTACAACCTTAAAATATCGGGTCGCCTGGCCCATATAATCGCCGATTCCCTCTACTTTATAACAGGCATCCGTATAGGTCGTGATTTCGTTATTATGTCTGTACTCTATTATTTCAAAATCCTTCCCGCATTCCAGTTTTTTCTCACCGTCATAAATCTCTGGCACAGGACAGGCTCCGCCCTCCTCATAAGGCTGGTCTTCTAACGGCTGAAAAGTAAGTTTGGAAATCACATATCTCCGTGACACCTCCTGCATCCTGTGGCACATGGCACCCACTTTACTCACACTCGTATCAAAAAAATACTCTTTGCCATTGATGATTTTCTTTCCCTGTAAGGTTCTGAGATTCTGACGATAATACGCATAACGTGTCACAATTTCTGCCGAACGGTCTTCATTCATTTCCGGAACATCCACAGTATGAATACCATTCTCTATGACATATTTACCATTTTCATCGGTTTCGGCACTAACAACCGGATTACCATACCAGTTTCTCTGGTAGATTCCCAGTTTTCCCTCACTGTCAATCTCAAAATAATTCAGCGTACAGCCTCCCCAGGCCCCCCACTTACCGTAGTTATCCTTTCGCACTGCGTCACGGTCAATCCTGATCTCGGTACTATTCATAGTGTCATATCCCTCAAAAATACCAAGCGGATAACAGTTATTCATCCCGATGATGCCGGAAGCCATCAGGTCACAGAACAGCCACTCATCCCCCACCCGGATCATATTATGCCCATGGTCTCCATACAGGGCATCTCCCAACCATATGCCAGGAGAACTGTGCAGCTGAAAACAGGGAACTCCCGCCATCACGCACATATCCCGGTATAAACGAGAATGACCTTCACAGGTTCCCTCTCCCTGCCTTAACACAGTCGCACTATTTACAAAGTTAGCACCGTGATCAACGGTTTTCACATTCTTTTTGATATATAGAAGAACTGCCTGTGCCTTTGCCTTATCGAACATCTCCCCCGGCTCCTGCTCTGCCAAAGGCTTAAAAGGTATGCCCGCTGTCTCAAAAGCAGTCTCGCTTGCTGCATTCCCCTGAATGTAATCCCAGTCCAATGCGGTATTGACTGCATCTTTCAGAAGTTGTTCATCCTCTTCATTCTCAAAGTATGTGTCATCCCAGATGTAGTTTTTATCTGCCAGCATAGCATTTGCATATGAGATTGCCTTATCCTCCAATTCTTTCTTATACGCAAGTGCATCGGCTTTATGCTTGTCACTCTCCGTCTCACTTCCCACTGCCTGATGATCATAATATGGAAGCAAACTGTAAAAACCCTTGTCTCCACCTGCTCTTTGCAGTTCATACTCTTTTCCATCTATCGTTACTCTTCCCTGCAGGAACACGCCGCATACGGCATAGCTGCGATAGGTTGTTGCCGTACCGGATGAATACTGTTTCGTCTCCATCCACCCCGATGGCGCTTCCCCGTCTTTTCCTGTATACACCGTCATCATCTGGTACTGTTCCTCAGTCGCCAGTAATCCGTTAGTAAAATAGGTCTTTACGGTATTCGTGGCTCTGTCATATGCCAGCAATGGTGCGTCTTTCCCCCCGGCTTGAGTTTCCTTTTTCAATAAAATAACATTTCTGAAAAACAGTGCATTATCATAATTCAGTACCAGACTTTTGGGATAAAAACTCGTTCCAAAATCGTTATAGACCTGTTCCCTGCTGCTAAGCAGCATTTTTTCTTCTGCCACATCGACAAAATGCCATTCCTTCCCGGTACCGGAAGCGGTCTCAATATAAACCATCGCAATATACTGGTCCTTGGATGCATCTGTAAAATCGTCTTCCAGGATAAAACATGGGATACCTGCCAGCCGGCACACGTCGTAAAACGTATAACAATACGCTAACTCATCGACTGCTTTTTTCGGTCCCACTGTTTTGCCTGCAGCATCGATCAAATCGGTGTCCCCGTCACAGAGCGTATCCCAGCCATTCAATCCATAACATCTGCCTGGCTCCAATCTTTGAAAGATACGGGCAAGGAGGTTTCCGACCTTTGCCCGGTCAGTCTTAGCACTGCCGCAGGCAGAGTCCACCAGTGCCTGCAGCTCTACCTCCTGCTCTGCCGTATACAGCTTATTGTGTATATCAGCTGTGTTTCTCAACAGGTCTGCCAATCCAACCGCATTATCGTACTGTGCCTCATACTCCGCCTCTGATGGCTGCGGTTTCTCGTCTAATGCCCTGACATAGCGTCCGCCCTCCAGGACAATACAAACACAACACAGCAGCATAAAAAAACATTTCCATAATACTACAATTACTTTCTTTCTCAAATTATCTTTCCTCATAAGACCTCCTTCTATATGCCATCACTATTCATCTCTATATATAAAGATACTTTAGAGACGTAAAAGGTTCCCGGATTTTTATTTTACTATACTACTATTTGAACTTGCTTCAATCAGATAATATGACCGAACAAACTTAGCAATTCTGTGAGACCAACACCCAAAAACCAGATTTCATTGTATTATCAGCAGATTCATGATATACTTTTTATCTGAAACAAGAAAAAGTATTATTAAAAAACAGGGTGGATAAAATGAATTTTCCAAATTTGAACAGATTAAAAATATCATTGTTATTGTTTATCATAATATCACTGCTCTCAGCCTGTAACTCCGGCAAAAATGAGCCAGCACCAGTGACGGAAAGCGTCAGCAATACAGCCATAAATCCGCAGAAAGCAGCTCCTTCTATCCATGATCAGATAAGTACCCTTATCAAACAGAAAGATATATGGCTTAAGGAAGACAGTCGGATTTTAGGATCAGGAGAGGACAGTTATATTGAGGGACCCTTTTATTCCCTAATGGATCTGGATCAGGACGGTTACCTGGAGATAGTAGTAACTGACGAGACAGGGCAGAGCTGCCCCTCTTTCTATGAAGTGACAGAAGAGGGAACACTGAAAAAGTGGGCTATGGAAGGGGATCTTCCCCAGTCGGTTTCCGAAATCAGTATTTTTGACACCACAAGCAAAGCAGATTGTTATTATGACGCAGCCCATAAACAGTATCATTATATCATCAATGACAAACTGGCATTATGCCAGGATTCCGCCGATGTTATCTATCTGGATATGATGCCAAATGGTTCTGGCATCACCTTCAAAAAAATCGGCAGATATACTTTTGATGCCAGCACAGACAATGAATATCATTTTTTCAACGCAAAGGGAGAAGAATGTGAAGAACGTGATATTACAAATGTTTACTCAAATATGACCAAAAAAACAATGTTTTTTTCCGATACACCGATTGCGATTAAAGAAAAGGATGATGTAATTAAAAGCAGTATGGAGCACACCATGTGGCAAAAATTTACCCTGCGTGATGATTTCCGCTCAGAAAAAGAGAAAGAACTGACAGATGAACTCCGTCATCAGTTTGTTTCTCTCAGCATCTCTATGGATGAATATGTCACTGACTTGGGTGATGACAGGCAGACAGATAAGATCCGCTATACATCCACAGATCTGGACAATAACAATAAAATTGAATTAATCATTGAAAATGTAACAAAACAGACTTGGGGCATCTATGAAGAATCTGGACTTGGACCTAAGAAATGGCAGACTGAAGGTAAGAAATTAACTGATTATACAAAAGATAACCCATCCATCCTATGGCAGACATGTACTGTCTCTGAGTTAAAAGAAATGAGCTACGACTTGATCGAATACAATCTGCGCCAGGCATGGTTACGTTTTAATATAAAGTAGTTCCGAATGAATAAGGCTGCGGCATGCTTGCATAAACGCAGCCTCGGATATATGCCAGTTTGGAAAAGAAGAAAATCCATCACTCCCACAGCCCTGACACAAAACAAATCAACGCCATCCAGGTGATCATCGGATAGGATATGCCCTCATCATCACAACCCTGCCGCAACACCCGCTCTGCCTCCTCTTTCGTCAGCAGAACAAATCCGTCAAAACGCTCCGATCCTACAGCACCATCCTGGTTCAAAACATTCAGGTCATCCACCTCCGTCTCCACCAGGACAAAGGCATTGCTCTCATCTGTCATGCCAGGAGAGCTGAAGAGAAATGGACTGAGAATCTCCACTCTGTCCGTTTCCCTGACCGTCAGACCTGTCTCTTCCCTGATCTCCCGTATGGCAGTGCTTTTCACTGCCTCTTCCCTTCCCATCTCTTTCTCATCAATAAGCCCTGCTGGTACACTCAACAGAAACTGGCCTGCCGGATATCGGTATTCACGGCTGAGAAGGAGTTTTGGTTCCTCTCCCTTCTGACGGAGTACAAGAACACAGCTCACGGCATCCGGCAGCATCACTTTATGATCCTCCACCGATTTTATCGCCACGATATCTTCCTTTGCCCGCCTGGTGGCGTTATAATAGTGCTTTCCCTCCTCATACTGAAGGTCATAAATATTTATGATCTTCGTTTCATATAAGGTTTTTACACATTCCTTTGTTATATTCGGTCTATTCATAGTAACCTCCATTCTTCTCACAATATCATTTCCAGATCTCTTCGTTATGTCTGAAATCCCATATGTTTATCCTCTCTCTATTATGATCAGGGGAATCTGCATCTCATCCTCCGTCAGTCCTGCATGCACGCCAACAAAACTGTCCGCTTCTTCCCTTGTATTATAAACCGACAGATCACTGGTGGCAACCGCCAGATAATCTCCCAACATTTTCTGAAAATCCGGATGTTCCTTTCCCATTCCAAATAGTTTCCGTTCCAGCACCTGTTCTTTCGTCAGAAGCAAAAATTTATCTCCAAATTCTTTCTTGAATTCCTGTTCCAACTGCCCCCTTTTCCCTTCCTTCACAAACAGATTCAAAGCTCTCGGCTCGATGGACGGCATACGTACCAGACACTCCATGATCTTAGGATAGTCCACCAATGCCACCCCTTCTGAATCCATATGTCCATGGTCAGCCGTAACGATCACAAGGGTATCTTCCAATTCCTCACATAACTCGTATACCTGCTCTTCCAAATCCTGGACTGTCTCTTTGGCAGCTTCTCCGTAACAACCCTGCTGATGCATAATATGATCTGGTTCATTCCAGTAACCATAAATATATTTCCTTCCCGGCTGTCCGCATAAATTCCGTATCTGGCGGCATATCCCATCAAAAGAATCCGGAAATGGTTCTATAAATGGCGTCACTTCATAGGCACTGCCGCCATTGGCCCTGATCTTCGACACCACACTCTCATATCCACAATAAGCCCAGGCAACATTATACTCTGCTGCCGGCTGTCCTGTCTCACTCTCCTGATTGAGAAAGACACAAACATTCTTATCAATCTGCGGAAAATAACAGTCCCAGCCCAGCCAGCTATGTTCACATGGCATCAGCCCATTTGCCATAGTTGTAGTTGCTGCTACTGTTGTTGGCGGAAACACAGAACTATAGGTCCCTGCCAGATGCGAATTGAAAAAACCATCCCTCTCCAGATTATTCTGAATGATACATTTTCCCATCCCATCCAACAAAATAACCACCACATTTTTATAGTGCTTTTCCAAAAATGGCCCCAGCATCTCCAACTTATGCCGATTCTCATAACCCCCAAATTCCTCCAGTATGGAGTTCGCCAGATTGGCGATACAGTTTTCATAATCAGGAAAATACAATTTCATCTTAACCATCCTTTCTACAATACAAAAAGCACCAAACCCCTATATGTCCGGTGCATCATGATGATCCAAGATGTGATCTATAAAAATTACAACTTACATTCTCATTTATGCACAGACATATAAGACCTACCAGCTTATCACTGTGCACACCACATGCTCAGCTATAAGCAGATACGTCTATAGTACATATAACGTCTTGAATGTAAGATCTGATCCATTTTTTATATTCTCCTTAATCTTTACAGGCGTCATCTGCCGACGCCTGTATACAATGCTAACACCCATATGGTACTTTGTCAATAATTATTTTCACAGCATCCTTCACAAACTGATCCATATGGCTCTCATCCAGATAGGGATATTCCCTGTCCAGATGTTCTCTTTTCTCACTATAAAAACCTACGATATATTTCCGGCGGTCATCAAAAGCATCTTTCGCAAATACATCCATATATATATTTTGAAAACCCACCGCATTTCTAAAAATGTGATACGCCCTGAAATCTGGATTTTTAGAAAGATAGAGGAAATCCAGGTCATACCAGTCTGCTTTCATTTTCCATGAAAATCCCCATCTATCCCGGGCAGCTTCTTCTTTATGCATCTCCCTGCATGGATCTGAGACCTTTTCCACCCACAGATAATCCGCCACAAGATGGGTAAGATACCCCAGAAAAAATGAATATTGCTTTCGGTTATAGTTTTCTCTCATTTCTCTTGTAAAATATTTCTCTATGTATTGGTCAAACTGAATATGTTTGTGTTCATCCCAGAAATGTGATTCCTCTTTCGATGGCGTGTAATATTTCCAGTCCTCACTGGGTACACCACTGTCTGGCGCAATATTTCCCATGATAAACTCTGTCTGCTCAACCGTATCATATTCTTCCAGCAATAAATCTGCGATCCGCAGATGAACCATCCAAGATGCCATAATTCTCCCCCCCTAATCTGATCTCTCTTCTCTGGTTTTTATAAATTATAGCACCAGAACCCGGAAAACACAATAATCTTGTATTATACTTCACATTTTCCCCTGTCTCCTTGTCTGCCAACAAAAACTGTGGTATGATGAACCTAATAATTGCTGCTATTTGAATGGAGGCAAAAATGAAGATAACTATAATACATGGACAGAACCATCAAGGTTCTACGTGCCATATTGCAAGATCGCTGGCAGAGAGATTAAACGGCGATCTGACAGAATTTTTCCTGCCACAGGATTTCGGGGAATTTTGTACCGGCTGTACTGCCTGTTTTGGAGTATCCGAAACAAATTGCCCCCATTTTGAAAAGTTATCCCCCCTTACACAGGCAATGGACAATGCTGATGTGATCATACTGGCAAGTCCTGTCTATGTATATCATTCCACTGGTTCCATGAAAGCATTCCTTGACCACTATGGCTGGCGCTGGATGGTACACCGGCCCGATGAGCGGATGTTTTCAAAACAAGCTGTCTGCATCTCTACAGCCGCTGGTGCCGGAATGAAGAGTACGAATCAGGATATGGCCCACAGCACATTCTTCTGGGGGATAGCAAAAACTTATAAATATGGCATTGCCGTAATGGAGACCTCATGGGAAAGAGTAAGTTCCAAAAAGAAACAAAAGATAGAAAAGAGGACGGATCGTCTGGCAAAAAAGATTTCAAAAAAGCAAGGACACATTAAACCATCCGTTAAGACAAAAATGTTTTTCTCCATCATGCGCCAGATGATGAAGCACGGTTGGAATGAAGCAGATGTGAATTACTGGAAAAATAAAGGATGGACAGGAAAAAAACGCCCCTGGAGATCCTGATATTTCCATAGGATAAAAACCAAAGATCAGGGAGTGAGAAAATGACTAAGGCTGTTTTCATAGATTTTTACGGAACAATTGTACACGAAGATGGGGAAGTGATCCGAAAAGTGAGGCAGAAGATCTTCGATACCGGAGAGGCACAGGAGATCTCAGAGATCAGCACATACTGGTGGAATGAGTTTCAAACATCATTTATGTCCGCTTATGGTTCTAATTTTCAAACACAGCGGAAATTGGAATATCAGTCATTGAGCAAGACGATACAACACTTTCACTCATCTGCTGATGCCGGGCAATTAAGTGACCTCATGTTTGAACACTGGGTCAAACCACCTATTTTTGAGGAATCTCAACAATTCTTTGCGCTTTGTCCGCTGCCTTTCTATATAGTATCTAACATTGACCGGGATGATATATTAAAAGCGATCAGCTACCACGGTTTAAACCCTATGGGAGTGTTCACAAGCGAAGATGCAAGATCCTATAAACCAAGAAGAGAATTATTCGAATTAGCATTAAAAAGTACAGGTTTCTGCGCTGAACAGGTTGTCCATATCGGAGATTCACTGAGCAGCGATGTAAACGGGGCCTCCGCAGTGGGAATCAACACAATATGGGTTAACCGGAGCGGCAGGGAAGTCCCAGTAGGTATCTGCGCTGTCAGTAATTAATTAGAGGTATATGATACTGAATTCTTTTAAAAAAGGCTACTTGCTTTTTTTATGAAAATATGGTATTTGCTTTTATCACAGTCGTGATCACAGTACATGCTTATGTATTTTACAGCCTTTATGTGGTAAATGGAAATACCCTGATGCAGCTCAATCGGACGACAAGTGTTATTTCAGCACTCAACAACCAGGGCGGGGTCTATATGGTTGGAACCTATTTACCAATATGGGCATGCATACTCATTGAATTCAGCCTTGCCTATGCATTAGAAAATCTGGCAGGCAGTCCGGTGTCGTTTAAATTAGCTTGTCGTGTATTTGACCCAGCCAAAAATCATCCTATGATGTTTGAAACGGCAATAATCTGTGCAACGGTGGGAATTATGTGTCCCGCCACGAGCCTGATCGCTGCCTTTCTTTACTACCCCTATTATATGGGGTTCAATATCTTTACCTTGCTGGCAAACTGGCTGAAGTTAGTATGTTTTAATTTTCCATTTGCTTTCTTCACACAATTGTTTTTTATCCAGCCTGCCGTGCGGGTGATCTTTAAAGCTATATTCAGAAGAAAATGTGAATAAAATCTCTGCCAGATAAAGAAAGTATTATTTAATATGGAGGCGGCACCGGACAGGGCCACCTCCTCATATTTTTATATCCTTTCCAAAAGCATTTTTATCTGTTCATATGCTTTGGTATCCTCATACTCTGCTGATTCAATCAGCTTACTGAGCTGCTCTCTGACAGAACGGTTTGCCAGATTCTGAAGCATATTCTCTGTATTGCTCCAGTCGCCAACGAGAGACATCATTTCCCCCGAAAGATTACTAACATTTTTAAAATGTTCTGCTATTTTCAGACATATCTTCTTCTCCTCACTGCCTTTTTTTTCGGATAACTCTTCAAAGAATCCCGCTCCCCACTTCCTGCCATCGCCAATACATACCATAGCGTCATTCTGAACCAGCAGCTTTGAAAACATCTCATCAAAACCTGTGCCATTTTCAAACCACTTCTCATCCAGCAGCATATCCTTCCATGCACCATATGCCCGGATCCCTTTCGCATATGAGCCTTCCTCTCTTGCTTCCATGATAGCGGCTGCCATCTTAATGATCTCTTTATCCCCGTAAGGTTCTTCTGTCACAGAACCAATGCACATAGCTGCCTGGGTATCTGCATTTTCCCACCATGCATCACACCGGAAATAACCGTTATCCATAAAGTCCACTGTCGATGCAAATTCCGAATCATTCTGAAAAAAATTCCAGCCCACAAGAATATCCCCGGCAGATTCATATCCGGCGACGATACATGGTTCCGGTGGTCCGATGATCCCCAGTGCAATAACCGGATAACCTTTCGCTATATTTGATTTCATATAGTCAGTAAACTCTTCCTTCGTTGTCTTCTCATCCCTTCCCAGAAATGAAAATTCCCGTCCCAGTGCCTTTGCCCCATACTGGTAAATTTCATTAGACTCCCCCAACGTATGGAACATATCAATATTACTTAAATCCCATGATGCCCTGTTCCACACCAAGCGGAAGGCAGCCCCCGTCGCCGCCATAATATAAGCATAAGAGACATCCTCTCCCAGATATTCAGATACTGCTTTAACACAGATCGGAAACACAGTGTGGCTGTCATATGCTCCCCATCCGATTTTCTGAATACCATATAAAATTGTATTGTCTTTGTCCTGTCTCATTACAGCATCGCTCCTTTTCTCTTTAATGGTGAGCTGCTCTAACCCAAACACCCCCACATCCAGTTGCTTCCTTCCCATCAAAGGCCTGTCGGTCCTGAACTTACTTGGGGACATACCAAAGACTTTCTGAAAGGCCCTAGTATACGATTCATGATTGGAGAAACCACATTCCAGGGCAATATCAATGATTTTTTTATCGGAATGTAATATCTTAAAAGCGGATATAATAAGACGCCGCCTTCTACAATATTGCTTGATGGGCATATTGACATTCTTCAAAAAAAGTTCCCTCAGATAGATCTCTGAAAACCCAAAGCTGTCTGACATTTTTTTCAGATCAAAACTTTCCAGATGACATTCCACATAACTGATGAGGGCATGTGCCATAGTTGAGTAGCTCATTTCATTTACCTCTTTTCCATCGCGATGTATTGGTAGTATAACAGGATACAAATGAAAAAACTTGACTTTTTTATGGTAATTCCTATCTCATCACATTATCTGCCACAAATCCCCTTCTCTCTGCCTCCTCCATAAGCTTTGGCTGTATCTGTGGGTAAGTCCATCTCTCTGGCAGCTTATCCGTAACGATGATCTCTTCTATCTCACTATGTAATTCCCCTTCAAAGGATCGGATGTCAGCATAATACAACATTCCAAAACTTTCCCGCCCGTCAAAATTATCCTTTGCAATCACAGAGTAAACACAGACCGGCCTGATCTCAAAATCAACTGCACCCGTTTCCTCGTATAATTCCCGCTTTGCCGTATCCAGTATTTTCTCTCCGGGCTCTCTGTGCCCGCCTGGAATCTCCCATGTGTCTCTTTCCCTGTGCCTGCAAAATACATACTCCCCATCTACCTCTGCTATGATCACAGCGAACCGCAAAAATTTATCCTCTACCTCTTCATAGAAATTAACTGCCATTTTCTTTCACCCTTTCATTTTGCCTGAATAATACCATGTAACAGCTTGTAATATACCATAACTTCAGCATAAATTCAAATTATCCCCAAAACCATAGTTGACTTCCCAGCCATAATATGTTAAATATTTAAGAAAGGCAATGAAAGGAAGAGTAAGCAATGGATGCTTTCACAGAGATCCCTGAAGCTGAGAATGGGAAAAGCAGAACTTGCTGAACATGGTCCTGGAGCTGCGCACCGACTAAGACTCCCTTACAGGCTGCGACGGGTGCACCCGTTATTGTGCTACGCTATCGGCAAATCATTTCTTGCCCGTAGTGGATGAGGTCCATATCGTGAGGTATGGATGAATTTGGGGTGGTAACACGAAGTCATATACTCTCGTCCCCGAAAAAGAAATTTTTCGGAGAGGGGGTATTTTTTTATTCTACTGCAAAGAAGTTATTAAACCAAATTCAAGAATGGAGATGAAAGAAATGAAAATATTAATTGGAGGAGCATGGCCTTATGCCAACGGATCCCTGCACATCGGTCATCTTGCTGGTCTGCTGCCGGCGGATATCATCGCCCGTTATCACCGACTAAAGGGGGATGATGTCTACTTTGTGTCCGGCAGTGATTGTTATGGAACTCCGGTTGCCATCCGGGCAAAGACAGAAAACCGGACACCAGAAGAGATCAGTAATGGTTATCACAGAGAATTCTGTGATTGTTTTGAAAAACTTGGGTTCAGCTTTGACCGATATGGAAAGACAACAGATGAGACACACATATCCTTCGTACAGGATTTCCACAAAAAATTATATCAAAGCCCTTATGTAACAGAGCGGACAGTTCCCCAGGCTTACTGTGAAACCTGCGGCACCTGGCTGGCTGACCGATTTGTCCATGGCATCTGCCCGAATTGTGGTAATTCGGCACGGGGCGACCAATGTGACGCCTGCGGCCGTGTCCTGGAACCAGAATCCCTGATTGATCCGGTCTGTTCACTCTGTGGCAATACCCCTGTATTCCGTGAGAGCACACATTTATTTATCGAGATCAGCAAACTGGAAAAGGAACTGAGGGACTATATCAACTCCCATCCTAAATGGCGCAAAAATGCCATCGCTTTCGGCAACCGCTATATTGATGAGGGACTGCGGGACCGCGCCATCACCAGAGATCTTTCCTGGGGCATCGATGTACCCAAAACAGGATATGAAGATAAAAAAATCTATATATGGGCAGAAAATGTCCTCGGCTATCTGTCCCAGAGCCATGCTGTCTGTCAGGAGCGCGGAACCGATTTTCAGAAATTGTGGGGAACGGATGCCAAACATTATTATGTGCATGGCAAGGATAATATTCCCTTTCACATCATTATCCTCCCTGCCCTCCTTCTCGCCAATGGTTCCGGGTATCACCTGCCGGATGAGATCATTTCCAGTGAATACCTAACTTTGGAAGGAAACAAAATATCCACCAGCAGGAACTATGCTATCTGGTTAAAGGACATCGTTGACCGGTATCATCCGGACTCCCTTCGGTATTATCTCACCGCCAGTGGTCCGGAAAAGAGGGATGCCGATTTTTCCTGGGAAGAATTCTATCACCATCACAACGGCGAACTCCTTGGGGCTTATGGAAATTTTGTAAACCGTAACCTTTCCTTTGTCCAGAAATATTTTGACGGCCTCATTCCAGATGGAACACCGGATGAATACCTGACGGTAAGAACCGAAGATATCTTTGCCAGCACGGGGTCCCGAATCGAAAAGGGTGCTCTGAAGGAAGCACTGGGGGAGATCTTTGAACTGGTGCGGTATGGCAATAAATATTTTGATACAAACAAACCATGGAAGACACGGAACAACGATATTCTTTCCTGCCGGAACACGATATATAACTGCATTCAGCTTATCGCAAACCTGGCAGTCCTGCTCTCTCCCATTCTGCCATTTTCCTCCCAGACCGTGTGCCAATGGCTGGACCTGAAGCCACACTGGGAAAGGCAGACAATAAAAAGCGGGACACAACTTCCCCCTACCGGCATCCTGTTTGAGCGGCTGGATAAGAAAATAATAGAAGAAGAACGGAGCAGGCTGCCAGCGAAGGAGTAAACTCTGCTTTACAAATAGCACAGATTTCTGATATTCTGAAATCTGTGCTATTTTCGCCAGAAAAAACAGGCAGTTACGAGTTCCATTCCACCTTCTTAAATCCCTCTTCTGTCAGTTCGTATATGGCATTACAGACCTCCGATATATATTTTCGGTCATGGGACACACTGATGACAGCACCATCAAAATCCTTTAATAACTGACGGATCACAGGGTTTGAGAGTGGAGAAAAATTCCTTGTAGGTTCGTCCAGAACCAGTACATCCGCCCCACTCATACTAAGATATAGCAAAAACAGCTTTGCCTTCTGCCCGCCAGACAACTCCCGGACCGGATGATCCATTTCCTCTTTTGTATATTTCAGGCTCCCCAAAAAAGTACGTATCTTCGTCAATTCCTCCTTATCTCCCGTCCTGGACAAAAACGCTACTGGTGTACTGCCAAAATCCATCCTATCCTTGTAGTCCTGTGGCATATAGGCCGCCTGAATATCCTCCCTTGCCAGAAGCCTTTCTGCTATCATTTTCAGCAATGTTGTTTTCCCTACGCCGTTTTTCCCAATGATACACACCTTTTCCGGGCCTCTCACCTGCAGATTTATATGCTCTGCCAACAGGCGTTCTTCCCCCGCCCACAGTTTCTCTTCTTCCAGCTCCAGCACGATCTTTCCCTGTGGGATTTTGTGGCTTCCATGAAAGCGGAGGAACATTGCCTCTTCTATCTCTGGTATCTCTGTCATATCAGCAGATTCCCGTTCAAAACGATGTTCAAATGACTTCACCGCCTTCATCTTCTTTTTGAGCAGTCTCCCGCCATGGGGATCCTGCCTGGAGATCTTGTTCTGTTGGCTCTCCACCTTCTGTTCGATCCGTCGCAGCCGTTCCTGCTGTGCCTGAAAATCACGCCGTTCCATCTTGGCAATCTGTTCCTGTTTCGCCATCTGGTGCTGACGTTCCTCAACATACTCCGCATACCTCGTATTACTGATAGTGTGCCTGGATTCTTTCTTTTTCTTCAACATCTCCAGATGGATCACCCGGTTAGCTGTCCTCTCAAGAAATGTCTCATCATGGGAAATAAACAGTACTGCTCCCTTCCACTGATCCACAAACCTCTCCAGCCATTCCAGCGTCTCCAGATCAATATCATTGGAAGGCTCATCCAAAAGTAAAATGTCTGGTCTCCTGCATAGGATACGCACCATCTGCAGTTTTACTTTTTCCCCGCCAGACAGCGTTTCCACCCTCTGATCAGAATATAATAATCCCACTGGCAGCCCTATCTTGTTTGCCAGCTTCGCCAGTTCCTTTCCATCCATTTCATAGAAATCTGGCTCCTGCGTCAGGAATTCATAGACAGACAATGCTTTATCCCGGTCATCCAGCTCCTGCTTCAAATACCCAAGAACACTGCCATTTCGTATGATTTCGCCAGAAAATTCAATATAATCCTCCACCAGCTTCTCATCATAGATCAGCTTCATCAATGTGGATTTACCATTGCCCTCCTCCCCGATCAGTGCTGCTTTATCTCCTGGATTCAGTACAAGAGACAACTTAGATATCAATACCCGCAAATCTTTTTTATAAGTAATACTCACATCTTTTAACTGTAACATACGATCATCCTCCTAATGTGAACCTTGTCCGCTCTTTCCATAACAAAAAAGAGCCTGAGCCATAATGGATCAAACAAAAAAAGACACTTGTAACAAAGAACAGCCGAATGCTCCGCAATAAGCGGACAAAGAGACAAAACGCCATAAAATTCCGACGCCTCAAAAATCTCAACTGTTCTGTTTTATCATGTCTTTCTATCTGTTAATGATCATTTCATTTCTCAACCTCTTATTCTTAAATTATTTACTTGTTATTATAAGGATTTGGCAACATCAGTCAAATGCCCCGCAGGAATAAATTACAGACAGTATATCATTCACCTGATGCTTTTGTCAAGACATTTGTTTTACTGATATGTTCTTAATTGTGTTAGAATATTCTCCACCCTCAATTTCGCTTCCTGTATTTGCCTCTCGGCATCCCTGATCTTGCTCTGTACCATATAATCCGCTATAAACCCATCAAAGAAAAAGTCGGCAAATTTCAAAAAATCCCCGATATCCAGATTAAAATCAGTATTTACCTGTAAATCGCGTAATTCCTTCTGAAATCTCCGAAGATCGCTTCTTGCCCGTTCCATATATGCGGAAGCATCATCTATTTTAGAATGTTTCATCATGGTGGTGATAAATCCGCCGCCCAGCATATCTGCAATTCCCCAATTCCCGGCACTCCCCAGATTTTGCTCCACAGCCTGCAGGCTGCGCAGTGCATTCCTGCCTGCCTCAATCGCTTCTCTGATCTCTATATCCTTCTGTTGATTCATTTCATCAACCCTCCTTATCTCCATACCACTACACTTCAAATTGCCTATTTATCCTCATTATATCAGACTTCCAGGTCTTTACAAGGTAAAACTTTTATCGGCAACACTACAGCCATCGAAAATACACCAGTCCGGATCTGTGCTGAAACAGAACCGCCCAGTATTTCCGTGAACTGCTTAACTATAGCAAGGCCCAGTCCCGTATTTCCTTTTGTACGAGAAATATCCGTCGTATATGCGGATCTCTTCACTGTTGACCACCTTATAATCTTTGATTCCAAGTTTCTGCTCCATCAGGGCAGCAGTACATTTCAAGTCATCTGTCTTCACTGCATGACAGCGCATACATTCCATATCAAGTTCCTCTTTTGTGATCTCCTTCAAAACCCTTCCCTTCTCGATAAAGAGAAAACGGTTTGCCACCATATATAGTTCAGATAAAATATGGCTGGAAATAATAAAAGTAACACCCATGTCCCTACTAAGTTTTTTAAATGTATCGCGCAGTTCGCTGATGCCAATAGGATCAAGACCGTTGATGGGCTCGTCCAGAATGACCAGATCTGGATTATCCATAACCGCAAGTGCGATCCCCAGCCGCTGTTTCATGCCAAGGGAAAACTTGCGGTATTTCTTGTCACTGACTTCTGTCAGATTAACCAAGGCAAGTGTCTCATCAATCTGCCCTTTATCCGTAATTCCTTTTTGCAGGGCATAGTATCTCAGATTCTGATAGGCAGTCATCCCGCCAAAAAATGCCGGATTTTCAATTAAGCAGCCAATACGCCGTTTCTCTTTGTCTGCTGCCGCCCCTTTCTTGCCAAAGATCTCATACTCACCCGCAGACTTCTCCGCCAGGCCAGTAACAATTTTCATAATGGTAGTCTTGCCTGCACCGTTTCGTCCGATCAGTCCATAGATATCTTCACGGCACACTGTCATATCTGCATTGTCAAGAGCTATAAAATCTTTATACCTTTTGGAAAGCTGTTTTGTCTGTAGCACAATCTCATGCATAACACGATCCCCCTATCTTATTCATTCTCAACTGATAGATCTATCGTAACATGAAATCATGAAAAAACACTTAAACCAACTCTTAAAAAAGTCTTAATGCAGATCATTTTTCAGGCGGTAACCAATCCCCCATACCGTCTCGATATATTCCTCATCCGAATTACACTCCTTCAATTTTTTTCGGAGTTTACTTACATGAACATTTAATGTGTTATCATCAGCGGAGTTTTCATAATCCCACACCGTGTCATAAATCATGCTCTTTGTACAAGTCCGTTTTGGATTCTCCATCAATAACTGCAAAAGCGCAAATTCGTGTCTGGAAAGTTCCACCGCCCTCCCATTGCACTGAACATAATAATCTGCCTTATTTAAAACAATATCTTTATGAGTCAGAATTTCTACAGAACTAACATTGGTACCTGCCTTGAGCCTTGCTTTGATCCGGGCAAGCAATTCTTCATTATGAAAAGGCTTTGTAACATAATCATCCGCACCAAGAGAAAACAAATCCACCTTTTTCTCCACATCATGAACCGCACTCATAACAATCACAGGAACATTCTGCTTCTGTTGTAATTCCTGGATGATCTCCTCGCCACTACGCCCTGGCAGCATAAGATCCAGCAGGATCAGATCTACTTCCCTGCTATGAACAAGCATCCCCTCTGTGCCAGAATAGGCACTGATTGTCTGGTATCCATTCTGCCGCAACAGGATCTGCAGCATATTGTTGATCTCTGCATCATCCTCTATGATTAAAATTTTCTTGCTCATGTATTATCTCCCAATGCATACAACTCCCGCATTATCATAATTTCCCGCAAAATCCAGGGAATCTTTTCATGGTCTTTTACTGCCTCATTTTTTTGGATCACATCCCCTAATGGCATCCATGCCGTCTGATAATCATACTCTACTTCATAATCCTCCAAAGCCCGTTCATACATAGTTTCCTCTACCTGGCAGAAAAAGTACCATGAATCCATCTCAAACAAGTCATCTATTGTTCCCTTGCGCCTCTCATGAACTAAAAAATAGTCAGTTACACTTTCAGGAATAACCTTATATCCGGTTTCTTCCTGAACCTCCCGAATCAGCGTGTCCAGCAATTCCTCTCCTTCTTTCATGCCTCCGCCAGGGAAGTTATAATCTCCATATTTTCCATAGATCACAAGATATCTGTCTTTACGCCTGACAATTCCCCTCACCGCATTCCTCCTGAAAACAGTGCCCCCTTCTATGTAATCTTTCAGATCCAGTGTCATTTCCTTGATACAGTGACTCATTTTTTTCCTCCTTTCCCTGGCCAGTCAAATACCCCGCAGCAAGCTACGAGGCATGATTTAGCATCTTTACCATTTTATCTTTACCTACATAATTCTAACCATACTAACCATACTTGTCAACAAATGGTTAAAATAGACATCCATTTACAACAAATCTTATATATTTTCCGTTGTATTATAGGCACTCAGCGGATAATACCAGCCGTGCATCAGGCGGTTTTAAGCTGATACAAAATTTCTCCAATATCTCCATTGATACATATAGATTTGGTTTTTATATCATCAGGCGCATATGCCTCTCCATAGTTCAGGCAAACATAAACAGCATCCTTCCATTCGTGAGTCATGTGCCAAAAGCTGTATTTTACTATTGTTGGCGTATTGAATCCAACTGCTGCCTCTAAAAACAGCACTTTCTCATTCTGATGTCTGCGTAAGAATTCTGCATACCGCTCTGAAGCCCTATGCCATCCTTCATCCTCTACAAAGGTATGATCTGCCCGAAGGTTCATGCTCATGGGCTCCCCACACCTTGGGCAATACGGAACAAGGTCTGACGAAACCGCCATTTTAAGTGATGTGCCTTCCGGCAGAATCAATGTGCCATCTGTATCAATAACATAGCCCTGGGCTTCCACCATTTTCCGAATAACAGCCTCATTGCTATAAGTATTCTGACAACATGGCCTGCTGCACTGGAACAATCCATAATCCCCCTGTGTATAGAAAAGCCGGTGTTTATCAAAGCCGGCCTTTTGAAAGCAGTGGTCTACATTCGTTGTCAACACGAAATAGTCTTTGCCTTTTACCAGGTCATATAGTTTATGATAGACTGGCTTCGGGGCATCCATATATCGGTTGATATAAATATACCGGCTCCAGTAAGCCCAATATTCCTCCCATGTGCTGTATGGGTAGAACCCTCCTGCATACATATCATGGAAACCATATTTCTCCTCAAAATCCGAAAAATACTTTCTGAACCGTTCCCCGCTGTATGTGAATCCTGCGGAGGCAGAAAGTCCAGCACCAGCCCCTATTACAATCGTATCAGATGTTTCCAGTTTATCTTTCAGACATTCTATCTGCGTCATATCATCCCATCCTTTCTACCGCCTTTACCGGGCATACCTCATAGCAGTTGCCACAATGAAGGCAATGCTCCTGTTCTATTTTATATGGATTCCCTCTCTCAATGCAGCGCTGCGGGCAATTCTTCATACAGTTTCCGCACCCAATGCAGGCATCCGTAATCTGATAGCCTTTAAATGAAATATGTCCTTTACCAATCGTATAACTTTCCCTGAAAATGGGATTAACACCCAGATGAAAATACTCTATTTCCGCATCGGTAATCTGAAAAACGATCCCGGCTAATTTTCGGGTATCCTCCGGATATACGTTGATAAGATACGGCTGCTCATCAAATATGGTATCGATCCAGTACTCCTGCTTTTCCTCTGTAACAGGTACTGCCTTGGCTGAAAGACGTATCATTTCCTTATATTTCGTGTAGCCAATTATCTGTACACGCCCATCTGCCAGCAGTTCCCTGCAAAAGTTCTTGCCTCTGGCTGTAAAAAAATACATGGCGTCCGGCTCATAGTGTATCGCACTGATATTCCGAATCTGTGGATTCCCATATTCATCTACCGTAGCAAAAGCCAGCACACCTACATACTGAAGTTTTTGTAAACATGTTTCTGCGTCCATTGTAATCCCTCCATCCAAACTTTCCGCCGCATTATTTAATCATATCACACTTACTACAATTTTCCCATTCACTTTCCCACAATCCAGAGCCATACATGCCTCTTTTATATTAGAAAAATCAAATTCTGCTCCCACACAGGGGTGTAAATTATGTTCACTGATAAAAGAAAAAATACTCTCCATAATCTCCTGCGTCGGAGCATTGCTATAAAATCCGGTGAGATAAACACCATTCGGTATAAATTTTATCGGATCAAACCTATTGAAAGCATAGACACCGCCAAGAATACCAGTATGGCAGACAATCCCTCCCTTTTCCATACAAAGAAGCGTATCATGAAGCGTTTTCGCCCCCACCAGTTCCAGCGCCTTTGTCACATGGGAAAGGTGGCCTTGCAGCTTTCCCGTATCTAATATCGCCTCATCTGCTTGCTTTATCAAAGGCAGCTTGTCTTCTTTATGAGTAGTGGCTATCACCTTACTTCCTATTGCCTTTGCCATCTGCATTGCCGCATATCCAAGCGCACAGGTAGCCCCACGGATTAACAAGACATCTTCCTTTGCCAGATTTAGGCATTCAAACAGTGAACCCCACGCAGTAAAATAAGTTTCCGGAACCGCTGCTATCTCTTTCCAGGAAAGACTAGTATCCACCCCAAAAACCAGATTCACAGGGAGCATGGCATATTCTGCATAACTGCCATGAAATTCACGTCCCATGCCTCCCATCAATGCCACCACTTTCTGCCCTTTATGAAAATGACTGTCAGAAGCATGGACGATTTCTCCCACACATTCAATTCCAGGGATAATAGGTTTCTGAATATACGCATTCTCTATCTCCTGCAGGCGTAAAATCTTCTCGGAATGATTCATTCCAAATGCCTTTACCTTAACAAGAACCCATCCTGGCCTTACTTCTGGAATCCCGACTTCTGATAACGTAATCTTTTCGGCTGGTGTAACACCGTTAAGCAGGACTGCTTTCATATCCCTCTACCTCCTTCCAGCACTGAGGATCGACATCGTAAAAATCTCCACCTCTCCCACTTGCCACAGCAGGGCATCCCCTGCACCATGCCTGCAATTCACATTTGGCACATTTCTTGAATTTATCATACTCACGGTACTTTTCCATTTCACAAACCCACACATCTGCCAAGCGATCCTTAAACACATTTGCCACCCTGCTGTTCCGGACACGCCGACAGGCATAGACATCTCCTGTTGGCAGAATCGTCATATGGCAGTTTCCACAGTTACAGCCCCCATAAATCATGCCTTCTTCTGCATCCTCGGGTATAGTAAACGCTCCTGTCTCGTACTCATACAGCGTCCAGAGATGGTCCTTTTTATTGAAATATGTTTCACAGCCAGCCGCCTCATACTCCTTAAATTTCTTATCACAGACAGCAAGCAGTTCCCTGTATTCTAACGGTGTCATGCCCGTATCTTTTTCTTCACTGGTAGGACAGTATCTGGCAAAAGCAAAAACGTCCGCTTTATGGGCAACCACCGTATCAATAATATCCGGTATTTCCTTGATATTCGTCCCTGAAACCGTAGTCATGACCACGGCACGGATACCCGCCTTTTTCAGACAGCCTATCTTCGTGAGTGTAATGTCAAAGCAGCCAGGCTTGCGGAACCAGTCATGGGTTTCCTTCAAGCCATCAATGGAGAGCTGATACTTCTGGCAGCCATAATACCGCAGCCGTTTACACACTTCATCATTTAAGTGAAAGGGATTCCCCATAATTGTAAAAGGAATTTTCCTGCTCTTTAACAAAGCAAGCAATTTCCAGAAATCCGGGTGTAGAATCGGGTCACCCCCTGTGATATAAAAATATGGAATACGGTGATATACCTCGCAGAAATCTTCACAGTTTGCCACAACTTCCTCCATCTGCCTCCATGACATGGAATCTAGCTGCTTGCAGTTATTTTCAGAAAAAATATAACAATGCTTACACCTCTGGTCACAATCATCCGTAATATGCCACTGGAACGCGAAGTATTGTTTCGCTGTCTTTTTGCATTTGTCCATTATAAAAACCTCCCTATTCACTAATTTTTCATCTATATTCTTATCCAATCTGATAACCAACTCGTATATAAATCCCCGGCAATCACTGGTATATAAATATTAGAAATTGCCGGGGCACAACATAGCTCCACGACGCTATTTAAACCCGCCGCGGAACTAAATGGATAACAGGACGATTATTTATCGCCTGCTCCACAGGCAGAACCACATGCTGTCGGTTTTTCTTCTGTGCTTCCCCCAGAAGCATCATGATCGCCTGCTCCACAGGCGGTACCACATGCCGTCGGTTTTTCTTCCGTGCTTCCCTCGGAAGCATTATGATCGCCTGCTCCACAAGCGGTACCACATGCAGAAGAAACCGTCTCTGCCTTCTCATTCCATCCAGAAAGATTTGATAGTGCCATAGTTTACCTCCAAAAATGTATTCAGTGAGCTTTTTGCTCCCTGTACTTATCATTTTACAAATTATTTCCGTTCCCGCAAGTACGCACTTTTGGGTAACTTAGGTTACCTTTTCGTAACTTTTGTGGATTCTAGGGATTTTTTATTGATAAACAGAGCGTCTTACATTATAATTGAATATAATATTCTATTTTGAAGTAATAAAAAGAAAAGGGAGGATTTTATGCTATGACGAAAGAAGAAATACCTGACTGCCCTGTAGCAACAACTGTTCAGCTCATTGGCAGTAAATGGAAGCTGTTGATTATGAGAAATTTACTTACCCGCCCGTGGCGTTTTAATGAACTAAGAAACAGTCTGGAAGGTATCAGCCAGAAAGTATTGACTGACAGCCTGCGGGCTATGGAAAAAGATGGTATCATTATCCGCACAGTATATGCGGAAGTGCCACCCCATGTGGAATATTCTTTAAGTGATTTGGGAGAATCCATGCGCCCTATCTTGGATTCTATGGAGGCATGGGGAAAATCTTATCAAACAATGATACTTACTGATAAGACTCAGTAAAATATATACTGTTTAGAATTTACTGTATCAAGATACTGCCCCTTTCCACCAAACCCTTCCACCATTTTACGGTAACGTTTCTGCATACCCCTCACTGGAAACTGCTTTCATAATTTGACCCTGCGGGCACGCTCAGATGGTGCAAATTTATTTGCACTATCCTCACTTTGCCTTCGCGCGAATAAAACAACTATATATGCGCAACTGCTCTTAATCTTCGATAATCAGCAACCCATTCAGTCCCATTCCATAAATTTTCCCTCGTCAATTCTTCCACTTTCTCAAAAACCATAACTTGTTCATGTTCCGGCATCATTTCTAATTCAGCGGCAAAGAACTGTTTCAGCCAATTCACCAATCCCTGTTCTCCGTCCTTTAATACAGTTGGCCTGTCATAATCATAAATCCTGTCGATAATGTATCCATTCTTCTCTAACAGTTTATCAAAAACCTCTACTGTAGGAAAATTGAATTTTGATTCATAGCTATAACCCCGACTGCTGCAAACCTCTAAAAAAGCATTTTCAATCGTTGCAATATTTCCACTTGCACCAAACTCACACACCAATATTCCCTGTGGTTTCAACGCTTTATGTATGTTTTTCAGCAAAGCATCGTGATCACTGATCCAATGAAATACGGCATTGGAAAAAATAATATCAAATTCGTTTTCAAAGGGCAAAACAAGTGCATCACATACCTTAAATTCTATATTGCCAAATTCTTCCTTCGCTTTATCTATCATGCTCTGCGAAGCATCAACACCTACAACTTTATTACACAATTCGGCTAATTGAGCAGTCAAGGTACCTGTTCCACATCCCAAATCCAAGATAGTCTGTTTCGCATTTTGAGGAACAAACTCTAATAAGGCCTTTCCATATTCTGCTACAAAACCATGTTTTTTATCGTATAATGTTGAATTCCATTCCATATTACTTCGAGGAATAAAAATCTTACCGTTATAATTTATTCTGCCCCACTGCTTAGCAAGCCGTTTCTCCATTTCATCGTAGATAAGGACATCGCCATTATCTGCCTGAATCCTACAGGTTTTCCTTTCCTTATATCCACGTTTCAAATACATTTCCTTTGCCGCTAATGAAGAATCTATATGAACAAGCGTAAACTGCTCCGCAATTTTATTCTCTGCAAAGTCCATGAGCTGACTGCCATATCCATGGGATTGCCACTCCGGCAAAACAAAAAGTCGGTTTACCGCATTCCCTTTGATTGTCACAGTCCCTACAACATTTCCATCTTCCTCCAACAGCCATACAATCCCATTTTTGATATCCGATAAAATATGTTCTCTGCTGTGATGTCCCAGGAAAAATCCAACCACACCCTCTGCATAGTAATGAGAATATATTTCCGATATGGTGTCATGGGTAATCTGTAAAACAGATTCCAGATCTGGTATTTCTGCAAGTCGTATCATCCACTCTCTCCAATCTATAACAAAATTCAGTATTATCTTCATGGCATTGCTGTCCGTATTTGCTTTTTACAAATTGCAGACCATAATATACTCCTCCCCATTTTCATCTACAATAGTAAAACCAACTTTCAGATACAATCTATAGGCATAATTTTCTTTCTGTACAGATAAAGATGCCTTTTTATATCCGCTTTCCCTAAGCAACGCAAGCATTTCTTCCATCAACGCTGTTCCGATTCCCTGTCCACGAAAATCCTTATACAAGGAAATGGCAAAAGACGGGGTAGCATCATCAATATGCCCATAATCATCCATAATTCTAGTCCAGACAGCACCAACGATTCCCCCATCAACCTCAGCAACAAGGCAGCAATCGTCTTTCTTACCAAAATCAGAGACATAGACCTGAAGCTCTGGCTGCTTGATAATCGACTTGGAAGGTGCTTCTACCCCATCCGGAATAAAAATCGCTTCATACAAAAATTCATCCAAGAGTACATATTCCTCTTGTCTGATTTTCCTTATCTGATACTCCATATCATCCTCCTTGCCTTATTTCCCTTATCTGGTAATCGGGATTCATATACATATTCATAATGTATTCCTTATTTCCGCTGGGATTGTGATAGGTTGGCATCACCCTGTAATAACTGATTCCACCTGCCCCGATAAACCTGTCGCCGTCAAACACAAGATAAGCGGTATGGGTTCCGTCAGATAATGCTTTCTTGTAATAATCCTGCGACTGTGCTTCTAACGCTGCCATATCAACATCATCTGCTATCTTATTTGCCACTCTTAATACTTCAATCCTTGATTTGACCAGCACATTGATATCTTCTATTGTCGCTTTTTTATATTTCAGCTTGATATGTATTGCTCCTCTATTTCCTCGCCAATATCCCCACCTGCATATAAGACACCCAAAAAATATCCACCACACGAAAGCCACAATCTTTCAAAAGCCTGGTGGATTCTGAAATCGTAACTGGAAAATAATCTCTCCCATATCTTTCAATATATGAATCCGCTTCTTCCTTGGTTTTCCCATTCGCAATCTGAAACTGCCTCCAACGCTCTAAATATAATCCTACACCTTCTTCACTGTCTGGTGCAAAATTTTCAAAGGAAATATATATTCCATCATCCTTGAGGGCACTATAACATTTTTTGATTGCCGCCATCCGCTCGGCTTTCTTAAAATAATGATTCACCTGTATGGCAGTCACGACATCAAATATCTTCTGATACGGCAATTCTCTAATATCACACTGAAGAAATTCTACTTTTTCATTATCACAAAAGCTTTCTGCCCTGTTAATCATTTCCTGCTCCACGTCAATACACAACATTTTTTCTATCTCAAAAATGCCAAGTGCTGTTCTTGCCATTTTCCCTGTTCCGCATCCTACGTCAAGCCACTTAAACGATTTCAAATCCAACAATGCCACAATATCCACAATTTGCTGGAATATTTCCTCATAAAATGGCAATGCCTTCTTTATCTGTCTGTCATATTCCGCTACAACAAAGGGTGTAGAATTTTGTTTCATAACATTATCACCCGCCTGTCCAATCTTATACCAGCTATCCTGCTACTACTTTTCCTGTCTCATGATCTCAATACCCTGATAAGTTTTCGGCATAAGCTGCGCCATTAACTCCCTACATGCACCACAAGGCGCACCCGCTTTGCCGTCTCATATAATTCATGCCAGATTGCTTCCCCTTCCAACTTCGGAGCAGCGTACACAATCTCCGCGCAATTCATCGAACCTGCACTCCACCCGATGATAAGGCCTTCATATTTGCGCAATCTTTCTTTTAATCCGATGCGCTCCATAAATGCATTCTGCGTCGGAACATGTCCGCCACCAAGCAATATGACATCCATTTCTCTTAATTATCCAGCAAGTTCTTCTGTTCTGGAATCACACAATTCAAAAAACGAAAAAAACAATCCACTCATCTGAAAAGATTCTTTCATCGTATCCTGCATAGGAACATTAACTACCTTAAATAATTCTGTATCTTTATTCAAATATGTAAAAGCAGTATCAATTTTATCAAACAAAACAATATAATCGGTTATCCACATTTCAATTTAATCTCCATCCACAGCCAGCACGAAATAAATGTTCCATCTGCCATACTTTACCTCCTGCAAAAACCCTCTGACTTTCTAAGCAGTAATCTCTATCTGATTTCCCTCAATATCTACGATACAACTCTCATAATATCCATCACCAGTGACTCTTGGTCCGCTAATAACATGATATCCATCTTTCTTCATCTGTGCTGTCAACAAATCGACTTTTTCCCTGCTGCCAACACTAAATGCAATATGTATAAAGCCTGTTCTTTGAAGCGATTTACTTGCATCATCCATTACTGGTTTATTCATAATCTCTAATCTTGCACCGTCCTCAAATGTTAGAAAATACGATTTGAAACCTGTTTTTTCGTTATGATAAAGATTATTCGATATAGCACCCATATACTGTTCAAAAAACTTCCTTGTCCCCTCTAAATCATTCACGTACATAGCAATATGATCTATCTTCATGTTAACAACTCCTTACTGTTTTGACTACTACGACATGTTTTTCTCCGCACTCTCATTACGCCACTCCATTTGATGATATTTGGCAATGAAAATCAGTTCTTTTGCATATCCATGATGCCTGCATTGTGGTTTCGTATATACATTTAATACCATACCTGTTTTCCCATTCATAAATGCAAATAATCATCTTTAGCAATTTCCTCCATAGACCTTAATTGTCCTCCAAATTCCTGTCAATTACTCTCATCATTATAAGTAGTATATCATGTCACTGCATATAATTCCACAGTTTCCGAAAATCAAGATGCGGAGCAGTTCCCCACAGACCGCCAGCCCCGACAATGGGTATACCCTGTCATGTGCCGGCGCTGTCTCCTTTCCCTGCACCAGATTCCCAATCTAGACTTCATTTGTCAAAATGCGCCTTACCATAACGGAAGTCCACTCTGGCTTCTCTTTTGGTTGGAAGCCTGTCTGGTAGCTGCTGCCAGTGCTTTGCTTCTCTTGCTTTGCGTGCCTCTACAAATAATTTTAAATATATCCTACCAGGTGATTTCATATTAAGCAAAGTATCCACTACTGTACTTCCTGTACAAAAACGCATATTCAGCCGGTCAAAGGCCCGGTTCAAATCAGCCAGATATTCCTGCATGTTTTTTACCTGGTTTTTCAGGATAACCCTCTCACAACAACAGTTCCATATATCAACCGCACTGTCTCCCATTTTGCTAAAAGGATAACAGTCTGTCATCTGCTTTCTGACCAGCTCGCTAATCTGCTCCATTATCACTTTTTCATCACCTACAACTGCTATGTTCAAAATTTATCACCTCAAATTCTATAAAGGCATCCACAAAATGCAGCAAACCATAAATAACCTTCATCCACTTATTTTATCTCCAATTCTTTCCTCCATCCCATATTCCCTGAAATATGCCTTTACCTTATCGATTGCCATTGCTTTCCTCCTTCTATATCCCCTGCCACAGCAGCATACTATCTTGAAACATCGCATCTGCCTTCCCGGCATCTTTCAGCCATGAGAGGTAAGAACGTACTGTACTGCCCACTAACACATACTGTTCAAAATTCATAGCAAGCCCATATCCTTTGAACACTTCCTGCAAAATCCCCTCAAAACACACAGGCTTTTTGCAGATAGACAAAATTCGTTCTGCTATGCTATGTACCTTATCCCTGTTATACTGAACAAGTTCCTTAATATCGGAAGCCACCTCTGCATGAGCCGGAACAAACACCACTGCCTCCATTCCCTCCACCATATCCAGTGTTTCCAAATAAGCGCCCACATCATAAATAAAAGATACTGCATATTTTTCCAGCGTTTCCCGGCTACTGATACAGTCCGCAAGAAATACCACCCCATCCGGCATACGGAAGCCAACCATGTCGAAAAAATGCCCTGGCAGCGGTATCACTTCAATCTCCTTTGGGAATCCCCCATCGGAAAAATCCGCCACATCACTTTCCTGTGCCATCAGGAACTTATGGCGCAAGTCTTTACATGGATAACCGCCATAAAGGAAAGATGGCTCCAGCACCGGATATTTTGTAAATGCCGCCTCAATGCCCCCGGAATAAATCTTACATCCTGTCTGTCCCTGCAGGTAACGGTTGCCACCAATATGGTCTGCATTGGAATGGGTATTCAGTATGGCGGCCAAATGCCATCCATTCTTATCAAAAATCTGTCGGACCTTCCTCCCTGCATCCTTGTCATTCCCACTGTCAACCAGATAGACATGATCCTTGTCCCTGACGTAAACGCCTATCTTTGCCGGGCAGTTTATATAATAGCATTTCTCACTAATCTGTTTCAACTCATACATATTATGTTACCTCCTTTCATTAGCCGGATAAAAGATTACATTGTAAACAGTACACATCTCATCAGAAACATTGTGGTATGCGTGGGGAACATCTGCAAGAAACCGGATAGACTGCTTTTCCTGCAAGGCAACTTCCTTTCCCCCGATTATCATTTTCAATGCCCCCTGCACTAAAAAAATGTATTCTTCCACGCCCTCCACATGAGGCACGGAATCATGCTGCACTCCTGCGTCGAACTCAATATAAAACACTTCCACATTCCTTATCGGATCAAAAGGGAACAGCGCATATGCCCTCATACTTCCATTTTCCTCCGTAACCAGTTCCTGATCCGTAAGCCCTGCAACCATGTACTCCGTTTCCCTCTGTTTGCAGAAAAATGATAATGGTATCTTTAATCCGTTTGAAATCTTCCACAGGGTATTGATCGTAGGGGAAGACTGCCCCCGCTCAATCTGTCCTAACATGGGTTTGCTTACATCTGTCATCTCCGATACGGCATCCAAAGTCAACCCCTTTGTTTTCCGTATCTCTTTCAGGCGTTCACCTATTTGCAATGAATTTTTCTCCATGAATCCTCCTGTATGCTTTCATATATTTTATTGTATTATAACATATTTTTGGGCATAAAGAAAGAATAAAACAAATAATAAGGAGCAACTTATTCCACAAAGTTACTCCTTAATCAAATTTTCCCCTTTACAAATGCCGGAGATTTTTGCGGTAATGCTCCAGCTCTTTCTCATCCACACTGCCCGTAATCTCATCCAGAACAGCCAGCAGCTTTGTTTTATCCCTTGGAAGAACCCCATACAACTGTACCGCATTGGAGGCTCCCATTGCTGCAAATTCCGTCTCTATGGCAAGGTGTTCAACCAGAGTTTTCATTTCCATGTACTTTTCTTTTTCGCCCGACCGCTGCCAGTTTCCTTTCCTGATCTCCTGATATAATTCAGAGTCCGGATAGATTGTCAGCATATTGGCGCCAACCAGTTTTGGGTGCAGCTGGTTACAGACCTCTGCGGTAGCCTTTGCCCCCTCTGCTCCCCTGCCTTTCCCTGATATGCCAACCAGATAGAAAAATTGATAGGATATGCCTGCCTGTTCCAGACGCCCGCACTGCACCAGAATGTCTTTTTTCCCATAGCCCTTATTCATAAACTGCAGTGCCTCCTCATCAGCCGTTTCCATGCCTATCGTCAGTCCGTCAAACCCTGCACTTTTTAACCGCTGCAATTCTTCATCGGATTTTGGCCCAATATCTGTAATCCTTGCAAAAGAGCCAATGCTTTCACAAGATGGTAAATACCGCTCTACATATAAGGTTACACAAACTGGGGAGGGCTCCACAAGTCCTGTCTTTTCTTAGTGATAGTACCTTTTTTCGTACTTAGTAGCAAAAAAGTCAGTTCTTGTTTTTTTATACGGTGTATCCTATACTAATGGTGAGGTGAGAAGAATGGCAGACAACAAATTCAGTGAAGAAAAACAGCTTGCCCGTTGTGAGCCAATGAGCAGGCTCCAGTCCTATATTGCGGGAAAATGGAAAATCCTGATTTTATGGTATATATCTTTTTACAAAGTACAACGGTTTGGGGAACTTATGAGACGTTTAGACGGCATTACACAATCCACCCTGACAAAACAGCTCCGTGAACTGGAACAGGACGGATTTATCCATAGAAAAATATATGAAGAAATACCGCCTAAAGTGGAATATACCCTAACGAAGTTAGGTCATAGTTTCCTTCCTGTACTGGAAACCATGTTTGAGTGGAGCGAAAAATACCTCTGCCCGGATTATGTAAATCCATATAAAAGGGCTGACTAAGAAACATCAGCCCTACAAGAATAGGCTGAAACTTTATTCTCAAGGTATGTCCTTTCCTTAGAATAATTTCAGCCTGTTCATATTTTTTTCGTTTTATCTTATTTGTACTGCACTAACTCATCCATCGGTATTCTCGTCTGGCTGTGCCTGTCTTTGTCTGCCCCCGGTTCTGCTGAATATCCTAATGCAAGGATATTTACCGGCTCCAGATTTTCCGGCAGATCTAACCCCTGTTTCAATACATCTGGCTTAAAATAGCAGATCCATACGCTGCCAAGTCCCAGCTCCGTCGCCATAAGCATCATGTGGTCAGTCAGAATGGAGGCATCAATATCTGTGGTTACCATGCCGTCAAATGGGCGTTTCCATGCCTTACTTTTATCTGCACATACCACAACCGCTACCGGGGCGCCATAAATATTTGCCGATTCTGAAACTGCCGACAGTCCCTCCCTGCTCCTCACAACCACCAGCCGTACCGGCTGCCTGTTTGCCGCTGTTGGCGCTGCATGGGCAGTCTCTAAAATCTTTTGCAGCTTTTCTTCCTCCACTGCCTGCCCTGTATAGGCACGGACAGAAGAACGTGCCTTTGCTGTATCTAATACTGACATTTTCGTATCCTTCCTTTCCTTCTTGAAAATTTGACCGGTCATAGTATAATGATAGCAGAAACAGATAAATAGACAAGAATGCACTTTTTGGGTATATACTTCCCAAAAAGAAAAGAGCGAGAACATGACAAAACCATGCAGCGGATTTACCTGCCCTGTGGAGGCAACAATCTCCCTGATTGGAGGCAAATACAAAGCAGTCATATTATGGCATCTGATGAACAATACCCTGCGGTACAGCGAATTGCACCGCAAAATGCCAAAGGCAACGGATAAAATGCTTGCCCAGCAATTAAGAGAACTGGAAAAGGACGGCCTGATCAACCGTGTGGTCTATCCTGTCGTACCGCCAAAGACGGAATACAGCCTCACAGAATATGGGAAAACACTTGCCCCCATACTGGATGCCTTGTGCGACTGGGGCGAAAACTATCTATCTGAAACACAAAACTGTAAGGAGAACTGCCAATGAAATACTTCCGTTTCACTCAATATCCAATTGATTTTGTGCTGTCCGAACACATAAATAAAAATTTTTCTTCCCACAACCATGCACAGCATTACATCATTTCCCTCTGTGACAGACTGATGAATTATTTTTCAGATTCTTTGCCACTGGACAGTCTTGCCAGAGATTTATATGTCAGCAAATATTACCTTATCCGCAAATGTAAAAGAAACTTAGGTTTGACGCCCCATAAATTCCATCTCCAGAACCGAATCCGCAAAGCACAGACTTTACCGTTTACAAACAAATCCGTAACCGAGGCCAGTATGAATACGTTTGAACCCTTTAACAATGGGAAATTAGTCACCCCTGCTGCCACAAAAGACTCCAGTAACATTCCGTGGAGGGAACATCCAAACTTTACAGGCGCAGAGTTAGCTCAACGGCGCATACCATTACCATCTGGTACGAATCACTCCGAACTGCAGCATCGGGGAAGACATTCATGAAACACAGTTAGAAACCCACGAAGTTATTCATTACCTGTAAAATGTTTCTATGGCCTGCATAAAGAATTGTGCTGCCCCAGCACCATATTTTTCATCTATATTCGCTCTGATTTGTTCATTACGGTAAGTCTGTGCAAGTGAAAGCAGCATTTCCTTTTCATCTTTCATCTGGCAAAGCTGTTTCATAATAAAACCGTATTCTCCAATAACTTCTCTTACTTCAAAAGAATCTGCAGGATATTCTCGTTTATCGGCTAATTTCTCTTAAATAGCATCCATGCGTTTCTGGTAGCTCCCCGCAACCTCTTTACTAATTGGATTTTTTACAGTAGCAAGATACTCTTCCTTTCTGCCAAAACACTCCACCATTTTCTGATAACGTTTCTGCATATCTTGACTGGAAACAGCTTTAATATAATGCTCCTTCCACTGTTCCATCCCACCAAATTCATCTATGGCTGTTTTTTTGATTTCTTCCGGCATATGCCCTACCATTGCCTGGAACATTTCTTCCATCTCTGTCCTGTTAAACCAATCTCATCATAATAGTGAAGCGTGCGCACGCTGATACCTGTGATATTTGAAATTTCCTTTACTGTCCTCACCTCGCCAGCCCTCCTTCTCTTGATAATGCCATCATAAGCTATAACGCTCCGTTAGAGGTACACATTGGCGGTGTGTTAAATGTGGGAATATCCCCCGAAAAAGTGTTGCGGAGAGAACTTATCCAATTTTCAGCCTTTATAGTACCTACATCAAAAAAGAGAACAAGAAATTTCGCATTCCCTATTTTCCCGCTTTATTGTTTTCCTATCCCATTCTCCGATAAATTTCTTCACACAAATCCACTAATGTTTGCATTCCGGTTGTTGCTGTATTGACACAGAAATCATAATCTGAAGCTTTCCCCCAATCCCTGCCGGTATGATAAGCATAATACGCACTGCGTTTTTTATCAGATTTTCTGATAAGAGCTGCTGCTGCCTTTTCTTCCAGATTATCCTTTTTCATTGTCGTTGCTATCCGATGCTCCATCGGTGCTGTCACAAAGATACTTTTTACGGCATATTCCTGATATTCCTTCAAAATCACATCTGCACATCTTCCTACAATAATACAGTCACTTTTCTCTGCATATTCCAGAATAACCTGCCTCTGTGCCATATATAGTATTTCATTGGCACTCTTTCCATAATATTCTGTGGAGTTTCCCTCATAATAGATGGAATGCAGCAATGCATTTGGCAGTTGTTCCTCGGCTTTTTTCATAACCTCTTCTCTCATCCCGCTCTTTAGTACTGCATCTTCCAGAATTTTCTTATCATAATATGGTATGGCAAGGCGTTCTGCTAAAGCATGTGCCATATTATGCCCTCCGCTTCCAAACTGCCTTCCAATACAAATAATTTTTCTCATGGCTGTTCTCCTTTCTTTTTCCGGATAATAACACGGTCTAACAATAACAATACCGCTGGAAGAATAAACATTACCATCAGCACGGAACAAATTGCCCCATATGCAATCATCAGGCAGGTCTGTGCAATAATCTCCTGTGTCATGATGACACTAACAGTCAAAAAGGTACTGATAAGAATCAACGAAGATGTCAGCACCGTTTTAATCGACCGGTTCATCGCTTCTCCCAATGCCTTTTCTTTGTCCAGCTTTAACCGCATTTCCCTATAATTATCAAATAAAAGAATCCCATAGTCAATCGTTGCCCCCATCAAAATACACTGCACCAAAATCAGGGCAACATAATTGGTGCTGTAACCTTGCAGGGTCACAATAGCCGTTGTAATAAATACTGCCGCCTGAATAATCGCCACTAATGCAGCAGAACTGACAAAAGAGCGAAATGTAACCAATACAACAAGCAGAATTGCAATTATCGTCAGAAGCGTCACAAAATTCAGCTCATCCGTAAATCCCTCATCCATCTCATACCCCATAGCAGAATCTCCAACAAAATATGCCCTCTGGTCAAATCCTTTTGCCTTTTTCTTAAGTTCTCCCATACAGGCAAAAGTGGCATTCCCCTCAGAAGGATACTTTGTGGATATAATCATGCGGTTATATTTTTTGCCGAGCATTAGTTCACGGTTTTCCCGAATCTGCGTTTCCCCATCTTCAATTTCCGAACGCATATCCTCATCAATAGCTGCAGAATATGTTTTATTGGGCAAAATTTCATCTGTGATAAACGTAAGGAACTCTTCCAGCGTCATCGTATCCTGTTCCACATCCAGCATAGACATCCTGCGTATTTTCAGCATATCCCTGACATCTTCCACATTTTCATCCATCTCATCTGCCAGTTCCTCTGCTGTCATCGGGGTTTCATAAATTTTCAGGCTGTCATCCAGTTCTTTTTTTCCATCGTTATACTTTTTCCAACCATCTTTCAGTTCCTCTTTTCCATCTTTTATTTCTTCTTCTGCATCTTCTAACTGTTTTTTTGCCTTTCCCAGCTCTTTCTTGCCATTCTCCAGTTGTTTCCTGCCTTTCGCCAGCTTTTTCTTCCCTGCCTCTAACTGTTTTCTGCCTTTTGCCAGCTTTTTCTTCCCTCCCTCCAACTGTTTTCTGGCATTTACCAATTTTGTCTTTTCCTTCTGCAGCTGCTTCTTCCCTGCCTCCAACTGCTGCCTTGCGGTTTGGAGTTCTGTTTTCTGGCTGCCAAGCTGCGCTGCAATCATCTCCTCCGTCATTCCGGCAAGCTGCATCTGTTCTTCTGCTTCTCTTAATTTTTTCTCTCCCCCCGCCAATTTTTTCTCATTGGCTGTCATTTCCTTTTCTGCCTTTACAATCTGCTTTTCCCCTGCTGCAAGCTTTTTCTCGCTTTTTTTCAATTTCTTTTCATTTTTTATAATAAGCTTTTCACTATCTGCCAGTTTTTTCTCATTTTTTGTTATTGTCCTCTCGCTGTCCTTCAGTTTTTTCTCATTTTTTGCAATCTCTTTTTTCCCATCTGCAATCTTTTTTTCCCCCTCAGACAGTTCTTCTTCTCCATCTTCCAGTTCTTTTCTGGCATCTTTTAACTCTTTCCTGCCATCTTTCATTTTATCTTTGCCATCTTCCAGTTCTTTTCTGGCATCATGGATCTGTTCGATCTGATCTTTATCCATAAACTCCGCATAAGCCGGATTTCCTGCAACATTCTTATCCATATAACATATCAGTTGATACATGGTAATCTTCTTATAATCTGATGAATTGTGGTTATCCCTGTACATCTGGTATAACATTTTTGCCTGTTCCAAGGATATATCCATGTCTTTTGTCAATTCCTTATATGTATAGGACTTCCCAATCGTATTAGAATAATCCTGTACCGAATTGACATCTTCCCTCTCCTCCAGCCAGTCAATATACTCCGCTATATGTTCCGGATTTTCTTTCCTGTCATACAATAATACCGTCTGGTTATCCATCCCAAAGGCTTCCTCAATTTTCGTCTGATCCGGATTGTCAAAGGTTTTAACATAAATAATTTCCATGCCGTTTTTTAAAAATACCGCTGCTATTGTTACAAGTATAACCAATGGTACCGACACAAAACGGATTTTCCCAGCAAAACGCATCAGCGGTTTCATATTAAATTCCAATGATTTTTTATGTGTCTTTGCCATTGCCTTATCAAAGACTACTACCAGTCCCGGCAGGACAGTAAAGATACAGAGAAGGCTGATAAATACCCCCTTTGCCAGCACAATCCCCATATCCTGTCCAATCTTAAAACTCATAAACAGCAAAACTAAAAGTCCCACGATCGTTGTCACAGAGCTGCTGGTAATAGCGCTAAACGCATTAGTCAAAGCTTTTTTCATAGATAGCACAGAGTCTGCCTGCTTCTTTTTTTCCTGATTATAGCGGTTCATCAGCATAATGGAATAATCCATAGATAATCCCATTTGCAGTAATGCCCCTACCGCAAAAGTCATAAAAGACACGGAAGGAAGAAACACGTTACTTCCCATATTCAGTATAATTGCAATGCCAATACAACACATATATAAAATCGGTTCCACCCACGAATTACAAAGCAAAAACAAGATTGCAAAAATAATAACAACGGCAATCACGGCAATCACCGGTATTTCTTCCAATAATGTGTTTACCATCATATCATTGTCAACAACAGCACCGCACAAATATGCCGAATCACCATAGGTATCCTTGATACTCTGCAGTACCTTTCTCGCTTCTTCCGAATATGTATTCGCAGACACATTAATCATATATTTAGAATGATTCTTTTTCTGGTATGCCTCATCATCCTGCAAATAGATTACATTTTTCACATGTTCCAAACTTTCCAGTTCCGTTTTCCGCTCTGTCTGCTCCTTTTCCGACAAATCGTCAAACATGACTGTGATCGCTGACATATCACCATATTCCTCTGCCATCAGTTCCATTCCTTGTTTAACAGAAGAATCGGATGGCAGGTACTTTGACATATCATAGTTGATATTGGTCTTAAAAATCCCAAGCACAGCAGCAACAGTAAGTATCGCCACAAAGAGAAAAATAAGTCCTTTTTTATCCACAATCCAGTCTGCAAGTTTTTTCATAATCCGTCTCCTTACCTTTTGACAAATACTTCAGAATAAAATATAATGTCATTATAGCAACAGTATGTTGTTTTTACAATCAACAGTTTTTTATATAACGATTTGAAACCAACAATTCTATTCTGTTTTGTTGCAGAAAATAAAGAATACTACAATTTTGTATATGACATGGCAAGGAGGAAGTAAGATGAATAAAAAAGAAAACCAACGAACACGCCTGACAAAAATGCTGGTTAAAGATGGGCTGATTGCCCTGCTCCAGAAAAAAACGATTTACCAGATTTCCGTTACGGAACTTTGCGAGGCTGCTGAATTAAACCGTTCCACATTTTACAAATATTATAATAATGTAAGAGATGTCCTGACTGAATTGGAACAGGAAACATTACAAAGAAGTAAACAATGCATGCAGGAAATTGCAGTTGGTGAAGAGACTTTCCAAATTGAACCACTATACCGCCTGCTCTGCCATATGCAGAACAATTGTGAGATCTATAAACTGCTATTAAATAACAGTGTGGATGATAGTTTCCCATCCGATATGATACAGGAAACCATAGAATTTCTGCGGAACACGGCAAAATCATTGAACATCAAGGAGGATGACACGTCGGATTATCGTTTTCAATATCTGATTTCCGGATGCATCAGTGTTGTCCAAAACTGGATAAATAGCGAAATGAAAGAATCCCCAATGGAAATTTCAAAATTGATTTACCATACTTCCGTTGCTGTTTTAAAAAGTACCATTGACAAATAACTTTTATTCTCTCTCTTTTTGTGAATGTGTGAAGAAAAGTCTGTAAATACTAATCTTCTATGATAATTTGGGTGCTGAAATCTCTTTGCCAGGGTTCCAGCACCTGCTTTATTTATACCAGTACATGCCGGAGCATGTCAAGGGCAGGCGGAAAATTCCGCCTGTGAATCAGGCTTTTTCAGAATTTATACAGGCAGCCGTCCTTCATACATAATGCTTAACGCCTCATAGACTTGTCCCCAGTTTCTGAGTGGCATGGTCCATTTCTTTGTCGCCTCAAAAGTGGACAGATACAGTGCTTTTAACAAGGCTGTATCGCTGGGAATGACGGTTTAACTTACGGTAGCTCAACGGCGCCAATTTGAACCCGTTTCAAATTGGCGCCGTTGAGCTAAGTTGCATTCAGGCTTTTGATCGCGTTAGTAATATAAATGACCTTCCGTATATTGTTTGAAAATCTGAAGAACGGGGATATGGCATCCACGTTCTGTTTCCAGCTCTTCATGGAGTTTGGATATTTTGTACTCCATTTTTCGATTACCCGTTCTAATGCTTCCAGGGCCTTTTCCTCTGTCGGTGACTGATAGATCTTTTCAGGTCTGCCATGAAGGGTTTTCTGTCTTTGTCAGCCACATATTTCATCGTATTTCGTACCTGACGGACGATACACCTCTGTTTTTTAATCCGTTCAGAATGGAGAGCCGGTATTTTGCACTTTCATTTTCCCCGATTTCAATGATCAGGACTTCTTTGTATCCGTCCTGGCTGATGTCCAGGATAACGTAAGCGTATCGCTTCATAAAAATACGGGGCGTAGTTACACAATCAAATATTTCATAGGGTGCTGACATACCTTCCACCCCCCGTTCTACATATCCGTTCCAGAGGCTGAACGCAATCCTTGTAAAACTCACCATTCCCCCTGTCTGCCATCCCTCGTGAAATCCATCTGGTATGATTCTGTCTTGTTCAAAAGCAAAAATAAATTTGATTTCTGCCATATTGCCCTCCAAAAAATAAAAAAGCAGCCTGCCGGAAAATTTTTACTCCAGCCAGACTACCCTATTCTTTCAAAAAATTAGTCATCATGGATTTTCATTACCCACAATGGCTTACCTGTTTCTATTCTCTCCTACCATTAAAAACTACTTATCATCGTAGTGCCCCTTGCACTAATATACATTTACACCACGGTCATCCACGGAATACACCAGTCGTTCTGTTCCGTTAATGAGTCTGCTCCACTTCCGATGATGCTGGCATCATTTTTCTCCAATCAGCGGCTCCAGCTTTCCAATCCCCTCAAAAGAACTTCTGCTTATATCCTTTAATAGTGCCGTAATACTCTTAACAGTTTTTTTATCCTGCCCCATCCAATATTGGAATTCTTCCCATGCCCGTTCTGAGAATAAAATATCAGCCATCCGCAAGTTCCTCCAGTTCTTCCAGTGCTTTTACAACATTTCGCTCCGGGTGCTGTTCCATCTGCTCTATGGATTCCTTTAGGATTCTCGCATTTGATTCACTATAAAAGGGATCATTTTCCGCCGTAATCTCAAAAGGAATTTTTCTCTGCCTTACAACTGTCCGTGCATAAATATTAAACGCTGTGGATACAGACATACCATACTCTGCACACAAGCTGTCAAACTGTTTTTTAATGGAATCATCCAAATATACACTAATTGTAGACTGTCCCATTTCCATCGCCTCCATCTGATTATCACATATCTTGATATAAATACTGTAACATTTTTGATGGTAAATCGCAATCAATAAATAGGCATTCTGCAAAATATCAGAATTATTTTTCAAGATCCTATTCTGATTATTTAATATAGGATTTACTTCTGAATAAGTAGGATTTACTGTTGCATATCTTTGATAATGATCGTATAGTGTTTTAGTTGTCCGAATGTGGTGATGACAAACAGGAGATACACACCATGTCTAAATTAATACCAGGTAACCACAAACACCTTACTTTGGAGGCCAGGCTCTACATTGAACAGCCACTGGATGAAAATAAATCTTTCCGGGCTGTTTCTAGATACCTGTGCAGGGATCCATCTACCATTTCTGATGAGGGCTTTCGTAACAGGATTGCAAAGACTTGGAAGAAAGGCAGCTTTAACAATCCCCATAACTTCTGCATCCATAAGTTTCGCTGCCGCAAAACAAATGCCTTCAAAAAAATCTTTTATGTGACATCAGCTGTCGCTCGTGCCGTATCTGCAATAAAGCCTGTGATGACTTTTAACCGGAACGTTGTCCGCATATCAGCAGGACGCCTTTCGTATGCGAAAGCTGTGATAAGCCAAGGAATAAATCCCCCATTTCAACCAAATATGATTACAGTGCTAGGGCTGCCCACAGAATGTACACGGAACACCTCTCTGCTTCCCGCGAAGATATTTCCCTTACAAAGGAAGCAGCTTCATGCCATCGATGCGGTTGTGAAGCCGTTAATTCTTCAGGGACAGTCTCCCTATATGATTCTTACAAACCATCCTGAACTAGGAATTTCTGTCAGCACCTTATACAACTACATCGACAAGGGAGTGCTGCTGGCAAGAAATATAGACCTCAAAAGGAAAGTAAAGTTCAAGTCCCATAAGGTACATAACACCCAGATCTAGGACAGAAGCGTGTTCGTTAGCCGGACATATACGGATTTCAGGACAAGCCATTCGAATAAACTAGATTTTGTGGAAATGGATACCGTTAAATCAGCAAGGGGATCCAATAAGTGCATCCTGACATTTTATTTCCCGAAAACAGAATTGTTTCCTGCACATCTGCTTTTCCGCTGTACCCCCGGAACTGTCAGGGCAGTTTTCGACTGCCTTCAGACAAAGCTTGGCAGATCTTTTGATTTTTTCTGCCTCTTTCTTGTGATTCTCACGGACAGAGGGGCTGAATTTGGAAATCCGTATGCTTTGGAAATGGCATCGGATGGAACTGCCAGAACAAGTATCTATTACTGTGACCCCATGCGGAGCAATCTAAAAGGAGGCATTGAAAACGTACATACCATGCTCCGCATGATCCTTCCAAAAGGAGCCGTTTTTGATACACTTACGCAATGAGATATCCATAAATGTGTGGACCACATCAATAATGCACCCAGAAAAGCATTAAATAGCAGTACGCCTTATCTTGAGGTATGCAGAATATATGATGAAAAATCCATTATGGCACTGCAGCTCCGGTATATTGCATCAGATGATGTAATGCTGACACCGAAGCTGCTGAAACATTAAAACAGTCAAATTTATGGACACCATATCCGGACAACTTCTACATCGGTACCACAGACCGATAGGAATTAGTCTTAAAAAAGGCAGTTTCTAGAGGTCTGTCTGTATGCCTGGATTATGAAGTTTATCTTATTTTATTATAAAAAATGATGGTGCACAAAAAACTTTAAAAAATTCAAAACTTTTAAGGGGGTTGTAGAATTTACTTTTGCATACCGGGTTTAGTTTTAAAATTCAGCTTCGTGGAATATATAGAAAGTGTCCAAATATGAATCTCAAAACAATCTCACGAAAGGAAAAAAAGACTGAAAAGTACTGATTTTTCGCACTTTCCAGTCCAAATGTCCGCTATTCGAACTCCCTAAAAATTAACTTATTTGTTCATCCTTAGGCGTATTTCTTACTATTTTATACCGTTTATTTCGCATATTTTCCATATTATTTTGAGTTTCACAGTGAACAGGTATCATATGGGTATCACATGGTATCAATTAACTGTACACTCCAAATGTGCGATTCAACCACGCTTTACTATCAACCAACATACGCAAAATTCTAACTATGTAAATGGTGTTCTCCTCTATCACATAATAAATCTTATAATTGCGATAATAATCTTTTCGGACACCCAACCCAGCCAGTAACCCATCTTCGTCCAATTCATTCCTCTCCGGAAAGTTTACCAGAGAATTTATCTTTGCACGAATCCCACTTACTGTATTTTCAGCTACAGACGGATTTTTCAATTCATAGGCAATGTAATCTCCAGCATTTTCCAAATCTTCCTCTGCCAACTCCGTAATCCTAATTTGATATTGCCTCATCTCTGTATTTCTTCTCCAATCTGTCACATACAGTATTAAAGTCTTTTGTCTTTCCTTCTTTTATCTGTTCTAACCCAGCCATCACAAGTTCTCGGACTTCCTTTTTCTGTTCGTCCAAAGCTTTCTGGTAATCTTCTTTTAATGCTACCGCCATAGAATCAGTCCTTTCTGTTTACGTTTTCAATATTCCTATCAATACAAAACTTACTTTTTACACTTATATGATACCCAAATCGAATAGTATATGCAATGCTTTTTATTAAAATTTTCCTGCATAAATGTTTCTAAACTGAATATACTAACTCAAAATACTTTTTGAGGTGATCTTTATGCATGATGAAATATCATACTCCCAACTTTTTGCAGATATAGATAAAATCATTTCATATCTAAAAGCATTAAATGCCCCTGATGACTATATCAAAACACTTCAACAAACACAATCAGCAATATTAGCTCTTGAACTGATAAATTTGTCAACATATTCCACTAACCTAACTTAAAAATTTCATCATATAAAGGTTGCATCCCAATCGGCATATCACTTATAGCTTTATGCACCCGTTCTTTTATAATCTGTGCACTAGCTTGTACACCTACAAGATTTCCATCAAGTGTCACGCTACCTGGAACTAAATTTGAAAGCAAAAGCAGCCATTCCTGAACTTGTTGTATAGAATAATTTATTCCCATTTTGTTTTTTAATTGATATCTCACAAGATTTACTTCAGGGGCTTCGGTGTCATTTCTTTGCAAATCATATATTATATCTATCAATTCAAAATATGGCGGTTTTTCTACTTGCACCTTTTCAATCCCCTCTACCCACTGATGAACCTCCATAGGAGTGTAACAAGTTTCAAATAATTCACGCAACTTATCTAATCCAATTTGCTTAGGAGTAATCAATAAAAGCAATTTTATCAAATCTTTGGCTGTCATCATTGTGACTTTTTCATTTCTCGCCTCGACAGAAATCGCACTCATCTCATCCTCTGAACCTTGATAATCAATTGCAACTTCCAAGCTAAAATCGGCATTGTATTTTTCCCTATGTCTACGTAATCCAGATAAATGTGCAGTAACTGCTGCAATTTTATTTTTTGATGTACTTTTCGCATCATAAGTTAATGAATAACTTCTCTTTTTTCCTTCATTACTAAACCCTAAACAAGCTTCAGCCTTTCCATCTGGTTCACCCTTGCCACCAATAGTTGTTACTTCAAATCCAAAAACCGTTAATACTCGTGCTACAGCATCTTCTAAACCATCAGCATTACTTAAGGAATCTTTTAAAAACATAGCCGCAGCTGGAATCCCCATCTTATCTGATAAAGCTAACTGTCGAAGAGTACTATCTCTTCTTCTAATTATCTCATTTACCACACTTTCATCCAAGGAAAGTTCATATAAATGAGCCTCCGTCAAAACCTCCGTTACAATCATGCTTTCTAATGGAATTAGATTATTATTTCCATCTCTATAATTTGCCACATACGGATGCGACTCATTTATCCAAAGTGTTTGCGATGCCAAGTCTAATTTTGCAATTGGTTCTTCAATCGCTTTATAATCATACTTAATCTTTTCAATAATTTGCTCCCCCGTTTCTAAATTTCTCTCATATAACTTTAAAAGTTCCTCCCTTTGGTTATCTTCTGGTTTTTCTATCAATAAAGGATTTATTATTTTTTCATCATAATACTTATGTATAAAATTATATATAGGTCTCTTAGATGTTGTATATGCCGTTTGGGATAATCTGTATGAAATGGACTTTTCTTGTGTCGCCTTCCTTTCTTGTTCAAAATAATATTTTCTTACTTCATTATTAAATTTTTTCTTTATATATTCCTTTAATTGTTTTAATGGAATAGAATCCTTAACAGCCTCTCTCGTAGATGTTAAATTACTATCTAATTCATCTGCATTTATAATAATCCTAGTCCGGTTAAAAACACCATGCGAAAAGGCATCCATTCCTAAAAGTGGATCATCTAAATTTATCAATCGACCTCTAATATTTAAAAATATACCATGACTCCTTCCATACTTTGAAGACTTTCCCTCAACCAACGAATCTTCATATAAAACAAATTCACCATTAACTCCCCTTAGATTTTCAAAATCGACATAATACTTTTCTCCCTCGTATTCGTCTACTTCCACCCGATAAGATGAGCCCTTGATTTTCTCTAAAGTTTCATCATCTTTTCCTACAATCCATTTCTGAATTATTGGTTTTTTGATTTTTGAAGACTCAATATTAACTCCGTTAAACTTTAAATCAAACCCAGGATTTAATGGTAATGCTGTACTTAAAAGCCATTTCAATCTTCCCTGTTGAATTTCCGATGCCTTCGGTTTTAGCTCTGTCATTAAACTTATTGTCCATGTTTCTGATGCATCAGCGCCAAACAGATCAAAATTCAATAACCGAGATTTAATGAATTCATCTGCTATCTGTCTTGCTTCTTTCTCACTAACTTCCCTTTCATCAATTTTTATTCCATTGTTATCATCATTTATCAAATTATAATCCATCGTTGCTAACATATATCTATTATCTTTTTTTGATATGTATGTTAGTTTTCTTGCTAGAATATATGTTGACAATTTCCCTATTCCAAATTGTCCAATCTGCAAACGCCTTTTATCCCTGTCACTATTTTTTCGCTTTAACGAATCACCTATTTTCCATAATTGCTTTAATTCATTTGCATCTAAGCCCTCTCCATTATCACAAATCCAAATATAAGAATCAGAAACCGTTGGATCATCAGGACTGTATACCGCCACCTTACTAGCAAAAGCATCATAAGAATTACATATCAATTCCTCAAATGCTTTATTGGGACTTGAATATAAACCCGCAGAAAAAAGTTCAATTATTCTACTACTAATCGTTACCTCAATATCATCAACCTTTTTCCCCATTAATTCTAGATTCACTTCCAACACCTCCCACTAATAATAAATTCCTCATGATATATCTTCTTTTTATCCTTGTCTTTTGAAAATTTACCTTCACTATCCCTAAACGGCACACACAATCCCCTAGAAATAGTACGTTTCCCTATTTTTATTCCCTTAAATCCCTCCGTTTTTAGTGCTTCTACCAGATGTCTGGAATTTAATATTTTAACTCCTTTATACTCTGTATCACCTATAACCAAAAAAATCATCCCCCCATTATTCAGCATTGAATAACTTCTTTTAATAGCATTCTGCATATCAAGATAATATCTAGCAATAGACTTAATTCTCGAATTTGGGCAAGGACTCTTTTTCAATGAAGCAATAATTTCTTTTCCTGTATCATTCAGTTCTGATAATTCTATGTCTATTTCATCACTATAATATATACTCCCTATTGAACCCTTTCGCAGTTTCCTATAGTCATCTGTATATCCTAACCATAGCGAGGATAATTGGTGCAAATCCGCATACTCATAAGAAGTAACATATGGTGGACTGGTTATTAACAAATCAACTTCTGGCAACTTTTGGCACGTCAAAAAATTTTGACATCTTACTTCAATAGTACTACTACTATGTTCTAATTCTTTTATTGATTTCAAAAATTTTCTATACTGCCTGTCAAAGCATTGCTCAACATTTATTTCTTTCTTATTCGGATCAACCTGAGGCTTAATTGATTTTGTCAGCCATTTGGAACATGCTTTCAAAATTGCAGAAAAAATACATTCAAAGGCCTCTCTATACTTTTCATTGTCGACTGCCACCCCAATGGCAGAATGCAGCTTTAATAATTCTGTATAATTATTAGGAGTAAACCAATATTGCAATCTTTTATTTGCATTGTAATATTCTTGTTGTCCAAATTTCATTGTACCAACAATCTTTTTAATATCCTTAAAATATTTCTCCAATTCATCAAGATTATAGTCACAGCTTTTTGTTTTTGCAATCAAAGTCGCCACTGGATTTATATCACATCCCCAAAAATCATAATTATGTATTTTAGCCTCAAGTGCCACCGTTCCACAGCCGCAAAAAATATCTGCAACCTTGTTTATCTTAACTCCTTCGCTTATGGCATATTCAAATGCTTTTGATGCAATAAATGATGGAAATTTGGCTGGATATGCATGAATCGTATGCATTAACAACTCTTTTTTTTCACTTTCATTCCACTTTGAATCGACACATATTTTATTATAATTCAAATCATATCCTTCTTCTAAATTGAACATATAATTTATTCCTTTCTTAAATCATTTTATTCGGGTACTAATTATTACAAATTATTCCCAACTATCAAAATATCATCCATATATTTCTGCAATTTATCAACAAATTTCCCGATATGTATGCCATCTACAAAAGAATGATGTGCCTGAACCGACACCGGCATCATAACTCGTCCGTCCTTCACGTAATATTTCCCCCAGTCAAACAATGGTGTTGCATTATCCTTCTTGCCGGAATTGGTATGGGAAATATGGGTATATGTTACCCATGGCATAGGCGAACATTGAAATACATCATTGCCAAGCGGTCCAGTAAAATATTCTTTTTGCTCTTCTGCGATTTGTGTTGCCAATTCCACATATTCTTTCATTGTATCCTGCATCGGAACATTAACCACTTTAAATAATTCTGTATCTTTGTTCAAGTATGTAAAAGCGGTATCAATTTTATCAAACAAAACAATATTGCCATCTAAAAAACGATACCGGAATGCTTCAATCTCATTTGCACATTTGCATACCGCATAGACAAACGCAAGTGTAAAAGAAAAATTTTGTTTCCTAATCTGCTGCAGGAAATTCGTGATATCTACTTCAAAAGTCACACAAAATGCAGGCTCAACACTGTTTCTAAAAATCATACAGTGCATAGCTCTTTCCCACGTCTTTTCATCTATAACTTTGTATGTGTTTGCCATAAATCCATTCCTCCAATGCTTTCTCTTTTATTGGTTCTTGCTCATTTTATCATATATTTTCTATGTAACAAAGCAAAAATTGACTTTTTTCGTCCAAAACAAAAAACATCTTTATTTTAATATGTCTATATATCTGTTTTACCCCTGACTTTTTCAGTTTAGCTACATCTTCCTCTATCTTATTTCTTTTCCCTATGTGCCGTTATGATAGTATAACTATGTGCATTTACTGTAATAACAATATCATCTACAGTTATATACCAGTTTTTTCCTCTTCTTGTAATAATGGCATGAGCTGAACCAATTTTATCTTTACACCATACAACAACATCCTCTGTATCCAAAGACAGATTCCTTTTTATCCGTTCAACACCTAACTCTGTAGTGTGTAATTTATCTAAATGCTTTAACAGTTCCGAATTTATCTCCTTTGCCTGCTTAACAGAACAAGGCATTTTGCAATTAATGGAATTTCCCAGATTATATGCCTCCTCCAATGCTTTTGTTCTCTTAATATCTCCAATATCCTTAACCCCTTTTACAAGAACCATGCCTGCATCCTCTAAATGAAAAAAATTAAGCACAAGCTGATATTGCAATTTAATTGCGTCAAATAATTCTGGTAGTGTTGCTGCTCCCACCAACATCAATGCCAGCTTTTTCACCCGAAATTCATTTCTCATAGGCGTGTGTAATCGGTCAATAATCGCCTTTAATTCTGCACTGATTCCATAAAAATAAACCGGGGAGGCAATTACAACCATATCCGCAACCTTCAACTTTTTATAAATTTCTGCCATATCGTCTTTCTGAAAACATTGGTTTCCTTCCCTTGTAAAACACGAATTACAGCCAATGCAGGGATTTACCTTGTAATCAGCAACAGAGACTATCTCCACTGTATTATTTTTGTTCGCTCCCTCTACAAACGCCTGTGCAAGTAAATCTGTATTTCCACCCTTCCGCATACTGCCAACTAAAACAACAATTCTGCCCATTCTGTCATTCCTCCTGTACACACCTTTTTCATCAGAAATAAAATCGAAAACAACTATATATGTGCGATTGCTCTTAATCTTCGATAATCCGCAACCCATTCTGCCCCATTCCATAAAGTATCTCTCGTCAATCCTTCCACTTTCTCAAAAACCATAGCTTGTATATATTCCGGCATCACTTCAAATTCAGAGACAAAGAACTGTTTCATCCAATTCTCCAACCCCTGTTCTCCATCCTTTAATACAGTTGGTCGGTCATATTCATAAATCCTGTCAATAACAAATCCATTCTTCTTTAGCAATTTACCAAAATTCTCTGCCGCAGGGAAATTGAATTTAGCTTCATAGCCATATCCTAGACTGTTACAAGCCTTTGCAAAAGCATTTTCAATCGTTGCGATATTTCCACTTGCACCAAACTCACACACCAATACCCCCTGAGGTTTCAAAGCCCTATGTATGCTTTTGAGCAAAGCATCATGATCACTAATCCAGTGAAATACGGCATTGGAAAAAACCACATCAAATTCCTTTTCAAAAGGCAGAGCAAGTGCATCGCATACTTTAAATTCCATATTGTTAAATTCTTCTTTCGCTTTATCCACCATGTTCTGTGAAGCATCAACACCTACAATTTCATTGCACAATTCGGCTAATTGAGCAGTCAATTTCCCTGTTCCACACCCCAAATCCAATATTGACTGTTTTGGATTCCGAGGAACAAATTCTAATAATCCCTTTCCATATTCCGCTACAAAATCATGTTTGTTATCATATAATGTTGAATTCCATTCCATATACCTACACTCCAAAAACTCATTTTTATTTTCTAATAATCAACAATTTATTGTCTCCCTTTTGGAACTCATACTCCGTTGTAACTATCGTAGCGTCATAGTCCTTCTGAAAATAATCTATCACATCTTTGATTAAATCTGTCTTATTCGCATCCAAATCGACAATCGGAAATATTCTGACCTCCTTGCATACTCTCAACATTTCTGTTATGGATTGAATATGAAAATCATACCCCAAAGATGTATACATCAACAGAAAATGAGAACTCAAGCCAATATCAAAACTTTCTGATTCATATGGCAATCGGTCTGGCAGCTCATGATAAACATATCTCCCCTCCTTCTTACCCTGGTTGTAATCAGACAAAAATTTCTTCATAGCCGACATGCGGATATGCTCCAGCTCGTCCAAACCCTTTATATGCGCCCAAACATAATTGTCCATATTTTCTTTCATTTGCTGCATGACTGTTATCCGGACTTCTTCGATACGCTTTTCAATTTCCTCTTTGGAAAACTGATAGATAGGATCAAAGGATACAACATGACCACCCGCATTTGTCATCTCACAATTAAAGCAGGCAGGGCCATCCCCAAAGCCTGCAATTTTCTTTGATATATCACTGTCGTCTAAGCCAAACATCAATTTGTATTCTTCCAGATTCCTGCCCCAAGGCACAACGCTGTCTAATTTAAAAGCCATTAACAATTCCCTCCAAATATAAAAATTTTACCATAATGGATTCCAATCCAAAAACTCATTTACTCCAAACTACCTATCAAGAAAGGCACCTACGGTCTCCTTTAATCCGTCACTAAAATCTTCTAAATCTCCAAAACTAATTGCGCCCTCATTGAGCAGTGAAATAATATTATAAATAAGATTAGTCCTGCTCATACGCAACTGAACCCCTGCATTCTTTTTGTCTTCCTTGATTCTTTTATCCAACTTCCAAAACTTGTCTGATGGACTAGCATCTTCACTTAATATGGCTATGTATTCTCTATTAAGCCTGTTCATATAAGATTCCTGCCAATCAGCAATCTTTCTCCTAAATAATTTCCAGTCTTTTTCTGTAAACCTCTGTTCCTGCAATGCCTCAGCCTCCCATTAAACTCTTGATTTTTTTGCTTACTTCAGTTTTCTATCAAATTAAATATTACTTTTCTTTATACATTATCGTTGTCCCGTCACTCCTAAAAACAGGTGTTTCATCTTGATAATGGTAGCCACATTTGTAATAGAATTTATGGGAACTTTTTGAAGATGGAACTTCAATCAATTTACTATCCAGACACCATTCGTCTGTTTCAAGAAATTCCACTAATTTTCTTCCGATCCCTTTCTTATTGAAATCAGGATTAACAAAGACAGCAGTTAAATAACTTTGCCTTTCCTGACTATAATCCCGACTAACACCTCCACAAGCGATGAGCATTCCTTGATACCAGACCTCATAATAATGCCTTGTGTTTATAAGGTCTTCCAACCAGTCTTCGGAAAAACCTTTAACTAAATGTTCCACCTGAGTTTGTGTATAATCCACAGCATTGATTTCCAATACACACCTATGAATTATTTCAAGCATTATACCAATATTCTCTTTCTTTGCTCTTACGAAAGAAAGACAATTAACATCTATTGTTTTGTTGTTCATTATTTTTCTCCAACTTTTGTTCATTCCATATGGAACACTAGAATTATAGAAGTTCCATATTAATGGACTTATCAGTGAATCCATAGTTTAAATACATTTCATAGGCAGCTTTATTTCTTGCGTTTACCTGTAATTCAATCCCATCATATCTTTTTTCATTTCTTAAATCTTTAAGAAAATCAAAAATTGCGTGTCCTATTCCTTTCCCACGATATTTTTCGTCTACTGCCATCGAATCAACAAAAATAATATTTCTTGTCATCTGGTTTGGGCTTTCTATGTGACGAAATACAATTAATAAAATACCAACTATGTCCTCTTGATATTCTGCAACAAAAAATGTTTTATCATTAATTGCTTGCTCATATACTTCTAAAGGTAACACTGTTTGGCTATATTTATAAATATCCGGCCGCCAGTCAATATGCATTTGTTGAACCTGTTTCATAATTGTTTCTACTCTTTTATATTCATCTAATCTTGCATTTCT